>NZ_JBEPFL010000003.1:0-375088 GCF_040301925.1 Streptomyces sp. NPDC000075
GACGCCGCCTGGGCGGCCTGCGCCCGCGGCGCCCGGTCCCGGTCCGCCGCGGCCTGACCCGGCCCGGCCGGGGCGAAGGCGAGGGCGAGGCCCAGTACCCCCGCCACCACCGCGAACACGGCGGCGGCCGAGAGGCACCACGCAGG
The DNA here is from genome assembly GCF_040301925.1 of Streptomyces sp. NPDC000075. NCBI lineage: Bacteria > Bacillati > Actinomycetota > Actinomycetes > Kitasatosporales > Streptomycetaceae > Streptomyces > Streptomyces sp. NPDC000075. Next base: position 147 of record NZ_JBEPFL010000003.1, read on the forward strand.
GCGACGGCAGGACAAGGTGGGCTGCCTCTCACTCGCACGGCTGGGGGACTCGTCCCGAAATGGTACGGGGAGGGGCACAAATGCGTTCGCCACCCGCCCGGCCCAGGTGAGATCCTCGATCAGGTATGTCTACTTCCTTCGCCGCCCTGCAGACGCTTCTCGGTGAGATCTCCCTCCGGGACGCGCACCGCCTCGGCCGTCGCCTCGAGGGCGCCCGCCGCATCCGCAAGCCCGAGGCCCAGCAGGCCGTGCTCGACGAGATCGCCGCGGAGGCCGAGAAGGCCGCCGCGCGACTGGCCGGCCGCGCCTCGCGCATGCCGGAGGTCACCTATCCCGAGAACCTCCCCGTCAGCCAGAAGAAGGACGAGATCGCCGAGGCGATACGCGACCACCAGGTCGTGATCGTCGCCGGTGAGACCGGCTCCGGGAAGACCACGCAGATCCCCAAGATCTGCATGGAGCTGGGGCGCGGCGTCCGGGGCATGATCGGGCACACCCAGCCCCGCCGGATCGCCGCCCGCACGGTCGCGGAGCGCATCGCCGAGGAGCTCAAGTCCGAGATCGGGCAGACCGTCGGCTGGAAGGTCCGCTTCACCGACCAGGTCAACCCCGACGCGACCTTCGTCAAGCTGATGACGGACGGCATCCTGCTCGCCGAGATCCAGACGGACCGCGAGCTGCGCGCCTACGACACGATCATCATCGACGAGGCCCACGAGCGCAGCCTCAACATCGACTTCCTGCTCGGCTACCTGGCCCAGCTGCTCCCCAAGCGGCCCGACCTCAAGGTCGTGATCACCTCCGCGACCATCGACCCGGAGCGGTTCTCCCGCCACTTCGGCGACGCCCCGATCGTCGAGGTCAGCGGGCGGACGTACCCGGTGGAGGTCCGCTACCGGCCGCTGCTCGAAGAGGACAGCGAGGAGAGCGACCGCGACCAGATCACCGCGATCTGCGACGCCGTGGACGAGCTCCAGGGCGAGGGCCCGGGCGACATCCTGGTCTTCCTCTCCGGCGAGCGGGAGATCCGCGACACCGCCGACGCCCTGATCAAGAAGAAGCTCCGCTTCACCGAGGTGCTGCCGCTCTACGCCCGCCTCTCGCACGCCGAGCAGCACCGGGTGTTCCAGCAGCACACCGGCCGCCGGATCGTGCTGGCGACCAACGTCGCCGAGACCTCCCTGACGGTCCCCGGCATCAAGTACGTGATCGACCCGGGCACGGCCCGCATCTCCCGCTACAGCCACCGCACGAAGGTGCAGCGGCTGCCCATCGAGCGGATCAGCCAGGCCAGCGCCAACCAGCGCAAGGGCCGCTGCGGCCGTACCAGCGACGGCATCTGCATCCGGCTGTACTCCGAGGACGACTTCAACGCCCGTCCGGAGTTCACGGACGCCGAGATCCTGCGCACCAACCTGGCCTCCGTCATCCTCCAGATGACCGCCGCCGGGCTCGGCGAGATCGAGAAGTTCCCCTTCATCGACCCGCCGGACCACCGCAACATCCGCGACGGCGTGCAGCTCCTCCAGGAGCTCGGCGCGCTGGACCCCGCGGAGAAGGACCCGAAGAAGCGGCTCACCCCGATGGGCCGCCAGCTCTCCCAGCTGCCGGTGGACCCGCGCCTGGCCCGCATGGTGGTGGAGGCGGACAAGAACAACTGCGTCCGCGAGGTCATGGTCATCGCGGCGGCCCTGTCGATCCAGGACCCGCGCGAGCGCCCGTCGGACAAGCAGACCCAGGCGGACCAGAACCACGCCCGGTTCAAGGACGAGACGAGCGACTTCCTCTCCTTCCTGAACATGTGGCGCTACATCCGCGAGCAGCAGAAGAAGCGCGGCTCGTCCTCCTTCCGCCGGATGTGCAAGCAGGAGTACCTGAACTTCCTGCGGATCCGCGAGTGGCAGGACATCTACGCGCAGCTGCGCTCGGTGGCCAAGACGATGGGCATCCACGTCAACGAGGCCGACGGCGCCGAGACGAACATCCACGTCTCGCTGCTGGCCGGTCTGCTGTCGCACATCGGCCTGAAGGACACCGACAAGAACGAGTACCTGGGCGCGCGGTCGGCGAAGTTCGCGATCTTCCCCGGGTCGGCGCTGTTCAAGAAGCAGCCGAAGTTCGTGATGTCGGCGGAGCTGGTGGAGACCTCGCGGCTGTGGGCGCGGGTCAACGCCAAGGTGGAGCCCGAGTGGGTGGAGCCGCTGGCGCAGCACCTGATCAAGCGCACGTACAGCGAGCCGCACTGGGAGAAGGACCAGGCGGCCGTGATGGCGTACGAGAAGGTCACCCTGTACGGGGTGCCGATCGTCGCCCAGCGGAAGATCAACTACGGCCGGATCGACCCCGAGGTCTCGCGCGAGCTGTTCATCCGCAACGCGCTGGTCGAGGGCGACTGGCGCACCCACCACAAGTTCTACGCGGACAACCGCAAGCTGCTGACCGAGGTCGAGGAGCTGGAGAACCGGGCGCGGCGCCGCGACATCGTGGTGGACGACGAGACCCTGTTCGACTTCTACGACCAGCGGATCCCCGAGCACGTGGTGTCGGGGGCGCACTTCGACTCCTGGTGGAAGCACAAGCGGCGCGAGGAGCCGGAACTCCTCGACTTCGAGCGCGAGATGCTGCTGACGGAGAAGGCGGCCGGGGTCACCAAGGCCGACTATCCGGACTCCTGGCGGCAGGGGCAGCTGAAGTTCCGGGTGACCTACCAGTTCGAGCCGGGTGCGGACGCGGACGGCGTGACCGTCCACATCCCGCTCCAGGTGCTGAACCAGGTCACCGACGAGGGCTTCGACTGGCAGATCCCGGGTCTGCGCGAGGAGGTCGTCACCGAGCTGATCCGTTCGCTGCCCAAGCCGATCCGCCGGCACTACGTGCCCGCGCCGAACTACGCCTCGCGGTTCCTGGAGCGGGAGCCGGTGCTGGGGGAGCCGCTGCCGGTGGTGCTGGCGCGCGAGCTCCAGCGGATGGTCGGGGTCCCGGTGTCGGCGGAGGACTTCGACCTCTCCCGGATCCCGGACCACCTGAAGATCACCTTCCGGATCGTTGACGAGCGGCGCCGCAAGCTCGCGGAGGACAAGGACCTGGAGGCCCTGCGGCTCCAGCTGAAGCCCAAGGCCCGCCAGGCCCTGTCCAAGGCCGCGGCGGCCACCGCCGAGCGGGCGGGCGGGGAGTCGGTGGAGCGCTCCGGGCTGACCGACTGGACGATCGGCGCCCTGGTGAAGGTCTTCGAGACCCGCCGGGCCGGCCAGCCCGTGAAGGCGTACCCGGCGCTGGTGGACGAGGGGACGAGCGTCTCCGTCCGGCTCTTCGACACCGAGGCCGAGCAGCAGCGGGCGATGTGGCTGGGCACCCGGCGGCTGATCCTCCTCAACATCCCGGTGAACCCGGCGAAGTTCGCCTCGGAGAAGCTGACCAACCAGCAGAAGCTGGCCCTCTCCCGCAATCCGCACGGCTCCATCCAGGCGCTGTTCGACGACTGCGCGACCGCGGCCACGGACAAGCTGATCGCCGACCACGGCGGTCCCGCCTGGGACGAGGCGGGCTTCCGCCGACTCTTCGACGCGGTACGGGCCGACCTGGTGGACACCACCGTGCGGACGGTCGGGCAGGTGCAGCAGGTGCTGGCGGCCTGGCAGGCCTGCGAGCGGCGGCTGAAGGCGACGAGCAGCCTGGCCCTGATGGCCAACGTCGCGGACGTGAAGGCGCAGCTGGCGGCCCTGATGCCGGCCGGTTTCGTGACGCTGACCGGGCTGAAGCGGCTGCCGGACCTGATGCGCTACCTGGTGGCGATCGACCGGCGGCTCCAGCAGATGTCGACGGGCGCCCAGCGCGACACCACGCGCATGGAGAAGGTCCACGAGATGCGCGACGAGTACCTGTGGCTGCTGGAGCAGTTGCCGAAGGGCCGGCCCGTGCCGGAGGCGGTCACCGAGATCCGCTGGATGATCGAGGAGCTGCGGGTCAGCTACTTCGCGCACGCCCTCGGCACGGCGTACCCGATCTCCGACAAGCGCATCGTGAAGGCGGTGGACGCACTCGCTCCGTGATCCGGTTCGACCGCACCCCCTGACCTGCTGTACAGTCTGACTCGCAGCCGAGCGATCGGCGGCGATTCGAGGACCTGTGGAGCAGTTGGTTAGCTCGCCACCCTGTCAAGGTGGAGGTCGCGGGTTCAAGTCCCGTCAGGTTCGCAGAAACGTCAGGGCCCGTATCCCCCAAGGGATACGGGCCCTGACGCATTGTCGGGCCCTACGACCCGGCCCGCACGGACGCGCTCCGCCACCTCATGATCACTCGGGGCTCACGAAGCCCCTGGAAGCCCCTCAGAGGGCCTCGCTCGCCCGCCCGGATCTCCTGGGGCCACCCCCGCCGCCCACGCCCCCCAAGGGGCCCTCCGGAGGCTCGCGGTGCACATCGCCCAGACGGGAGAAATCCCCCGTTCGCGTGAGGCGACCTGCGCAGGACATCCCTTTACGGGGCGCATTGCCGGATGTACAAGAGTCATCACGTGTGACGGGAGTCACCACATGAGTTTTTGGGACTCGCACATTTATCGGAGCCCTACGCACCCTCGATTTAATATGTGCAATGGCACCTACCGGCCCGACCCCTCCCGGGACAAAAAAATCGCGCTGGACCCGGCGGAGTCCAGCGCGATCGACGGCGGTGCCTGTTGGGGCAGGCCCCGCCGCATGAAGCTGTGTGGGTTCATCGGATTGGGGGATCCGATACGCACCCTTTAAAGCGGTGGTGCTGCGGGACCTCAGGCCTCGCTGCGCTGCTGCGGAATTCCCGCGAGCAGTGCGCGAACCTCGGCCTCGCGGTAACGGCGGTGTCCACCCAGGGTGCGGATGGACGTGAGCTTGCCGGCCTTGGCCCAGCGGGTAACCGTCTTCGGGTCCACGCGGAACATGGTGGCAACCTCAGCCGGGGTCAGCAGCGGCTCGGCATCAGGGGTGCGAGCGGTCATGAGCGGCCTCCTCGGGAGAACCGAACCATCTCGGTTCTTTCCTCTAAATTCTGCACCTTGGCCCGCGTTGCCCGAAATGGACATACGCAGGCCGAGTCGGTTATAGGACGAACGGCTTGTCCTCGGCACTACAACTACACCATCCGTCCAGCCTCGACGGCCAAACCGATGGAATTGCCCTCCGAGGTGTTCATCAGCGGCGGAAGCCGATGGACCGCCCTATAACGGACAGTCACCCCACTGTGACGATCAGTCACAGAGCGATCAGGAGTCGTCAGACCCCCCATAGAGTGCAATACCGAGCATTCCGCCCATAGTTGGGCGGAAGGAACCCTCCCCGGACTCCTTGTCCTATTTTGGCATGAGGATAGGGGATGGGCGCAAGGGTGTGGATAGTGCGGTCCGTCACGCTTGAGCCAATGGCCCGGATCGGGACGTAGGTCCTGGAACAAAGACCCTAATACCGTGATCAAGCCCCTGATCTGCGACTTGTGGGCCATTCGGCCGATCGTGACCGATACGGGCGATACGCGTAGCGCCCGAACGGGTTCCGAACTGGTATGTCCATGATCTACGCAGACCCCGTCTCCGGAAAGGGTCAAGGCTGCCTCTAGTTCGCGAAAAGTCTCTCCCGCACCACCCTCCAGCGCCGCGCGAGTTCCTCGTGCACCGCCGCCGCGCCCTCGCGGTCCCCCTCCCGCAGGGCCGCGATCCCCTCCGCGAGGTCGCGGGCCGACCTGTCCGCGGCCAGTCCGTCAGCCGGGAGCGCGTGCAGCAGCCCGCCGTAATCCAGTTCGACCATCGACCTCGGATGGAACTCCTCCAGCCAGCGGCCGACCTCCGCCAGCCCCTCGGCCAGCTGCCCGTACCCCGGCCAGCCCCGCCGGTCCGCCTCGCGCAGGGTCCGCAGCCCCCGCGCCAGCCGGCGCCTCGCCTGCACCATCGGCGTCCGGTAGCGCAGCCGCTCTCCCGGCAGGTACTCCCGCTCCTCGTCCGCCACCAGCACGAACCAGCGCAGCGGCACCTGCCACACCCCGGTGCGGATCCACGGGCGCGCGTCGGGGTTCCTCTCCCGCCAGGCCTCGTACTCGGCGGCGGCCCGCCGACGGGCGGACGGGGGCAGCGCCGCGTCCAGCACCGGCGCCGGGAAGTTCGCCGCCAGCTCCTCCAGCGCCAGCCAGCCGCGCAGCCGCGTCCGCCACGGGCAGACCAGCAGCACCCCGTCCAGCTCGGCGGTGAAGGCGTCCCCGCTCTCGCGGTCCGGGACCCCGACCACGGGGACCCGGACCAAGTCGGACAGGGAGCGGCGCAGTTCGTCCTGCGCGGTCGGCGCGGTCCCGCGCCGGGCGTACGCCGCCCAGTGCGTGCGCTCCGGTTCGGGGAAGGAGGCCAGGGGCTCGTAGACCCTCAGGTAGGAGGCGTACGGGACCGTCGGCGCGGGCCGCGCGGACGGCGGCCGGAGGTCGGGGGATTCGCTCACCCCCTCGTCCTCCCCGCTTCGGGGGCCCGGTTCACCTCCAACTCGCGGGCCGGGAGCGGGAGGCGGGGAGCCGGGCGGAACCCGGGAGCGTTCCGATCCCCGGACAAGGGGTACCGGCATCCGCCACAGGTCTTACTCTGCTCCCAGTGCGCCCTCCCCCACCCGCAGGGCGGGCGTCTTTCCGCCGCATCTCTTCCATGGGAGTCACCACCGTGACCGAAATGACCGACGGCGTCCTGCACACCCTGTTCCGCAGTGAGCAGGGCGGCCACGAGCAAGTCGTGCTGTGCCAGGACCGGGCCACCGGACTCAAGGCCGTCATCGCCATCCACTCCACCGCCCTGGGCCCCGCCCTCGGCGGCACGCGCTTCCACGCGTACGCCTCCGACGAGGAAGCCGTCCGTGACGCGCTGAACCTCTCGCGCGGCATGTCGTACAAGAACGCCCTCGCCGGTCTCGACCTCGGCGGCGGCAAGGCCGTCATCATCGGCGACCCCTCCGTCCTGAAGACCGAGGAGCTCCTGCTGGCCTACGGCCGGTTCGTGGAGTCGCTCGGCGGCCGCTACGTCACCGCCTGCGACGTCGGCACGTACGTCGCCGACATGGACGTCGTCGCCCGCGAGACCCGCTGGGCCACCGGCCGCTCCCCCGAGAACGGCGGCGCCGGCGACTCCTCCGTGCTCACCGCGTTCGGCGTCTTCCAGGGCATGCGCGCCAGCGCCCAGCACCTGTGGGGCGACCCGACCCTGCGCGGCCGCAAGGTCGGCGTCGCGGGCGTCGGCAAGGTCGGCCGCCACCTGGTCGAGCACCTGCTGGAGGACGGCGCCGAGGTCGTGATCACGGACGTCCGCGAGGAGTCCGTGCGCGAGATCCTCGACAAGCACCCCGGCGGCAAGGTCTCGGCCGTCGCCGACACCGAGGCCCTCATCCGCACCGAGGGGCTCGACATCTACGCCCCCTGCGCGCTGGGCGGCGCCCTCAACGACGCCTCCGTCCCGGTGCTCACGGCCTCGGTCGTGTGCGGCGCGGCCAACAACCAGCTGGCCCACCCGGGCGTGGAGAAGGACCTCGCGGACCGCGGGATCCTCTACGCCCCGGACTACGTGGTCAACGCGGGCGGCGTGATCCAGGTCGCCGACGAGCTGCACGGCTTCGACTTCGACCGGTGCAAGGCCAAGGCGTCGAAGATCTTCGACACCACCCTGGCCATATTCGCACGTGCGAAGGATGACGGGATCCCGCCGGCCGCCGCGGCCGACCGGATCGCCGAGCAGCGGATGGCCGACGCCCTGGCCGCCCGCGCCGCCGCCCGCACGGCATAGCCCCACCGGGGTCCGGCCGGACCCCCGCCGGTGACCCGCCGGAGCGTGGCGAGACGGAACTCACTGCGCTTCGGCGGGTCGGCGGCCAGGAAAGCGTTAAAATCGCAGCTGACCAGCGAGTACGGGGTGTCCCGCTGGTTCTGTGGAGAGGCACGTCATGCGGGCGGCGTACCGTATGGCCGCGGAAGCAGGTACCGTTAAACCCCTACGGACGGTCTCTCCACGGAGAGCCCGCTCCGAACCATGAACGCGTGTCAGACTCTGGGGCCGTCGAGCCCCGTCACCGAGGGGGTCGAGCCATGGGGCGCGGCCGGGCCAAGGCCAAGCAGACAAAGGTCGCCCGCCAGCTGAAGTACAACAGCGGCGGGACTGACCTCTCGCGTCTGGCCAATGAGCTGGGCGCATCGCCGACAGAGCCGCTGCCTATCAGCGCGCCGGTCGAAGTCGATGACGATCTGGACGACGACGACCCGTACGCGAAGTACGCGGATCTGTACAACGATGACGACGAGGACGAGGACGAAGAGTCCGGTCCGTCGGCGCACCGTCGCGGGGCTTGACGCACACCACCTCTGCCGTGAGCGTCTGCGCAGTCCAGCTCTCGCTGGCTGAAAGCTGAAAATGCCGAAACCCGGTCCAGGGCCTTAGCCCCGGACCGGGTTTCGGTGCTGCTCAGACCGCGTAGTCGCCGGTCAGGGTCGCACCCTCGGTGTGGTCGCCCCGGTCCAGGATCTCGCCGGCGACCCAGGCCTCGACGCCCCGGTCGGCCAGCGCGGTCAGGGCCACGTCCACCGACTCCTGCGGGACCACGGCCATCATGCCGACGCCCATGTTGAGGGTCTTCTCCAGCTCCAGCCGCTCGACGTCGCCGGCCTTGCCGACCAGGTCGAAGATCGCCCCGGGGGTCCAGGTGGAGCGGTCGACCGTGGCGTGCAGGTGGTCCGGGATGACGCGGGCCAGGTTCGCGGCGAGGCCACCGCCGGTGATGTGCGAGTAGGCGTGGACCTCGGCCGTGCGGGTGAGGGCCATGCAGTCGAGCGAGTAGATCTTCGTCGGCTCCAGCAGCTCCTCGCCGAGGGTCCGGCCGAGCTCCTCGACGTGCCGGTCGAGGGACATCCCGGCCCGGTCGAAGAGGACGTGGCGGACGAGCGAGTACCCGTTCGAGTGAAGGCCGGACGAAGCCATCGCGATGACGGCGTCCCCCGTACGGATGCGATCGGCGCCCAGGAGGCGGTCGTACTCGACCACGCCGGTGCCGGCGCCCGCGACGTCGAAGTCGTCCGGTCCGAGCAGGCCCGGGTGCTCGGCCGTCTCGCCGCCGACCAGGGCGCAGCCGGCCAGGACACAGCCCTCGGCGATGCCCTTGACGATGGCCGCGACGCGCTCGGGGTGGACCTTGCCGACGCAGATGTAGTCCGTCATGAAGAGCGGCTCGGCGCCGCAGACGACGATGTCGTCCATGACCATGGCGACCAGGTCGTGGCCGATGGTGTCGTACACGCCCATCTGGCGGGCGATGTCCACCTTGGTGCCCACGCCGTCCGTGGCCGAGGCCAGCAGGGGGCGCTCGTAGCGCTTGAGGGCGGAGGCGTCGAAGAGGCCGGCGAAGCCGCCGAGGCCGCCGAGGACCTCGGGGCGCTGCGTCTTCTTCACCCACTCCTTCATCAGCTCGACGGCGCGGTCGCCCGCTTCGATGTCGACGCCGGCGGCTGCGTAGCTTGCACCGGTGGTCTTCTCTGTCATGACAGGCGAGAGCTTTCGTGTCGTTGCTGCGTGTGGTGCCGGGCCCCGGGAGAAGCCTCAAAGACAGGGCTCGGCGCAGGTGGAGCCGGGCCGGCCCGGAAAGGGCCGGCCCACGGGCCTACGGGCGGCGGAGCGCGTCGGCGGCGTCGGTGCCGCCCGCGAGCTCGTTCTCCAGGAGCTGCTTGCCCAGGAGCTCCGGGTCGGGCAGCGCCATGGGGTACTCGCCGTCGAAGCAGGCACGGCAGAGGTTGGGCTTCTGGATGGTGGTCGCCTCGATCATCGAGTCGAGCGAGATGTACGAGAGCGAGTCCGCGCCCAGCGACGTGGCGATCTCGTCGACCGTCATGCCGTTGGCGATCAGCTCGGCCCGGGTGGCGAAGTCGATGCCGAAGAAGCACGGCCACTTCACCGGCGGCGAGGAGATCCGGATGTGGACCTCGGCCGCGCCGGCCTCGCGGAGCATCTTCACGAGGGCGCGCTGGGTGTTGCCGCGGACGATCGAGTCGTCGACGACGACGAGGCGCTTGCCCCGGATGACTTCCTTGAGCGGGTTGAGCTTGAGGCGGATGCCGAGCTGGCGGATCGTCTGCGAGGGCTGGATGAAGGTCCGGCCGACGTAGGCGTTCTTGACCAGGCCGGAGCCGTACGGGATCCCGCTGGCCTCGGCGTAGCCGACGGCGGCGGGCGTGCCGGACTCCGGCGTCGCTATCACCAGGTCGGCCTCGACCGGGGCCTCCTTGGCGAGGCGCCGGCCCATCTCGACGCGCGAGAGGTAGACGTTGCGGCCGGCGATGTCGGTGTCCGGGCGCGCCAGGTAGACGTACTCGAACACGCAGCCCTTGGGCTTCGCTTCCGCGAAGCGCGAGGTGCGCAGGCCGTTCTCGTCGATCGCGATGAGCTCGCCCGGCTCGACCTCGCGCACGAAGCTGGCGCCGCAGATGTCGAGGGCGGCGGTCTCGCTCGCGACCACCCAGCCGCGCTCCAGGCGGCCGAGGACCAGCGGGCGGATGCCCTGCGGGTCACGGGCGGTGTAGAGGGTTCCCTCGTCCATGAAGACCAGCGAGAAGGCGCCCTTGACCTGCGGGAGGACCTTGGCGGCCGACTCCTCGATGGTCAGGGGCCTGCCCTCGTCGTCGGTCTGGCCGGCGAGGAGGGCGGTCACCAGGTCGGTGTCGTTGGTGGCCGCCACCTGGGTGGCGCGGCCATCCTGACGGGGGAGGTCGGCGACCATCTCGGCGAGCTCGGCGGTGTTCACCAGGTTGCCGTTGTGACCCAGGGCAATGGAGCCGTGGGCGGTCGCCCGGAAGGTGGGCTGAGCGTTCTCCCAGACGGAGGCTCCGGTGGTCGAATAGCGGGCGTGACCGACCGCGATATGACCCTGGAGCGAGCCGAGGGAGGTTTCGTCGAAGACTTGGGACACAAGGCCCATGTCCTTGAAGACGAGGATCTGGGAACCGTTGCTCACAGCGATTCCCGCGGACTCTTGTCCACGGTGCTGCAGGGCATACAGTCCGAAGTAGGTGAGCTTGGCGACCTCTTCACCCGGAGCCCAGACACCGAAGACGCCGCAAGCGTCCTGGGGGCCCTTCTCGCCGGGGAGCAGGTCGTGGTTGAGTCGTCCATCACCACGAGGCACGCCCCCGAGTGTAGGCGAGATCGACCACTGGTCCGAATTGGGGACGGCTGGGAAATGTCACAGCACAGAGGGTGACGGGATGCCTCCGTCTCGCTATTCGATCTTTTGTTGACATCTACGAGGGAATTCGTACAGGCTCTCGCCCCATGCAGCCCCTCGGTGACCGTTCCGTCACCCTCGTCGAGCGCCGGCACGTGGACCTGGTCCGTGTCGCGAGCGCCATGTGTCGCTGCTTCGCATAGCCGCAACTCTTCTTCCCCTTTTCACATTTCCGCCTCACCCCGGCCTGCCCCGCCGCGCCGCGCGCCGTCCCGCGCCCCGCCGGCGGCGGGCGGGTGAGCCGCGCCTTGGAGTACTTGTGTCTTCGCACAACAGCAAGCTGTCCCGCCGTGCCTTCGGGGGCGCCGTCGGAGCGACCGCGGCGGTCACCGCGGCGGGGCTGGGAGCGGCTCCCGCACAGGCCGCCGACCGGTCTGCGGACGCCCGTGAGGCCGCTCCCGGGGAGCGCGATTTCCGGGCCGCCCGCGAGCGCCGGTCGCGCCGCCCGAACATCCTGTTCATCCTGGGCGACGACCTCGGCTGGGCCGACCTGTCCTCGTACGGCTCCCCCCACATCAAGACCCCGAACCTGGACCGGCTCGCCCGCCAGGGGGTCCGGTTCACCGACGCCTACTCCGGTTCGGCGACCTGCTCCCCGACCCGTTTCAGCCTCTACACCGGGCGCTACCCGGGCCGTACGAAGGGCGGTCTGGCCGAGCCGATCGCGGACAAGACGGCGGGCCTGGACCCGACGCACCCGACGCTGGCCTCACTGCTGCGGGAGGCCGGGTACTCCACCGCGCTGATCGGCAAGTGGCACGCCGGCTACCTGCCGGACTACAGCCCGACCAAGTCCGGCTGGGACACGTTCTTCGGGAACTTCGGCGGGGCGCTGGAGTACTACTCCAAGCTGGGCCTGGGCGGCGAGTACGACCTGTACGAGGGCGACGCCGAGTACAAGGACCTGCGCTACTACACGAGGATCATCACGGAGCGGGCGAGCGAGTACGTCTCCCGCGACCACCACGGCAAGCCGTGGCTGCTGAACCTGAACTTCACCACCCCGCACTGGCCGTGGATCGCCGAGGGGGACACCGCGGAGAGCGCCGAGATCGTCCGGCGGATCAAGGCGGGCGACGCCCGGGCGCTGTGGCACCAGGACGGCGGCTCGGTGGAGAAGTACAAGCAGATGGTGGAGGACCTGGACCGCTCGGTGGGCCGGGTGCTGGACGCGCTGCGGCGCTCGGGCCAGGAGGAGGACACCCTGGTCGTCTTCGGCAGCGACAACGGCGGCGAGCGCTTCTCGTACAACTGGCCGCTCTCGGGCAACAAGGCCTCCCTCCAGGAGGGCGGGATCCGGGTGCCGAACATCCTGCGCTGGCCCGCCCGGATCGACGGCGGCCAGGTCAGCCGGGTCCCGGTGTTCAGCCCGGACTGGACGGCGACCCTGCTGGAGCTGGCCGGGACCCGGCCGCACCGGGCGTACCCGCTGGACGGCGTGAGCCTGGCCGGATACCTGCTGCGCGGGGAGCGGCCGGCCGAGCGGGACCTGTTCTGGCGGGTGCGCGGGGAGCGGGCGCTGCGGCGCGGGAACTGGAAGTACTACCGGGGCAGGTCCGGCCGCGACCAGCTGTTCGACCTGGCCGGTGACCTGCGCGAGCAGGCCGACAAGGCCGCGGTGGAACCCGCCAGGCTGGCGGAGCTGCGGGCGGCCTGGGAGCGGACGGACGCGGGCCTGCTCCCGTACCCCTCCTGACCTCCCTCAGGCGCCGACGGACCCGCCTCACTCGGCCGCCGAGCCCGCCTCCGCGGTCAGGGACCTGCCGTCGGCCGCGGTGAGGGTGAGGGTGGCGCCCCGGACCTGCCAGGTGAGCGGGCCCGCGCCGAACAGCCCGGTCAGGGCCCGCTCGACCTCGCCGGGCGGGCCCTCGCAGGCCATCCGGGTGCTGGTCAGCGGCCCGAAGGTGACGGTGGGTCCCGCGACGGCCGCCCCCGCGCTGAACCGGTTGCAGCCGAGGCTGCCGCCGGCGGTGCCGTCGGGGGCGAGGGTGAACCGGGCCCGGCCGGCCGCCCCGGCGGGCACCGGGACTCCGGAGAGGGCCGTCACGGTCCACCGGGTCACGGTCAGCGGGGCGTCGGGGACCGGGGGCGTGGCGGAGACGGGTGCGGGCACGGGGGTGTCCCTCTCCTGCGGGGTCCCGGCGCAGCCGGCCAGGGCCAGTACGAGGACCAGCCCGCCGGCGGCGAGCCCCGGGGAGTGCCTGAGGATGCGCATGCCCCTGGGACGGCCCGGCCCCCCGGCCGGTTCCCCGCTCAGCTCATCAGCGGCAGCAGCCCGGACAGGTCGGCCCGCTCACCGCTCGCGCTGACCCGGGCCGCGTCCAGGGCCTCGGCCCAGCCGGTCCGGCCCGTCGCGAGCCGGAGCCAGGTGAGCGGGTCGGTCTCCACCACGTTGGGCGGAGTGCCCCGGGTGTGGCGGGGTCCCTCGACGCACTGGACCACCGCGAAGGGCGGGATCCGCACCTCCACCGAGCCCCCGGGCGCCTTCACGGCGAGGGCGTCGGCGAGCAGCCGGGTGCAGGCGGCGAGGGCCTGCCGCTCGACGGGGACGTCCAGGCCGGTGGCCCGGTTCAGGTCGTCGGTGTGCACCACCAGCTCGACGGTCCGGGTGACCAGGAAGTCGGCGAGGGTCATGTCCCCGATCCACAGGTGCATCACCCGGCTGCCGGGGTTCGCCTCCAGGGCCTCGGCCATCCGCGTGCCCGCCCGCTCGAACAGCTCGGCGACCGGGGCGCCGGTCAGGGTCTCCCGGGCGGCCTCGGAGATCTTCCCGGCGAGGGACGCGGTGGCGAAGGGCCACTCGACGGCGCTCAGCTCGGCGACGGCGGCCGGCGGCCGGGCCAGCCCCCCGGCCAGCGAGTCCGCGATCCAGGCGATGTGCCCGGCGAGCTCCCCGACGGTCCACTCCCCGACCCCGCTGGGCCGTGCGAGTTCCCCGGGCCCCAAGTCCCGTACGGCCCGGGCGACATGCCCGAACTGGGCGATGACGGCGGCGCGGATCTTCGCGTCGTCGTAGGTTCGCTGCTTCTTCTTGGCGGGCGGCATGAACCGACCCTACTGGGGAGCCCCGCGGCGGGGCGGTCACGCCGGGGCCCCGCCCGCACACCGCGCGGACGGGGCCCCGTACGACCGGGGGCGATCAGGCCAGCAGGGCCGGGATGGTCGCCTCGTGGGCCTCGCGGAGTTCCGCCAGGGGGAGGGTGAACTCGCCCTGGACCTCGATCTCCTCGCCGTCCACCACGCCGATGCGGGTGGCGGGCAGGCCCCGCGCGCCGCACATGTCGGTGAAGCGGAGCTCCTCGCTGCGCGGGACCGACACGATGGCGCGGCCCGCGGACTCGGAGAACAGGAAGGTGAAGGCGTCCAGGCCCTCGGGGACGACGATCCGCGCGCCGTTGCCGCCCTTGAGGCAGGACTCGGTGAGCGCCTGGATCACGCCGCCGTCGGACAGGTCGTGCGCCGCGTCGACCATGCCGTCGCGGGACGCCGAGATCAGGATCTCGCCGAGCAGCTTCTCGCGGCCCAGGTCCACCTTGGGCGGCAGGCCGCCGAGGTGGTCGTGGACGACCTGGGACCAGGCCGAGCCGCCGAACTCCTCGGAGGTGTCGCCCAGCAGGTACAGCAGCTGGCCGGCCTCCTTGAACGCCATCGGCGTGCGGCGGTTGACGTCGTCGATGACGCCGAGGACCGCCACGACCGGGGTCGGGTGGATCGCGACGTCGCCCGTCTGGTTGTAGAGGGAGACGTTGCCGCCGGTGACCGGGGTGCCCAGCTCCAGGCAGCCGTCCGCGAGACCGCGGGTGGCCTCGGCGAACTGCCACATGACGTCCGGGTCCTCAGGGGAGCCGAAGTTCAGGCAGTCGGAGATCGCGAGCGGCTTGGCGCCGGTGGCGGCGACGTTGCGGTACGCCTCGGCCAGGGCCAGCTGCGCGCCCGTGTACGGGTCGAGCTTGGCGTAGCGGCCGTTGCCGTCGGTGGCCATCGCGACGCCGAGGTTGGACTCCTCGTCGATGCGGACCATGCCCGCGTCCTCGGGCTGCGCCAGCACGGTGTTGCCCTGCACGAAGCGGTCGTACTGGTCGGTGACCCAGGACTTGGAGGCCTGGTTCGGGGAGGAGACCAGGGCCAGGACCTGCGCGCGGAGCTCCTCGGAGGTCTGCGGGCGGGGCAGCAGGCCGGCGTCGTCGGCCTGGAGGGCGTCCTGCCAGGAGGGACGGGCGTACGGGCGGTTGTAGACCGGGCCCTCGTGGGCGACGGTGCCCGGGGGCACGTCCACGATCTGCTCGCCGTGCCAGAAGATCTCCAGGTGGTCGCCGTCGGTCACCTCACCGATGACGGTGGCGATGACGTCCCACTTCTCGCAGATCTCCATGAAGCGCTCGACGTGCTGCGGCTCGACGATCGCGCACATGCGCTCCTGCGACTCGCTCATGAGGATCTCCTCGGGCGAGAGCGTCGCGTCGCGCAGCGGGACGGTGTCGAGCTCGACCCGCATGCCGCCGGAGCCGGCGGAGGCCAGCTCGGAGGTGGCGCAGGAGAGCCCGGCGCCGCCGAGGTCCTGGATGCCCGCGACCAGCTTCTCCTTGAAGATCTCCAGGGTGCACTCGATGAGGAGCTTCTCCTGGAAGGGGTCGCCGACCTGGACGGCGGGGCGCTTGGTGGGCTTGGTGTCGTCGAAGGTCTCGGACGCGAGGACCGAGACGCCGCCGATGCCGTCGCCGCCGGTGCGGGCGCCGTAGAGGATGACCTTGTTGCCGGGGCCGGAGGCCTTGGCGAGGTGGATGTCCTCGTGCTTCATCACGCCGATGCAGCCGGCGTTGACCAGCGGGTTGCCCTGGTAGCAGGAGTCGAAGACGACCTCGCCGCCGATGTTGGGCAGGCCCAGGCAGTTGCCGTAGCCGCCGATGCCCGCGACGACGCCCGGCAGGACGCGCTTGGTGTCGGGGTGGTCGGCCGCGCCGAAGCGCAGCGGGTCCACGACGGCGACCGGGCGGGCGCCCATGGCGAGGATGTCGCGGACGATGCCGCCGATGCCCGTGGCCGCGCCCTGGTAGGGCTCGATGTACGAGGGGTGGTTGTGCGACTCGACCTTGAAGGTGACCGCGTAGCCCTGGCCGACGTCGACGACGCCGGCGTTCTCGCCGATGCCGACGAGCATGGCGTCGTTCTCCGGGACCTTCTCGCCGAACTGGCGCAGGTGGACCTTGCTGCTCTTGTACGAGCAGTGCTCGGACCACATGACGGAGTACATGGCGAGCTCGGCGCCGGTGGGCCGGCGGCCGAGGATCTCACGGATCCGGGCGTACTCGTCCTCCTTGAGGCCGAGCTCCTTCCAGGGCTGGGAGGCGTCCGGGGTCTCCGTCGCGTTCTTGACCGTGTCGAGGCTCATGCGTTGACCAGCTTCTTCAGGACCGAGGTGAAGAACGGGAGGCCGTCGGTGCGGCCCGTCCCGATCAGCGGCTCGACCGCGTGCTCGGGGTGCGGCATGAGGCCGACGACGTTGCCCGCGGCGTTGGTGATGCCGGCGATGTCGCGCAGCGAGCCGTTGGGGTTCACGTCGAGGTACCGGAAGGCCACTCGGCCTTCGGCCTCCAGTTCGTCGAGCGTGCGCTCGTCGGCGACGTACCGGCCGTCCATGTTCTTGAGCGGGACGGAGATCTCCTGGCCGGCGGTGTAGTCGCCGGTCCACGCGGTGTCCGCGTTCTCCACCCGCAGCTTCTGGTCGCGGCAGATGAAGTGGAGGTGGTTGTTGCGGAGCATCGCCCCCGGCAGCAGGTGGGCCTCGGTGAGGACCTGGAAGCCGTTGCAGATGCCGAGGACGGGCATGCCGCCCTTGGCCTGCTCGATGATGGTCTCCATCACCGGCGAGAAGCGGGAGATGGCCCCGGCGCGCAGGTAGTCCCCGTAGGAGAAGCCGCCCGCGAGGACGACCGCGTCGACCTGGTGGAGGTCCTTGTCGCGGTGCCACAGCGAGACCGGCTCGGCCCCCGCGAGGCGGACGGCGCGCAGCGAGTCACGGTCGTCGAGCGTTCCGGGGAACGTGACGACACCGATGCGAGTGGTCACCGTCAGGCCTCGACCTTCACGGTGAAGTCTTCGATGACGGTGTTGGCGAGGAACGTTTCGGCCATCTTGTGGATGCGGTCGAGGGCGGCCTGATCGACCTCTCCCTCCACTTCCAGTTCGAAGCGCTTCCCCTGGCGGACGTCGGCGATCCCCTCGAAGCCCAGGCGCGGCAGTGCACGCTGCACCGCCTGGCCCTGGGGGTCGAGGATCTCCGGCTTGAGCATGACGTCGACTACGACGCGTGCCACTGGCACTCCCGATGAGGTGGTTGGTGCAAGGCGGTTCCCTCAGCGTACCCGTCCGAAATTTCTACGCGGGTAGATATGGGGCGGCGGGGTACCGCGTCCGGTTTCGGCTTCACCAACGCTTCGCAAAATCCACCGGAAAACCACTCGCCCGGCATTGCGGCGGGACACGCGGGAGGAATTAACTGGGCTTCGCAATTCAATGAGAATCGCGGTACAAAGGAATCAGCCGGGATTCCTACGGTTTGACGCATTCCACCGAAACATCCACACAGGCGACATCACCGCACGTCAGCACGGGCGGCGAGGCGCACGAAGGGACCGATATCCGTGGCGCAGCGCGTAGTAGTCACGATCTCCGACGACCTCGACGGCGGGGAAGCGGCGGAAACCGTGACGTTCGCCCTGGACGGTAAGTCCTACGAGATCGACCTCAATGTGGCGAACGCAAAGAAACTGCGGAAGGGCCTGGCCCCCTTCGTGGCCGCCGGCCGCAGGCAGTCCCGCTCGGGCAAGACCTTCAAGCACACGTCCGTGGCCCCCGACCCGGCCGTCGTCCGCGCCTGGGCGCGCTCCAACGGCCACGACGTGCCCCCGCGCGGGCGCATCCCGAAGGCCGTCTACGCGGCGTACAACGAAGCCCACTGACCCCGGATTTGCCATGCACCCCCTCGGATCGGCTAGTGTGTGGATCACGCCGAGGGGCCAGGCCGAAAGGCCGGGAACCGAAGTCGTGCGGGTGTAGTTCAGTAGCAGAACACCCCCCTTCCAGGGGGGAGGCGCAGTGTGCAATCCCTGTCACCCGCTCTGCATCGCTTTACCGACCACGGTCGTGGATCAGGTAGAGTGAGGCACACAGTGAACGGCCCACAAGCCGTCGCTGGGCATGCGGACGTAGCTCAGTTGGTAGAGCACCACCTTGCCAAGGTGGATGTCGCGCGTTCGAGTCGCGTCGTCCGCTCAGACGACAAAGGCCCCGATCTCCGGATCGGGGCCTTTGTCGTTCTCCCACTCCCATTGCCGACGCGCGCCCGGCTGTGGCACAGCTCACTTTCCGATGACAAATGTCATCGCCGGTCATGACAGCGCGCACTGCTCCCCCGCCCGGACCGCCGGGAGGCTTGGAGCATGACCACCGACACAGTGATCCGGGCCGAAGGGCTCCGCCGCGGCTACTCCGGCGGCTTCGAGGCCGTGCGCGGCGTCAGCTTCTCCGTCACCCGCGGCGAGGTTTTCGCCCTGCTCGGCACCAACGGCGCCGGCAAGACCTCCACCGTCGAGCTGCTGGAAGGGCTCGCCGCCCCCACCGGCGGCGAGGTCCGGGTGTTCGGGCTCGACCCGTACGCCCGCCGGGCCGAGGTCCGCCCGCGCACCGGCGTCATGCTCCAGGAGGGCGGATTCCCCTCGGACCTGACCGTCGCCGAGACCCTGCGGATGTGGGGCGGGGTCACCTCCGGCGCCCGCCCGGCGGGGGAGGTGCTGGAGCTGGTCGGACTGGCCGCGCGGGCCTCCGTACGGGTCAAGCAGCTGTCCGGCGGCGAGCGGCGGCGCCTGGACCTGGCGCTCGCCCTGCTGGGCCGGCCCGAGGTGCTGTTCCTCGACGAGCCGACCACCGGCATGGACCCCGAAGGCCGCCAGGACACCTGGGACCTCGTACGGGACCTGCGGGCGCAGGGCACCACGGTGCTGCTGACCACGCACTACCTGGAGGAGGCCGAGGCCCTCGCGGACCGGCTCGCGATCATGCACGAGGGGGAGCTGGTACTGACCGGCACCCCCGCCGAGGTCACCGCCACCCGCCCCTCCCGGATCCGCTTCACCCTCCCCGACGGGGTGCCCGCCGCCCGGCTGCCGCTCGCGCTGCGCGCCGCCGCCGAGGGCCCGCGCGTGGAGATCCGTACCGAACGGCTCCAGGCCGACCTCACCGCCCTGCTGCTCTGGGCCGGGGAGGCCGGGGTCGAACTGGCCGGGCTCGACGCCCGCCACGCCTCCCTGGAGGAGGCCTTCCTGGAGATCGCCCGCAGCCGCCGCGACGCGGCGGCCGCCGCCCACCGCACCCACGACACGATGGCGGGGACCCGATGAACGCGCCGACCCTCAGCCCCGGCCGGCTCGCCGCGCTGGGCCGCTCCGAACTGACCCTGCTGGTGCGCAACCGGGCCACCCTGAGCGTGGCCGTGCTGATGCCCGCGTCCATGGTCTTCGTGCTGCGCACGATCGTCGGCGGGGACGGCGCCGCCGACGCCGCCCGGGCCACCCTCACCGGGGGCATCGGGATGGTGCTCCTCCTCGTCGTCTACATGAACCTGGTCTCCGCCTACGTCGCCCGGCGCGAGGAGCTCGTGCTGAAGCGGCTGCGCACCGGCGAGGCGGGCGACCTGGAGATCCTGGCGGGGACCGCGCTGCCCGCGGCGGTGATCGCCCTCGTCCAGATCGCCGCCCTCGCGGTGGCCGGCGCCGCGGTCCTGGGCGCGCCGATGCCGCGCAACCCTGCGCTGGTGCTGGCCGGCGTCCTCGCCGCCTTGCCGCTGCTCGCCGGAATGGCCGCACTGACCAGCGCCTTCACCCGCAGCGTGGAGACCGCCGGGCTGACGACGCTGCCGCTGTTCCTGGTGTCGGCGCTCGGCTCGGGGCTGTTCGCCGATCCGGACGCGCTGCCCGCCACGGTGGCCTCGGTGTGCGAACTGCTGCCGCTCAGCGGGGTGATGGCGCTCGTCCGGGCCGGCTGGAGCGGCGGGACGGGTGCGTACGAGCTGCTGGGGGCCGCGATCACCACGCTGGCCTGGATCACGGTCACGGTGTTTGCTGTCCAGCGGTGGTTCCGCTGGGAACCGCGCCGCTAGACCAGAGGGAAGAGCCGGGGGGACGGGCCGTGTCGAAGCTGACCGGATGGTGGAGGAACCGCAGCAGTGCGGGCAAGGTCGAGGTGTACACGCGCTGGTCGTTCCACTTCTTCGTCCTCGTGGAGATCATGTCCTTCGGGTCGATGGCCTTCACGATCCGCGACCCCGCCGACCCGAGGCCGCTGGCCCCGTCCGTGGCGGCCTTCCTGGTGGTCTGCGCGCACTCCGTGCTCGTCGGGTTCCTCTCCTCCAGGGCCCTGGACTTCGTCACCGGCCGCCGTGAACGGCCGGTGCGGCTCGCGGTGGTGACCACGGCCGCGACGGCCGCGACCGTCCTGCTCTTCCTGTGCCTGCGCCGGTTCGCCGGCCTCCACGAGGCGGCGGCGCCCGGACTGGTGGTCGGGGTGAGCTGCTTCGGCTGCGGGTCCCTGGTCCTGACCCTGGAGAAGGTCCGGCACATGCGGTACGTGCCCCCGGCCGCGGCGGCCGGCGCGGCGGTGGCCGTCGCCGCGCTGGGCCTGCCGCTGAACGAGGCCCTCGGGTACTTCCTCGGGGTCCTGATCACCTGCGCCTTCCTCGCCTTCACCTGCGGGTTCTCCGGATGGCTGCTGCGCACCGTCTACGAGCTCGACCACGCCCGGGAGATCCAGGCGCGGCTGGCGGTCGCGGAGGAGCGGCTGCGGTTCGGGCGGGACCTGCACGACGTGATGGGCCGCAACCTGGCGGTCATCGCCCTCAAGAGCGAGCTGGCGGTGCAGCTGGCCCGGCGCGAACGCCCCGAGGCCGTCGACCAGATGATCGAGGTGCAGCGGATCGCGCGCGAGTCGCAGCGGGAGGTGCGCGACGTGGTGCGCGGCTACCGGGAGGCGGACCTCGCGGTGGAACTGGAAGGCGCGCGCGGGGTGCTGAGCGCGGCCGGGATGGACTGCCGGGTCGAGCTGTCGACGGCCGCCCGGGAACTGCCGGGCGAGGTGCAGTCGGCGCTCGGCTGGGTGGTCCGCGAGGCGACCACGAACGTACTGCGGCACGGGGACGCCCGCAGCTGCCTGATCCGGCTGACGGACCGGGAGGCCGCGGGCACCCTGACGCTGCTGGTGGAGAACGACGGGGTGCCCGAGGCACCGGCCGGACCGCCCGGATCCGGGCTCGCGGGGCTGCGGGAGCGGCTCGCGGCCGTGGACGGGACCCTGCACGCCGGACCGGCCGACGGCGGCCTGTTCCGGCTGCGGGCCGAGATACCGCTGGACGCACGACGAGTGGAGGTGCGGGCGTGAGCCCCGTACGGGTACTGCTGGCCGATGACGAGCACCTGATCCGGGGGGCGCTGGCCGCCCTGCTGGGGCTGGAGGACGACCTCGCGGTCGTCGCGGAGGCGGCCTCCGGGCCGGAGGCGCTCGCCATGGCGCGGGCGCACCGGCCGGACGTGGCGGTGCTGGACCTCCAGATGCCGGGGGCGGACGGTGTGAGCGTGGCCACGTCCCTGCGGTCGGAACTGCCCGACTGCAAGGTCATGATCGTAACCAGCCACGGCCGGCCGGGGCACCTGAAGCGGGCCCTCGCGGCGGGGGTGCGGGCCTTCGCCCCGAAGACGGTCTCGGCGCAGCGGCTGGCCGAGCTGATCCGCACCGTGCACGCCGGAGGCCGTTACGTGGACCCGGAGTTGGCGGCCGACGCGATCAGCGCGGGGGACTCCCCGCTGACGGCCCGCGAGGCGGAGGTGCTGGAACTCGCGGCCGACGGGGCGCCCATCGCGGAGATCGCGGAGCGGGCCTCGCTGTCGCAGGGGACCGTGCGGAACTACCTGTCCTCGGCGGCCACGAAGCTCGGCGCGGAGAACCGGCACACGGCGGTGCGTCTCGCCCGGTCCCGAGGTTGGGTATAGTAGGCATCGCGCTACGGCGCACAGGCGGACATAGCTCAGTTGGTAGAGCACCACCTTGCCAAGGTGGATGTCGCGCGTTCGAGTCGCGTTGTCCGCTCAGCGAACGAAGGCCCCGATCGGTTGATCGGGGCCTTCGCCGTATCAGCTCCAGGTCTGGCCGGTCAGGCGCTCGTAGGCCTCGACGTACTTGGCGCGGGTCTGCGCCACGACCTCCTGCGGGAGGACCGGCGGCGGGAGCTCGCCCTTGGAGTCCCAGCCGGAGGCCGGGGAGGCCAGCCAGTCGCGGACGTACTGCTTGTCGAACGAGGGCTGCGTGCGGCCCGGCTGCCACTGGTCGGCGGGCCAGAAGCGGGACGAGTCCGGGGTGAGGACCTCGTCGGCGGCGATGAGCGTGCCGTCCTCGTCGAAACCGAACTCGAACTTGGTGTCCGCGAGGATGATGCCGCGCTCGCGGGCGATGTCGCGGGCCCGCCCGTAGACGGCCAGGGTGGTCTGGCGCAGCAGGGCCGCCGTCTCGGCGCCGGTGGTGCGGGCGACCTCCTCGTAGGAGACGTTCTCGTCGTGGTCGCCGACCTCGGCCTTGGCGGCCGGGGTGAAGATCGGGGCGGGCAGCTCGGAGCCGTCCACCAGGCCCTCGGGGAGGGCGAGCCCGCAGACCGTGCGGGACTGGACGTACTCCTTGAGGCCGGAGCCGGTGAGGTAGCCGCGGGCCACGCACTCGACCGGGACCATGTCCAGGCTCTTGCAGACCAGCGTGCGGCCCTCCCAGTCGGCGGGGGCGCCGGCGGGCAGGTCGGTGCTGATGACGTGGTTGGGGACCAGGTCGGCGAGCTGGTCGAACCACCAGAGGGAGAGCTGCGTCAGGATGCGGCCCTTCTCCGGGATCTCGGTGGGCAGCACCCAGTCGGCGGCGGAGATGCGGTCGCTGGCGACCATGACGAGGTTGCCGTCCTCGCCGCGGTAGAGGTCGCGGACCTTGCCGGTGTGGAGGTGGACGAGGCCGGGCACCTGCACCGGCTCGGGCTTTTCGACGAATCCGGGCACGGGGTCTCCCTGTGGTTCTGTACGAGCGCGGGACCATTCTCCCGCACGGGGTGCCGTGCCCGGGTCAGGGGGTGCGCCGGGGGCGGGGCGGGGGCTGGGCCGGGGGCGGGGCGGGGGCTGGGCCGGGGGGCTCAGTCCCGCTTGCAGATCCGGTCGAGGAGGTTGGCCGTCGCCCGCTGGATCCGTTCGTCGACGTGGCCCGGGCGGTCCAGGGCCGGGGACCAGGCGAAGGTGCCGGAGGCGAAGACGAGGGCCCCGCTGGGTGCCCGGTAGAGGGAGGTCTCCTGGTGGCGCTTGGCGCCCTCGCCGTCGAGGTACGGGGAGTGGGCGAGCAGGATCCGGTCCTGGTGCTCGGGGAGCTGGGTGCGTGGGAAGTACCGGTCGGCCTCGCCCGCCACCAGCCCGTCGAGCTCGTCGTTCTCGCCGGCTCCGGTGGAGTCCCAGAGCCAGTGCTTCGCGTTGCGCACGATCAGGGGCGCGGGCTCCGGGACCCGGCCCGCGTACTGGATGCCGAGCAGCTGCTGCTCCGGGCGGTCGACCTCACGCCACAGACTGGGGCGGCCGGGGCCGCGGCGTTTTCGGCAGGTCAGGAGCCGGTCGGGCACTCCCGAGGGGGAGGGGGCCAGCTCGACCTGCCAGTACATGGTGTTGGCGGAGAGGAAGACCAGCGAGGTGCCGTGGTCGCGGGCGCGCTCGACGGTGCGGCGCATGGGCAGCGACCAGTACTCGTCGTGGCCGGGGAAGACCAGGCCCCGGTAGCGGGTGGGGTCGACGCGGCCGGCGTGCAGGTCGCGGGTGTCGGCGTAGGCGAGGTCGTAGCCGTAGCGCTCGGCCCAGCGGATGAAGTCGTAGGCGTGGCCGACGTGCAGCGGCAGGCCGGCGCCCGCGTAGGGGCGGTCGAAGGAGACGGTGATCGCGGCGTCCTGCTCGCCGAGCAGCCGGCCGTCCTCGTCCCAGGCGTGGTAGAGGCTGGCGCCGGTGCGGCCGTCCTCGGGGTAGAGGTTGTAGGCCTGCCAGGTGATGTCCGGGAGCAGGAGCAGGAGGTCCGCCGGGTGGTCGTCGCGGACCGTGAAGGGGATGTGGGAGCGGTAGCCGTCGGCGGTGGTGAGGACGGCCACATAGGCCCCGATGCTCCAGTACGAGGGCACCTGGAGGCGCCAGGACTGCCACCAGTGGTGGCAGGAGACCGTGCGGTCGGCGGTGAGCGGGGGCGGCTGGACGATGCCGGACAGCCGGGGGCTGGTGGTGATCTTGGAGGCGCCGTCCCCGCCGTAGTGGCCGATGCGGTAGACGTCGACCTGGAACTGCTGGGGCGGGTCCACGGTGATGTGGAAGTCGATGGCCTCGCCGGGGGCGACCGCTCCGGTCGAGGTGAAGCCCTTGATCTGCCGGTGCACGTCGTCGGCGGTACGGGGGCCGCCGCCGCGGACCTGGGAGCTGCGGCCGGGGGCCAGGGACGGGTCCACGTACCAGGGGACGACCTGGCCCGTGTCGTCGAAGTACAGCTCGCTGCCCCGGAACCAGGGCAGCGGACCCTGGCCGAAGGGGTCGTTCACCGCGTGCGCGAGCGCACCCGATTCCCACCGCCTGATCTGGTCCGCACCCATTCCGCTCCCCTCCCTCGCGCCCCCGAACGCGTTCTCGACACGGTGGCGCGCGGCGGATTCGGACACCGCCGTCGCGACCGGTCCCAGCACATCACATAACGCACTCACTCCGTCACCGTTCGTCGCGAATTGACGGGAACGGAACCCAAGGTGCCGCTTTGCGTGGCGCACGGGGTGGCGCCGGGGTGGCGGCCCGGGGTGGCGGGGGCCCGGGGGGGCTCAGACCAGGCGGATGGGCTTCTCCGGGCGGACTCCCAGCTCCGCCAGCCAGTCGCGCAGGGGCTCCGGATCGCCGTCCTCGACGAGGGAGAGCACCCGGGGGCCGAGGTCCGCCCGCCGCTCGCCGCCGACCAGCAGCACCGGGCCGTCGAGCCAGTCCAGGCCGGGGCGGGCTCCCGCCGCGTCCACGGCCGCGCAGCAGACCAGGGCGGTGACGTGGTCGGCCAGCAGGTCCCGGCCGCTGCGCGGGGGCTGGAGGGGGAACAGGGGCAGGGTCTCGGCGCCCCCGGAGCGGCCGCCCCGAGTCCCGGCGGCGGCACCGGCGGTACGTTCCTCCCGCGCCAGGTCTCCGCTGAGCCGCCCGGCGAGCGCCTCCCCGGCGGCGCCGTCGCCGGCGGGGTCCGCGAGGTAGCCGAGCACCCGCTCCAGCGTCGGCCCGCCGAAGGCGTCACGGGCGGGCCCGGCGGCGGCCGGGACGCCCCCGGCACCGGCGGGGGCCGCCTGGGCCGTAGCGGTGCCACCGGCGGCCGCCTGCGCGGCGGCGGGGGCGGGGGCGGCCGCGGCGGGGGCGGCGCCGGGGGCCGCCTGCCGGGCGGCGGCGGACGCGGGGCCTTGGCCGGTACCGAGAACCGCCGGCTGCGCGGCGGCCGACGCGACCCCCGTGGCGGCGGCCGGAGCCGCCGACTGCGCGGTGCGGGCTGTGGAACCCTGGGCGGGCTCCCGCTCCGGGCGGGGCGGGACCGGGCCCGCCGGGACGGAGAGGGCGTCCAGGGCCGCGTGCAGACGGGCCGCCTCCGTACGCCACTTGCGGTCGACGACCTCCTCCGGGTACGCCGCCCAGTCCACCGGCGACCAGTCCGGCCCCGCCTCCGCCGGGCCGCCGTGGAAGAGCCGGGCCGCCAGCAGCGAGGCGGCCTCGTCGATCAGGCCGGGCTGCTCCAGCAGGTCGCAGGCGGGGCGCTCGCCGAGCCGCGAGGTGAAACCGTCCGCCAGCCGGTCGCGCCGGGACAGCTCGGTCAGGGCGGAGACGACCCCCGCGTCCAGGTGCGCGGGCCAGCGGCCCATCCGCCAGGCGGGCAGCGCGACCCGGGTCAGCAGCCGGTCCCAGCCCGCGTAGGCCAGGCCGACCTGCTCCTGGGCGACGGTGCGCATCTCCTGGTCCACACCCTGTGCGCGGTCCGAGGCGGCCGCGGCCACCCCGCGCTCCATCTCGGCGGCGTCCGTCCCGCACAGCCGCAGCAGCAGCCGGGCCGGCCTGCCGACGAGCCAGCCGAGGCCGGTCCGGCTCCCGACGTCGGCCGCGGCGTCCAGCCCCCGGACGAAGCCCCGCGCGTCGGCTATGTCCGGGTGCGCGGAGGGTCCCGTACCGGCGACCACGGGCGCGAGGAGCGCCCGCAGCTCCGCGACCCGCATCCACCACAGGAACGGCGAGCCGATCACCAGCACCGGCGCCGCGCCGGGCCGCGCCTCCGGACCGCCGGGCCCGGCTATGCCGGCCGAGTCGCGCGCGGCACCCCGGCGGTGCGCGGCGTGGCTGCGGTCCTCCAGCCAGCTGTCGCAGTCCGGGGTCAGGGCTATCGCGGAGGGCGCGGGCACGCCCATGCGGTCGGCCAGGTCCCGTACGAGCCGGTACAGGTCGGGCGCGGCGGCCTCGGGCAGCGGCACGGTGGGCGTCACGGCGGGACGCGCCCGCAGCACCACGGCACCGAAGATCCCGCCCGCCAGCAGCACGAGCACGGCCACCGCGCAGACCGCCAGGGTCACGGCGGGCCAGGGGTCACCGGCCAGCCGGCCGGTCATCCGGGCGGTGACCAGCACCACCGCGAGGGCGGCGGGCAGCAGCACGGCGGCCAGCGCCCTGCTGCGGACCCGCAGCACGGCGAGGGCCCGGGAGCGCGCGGACGGCACGCCCACTTCTGCGATCGAACCGGTTCCGGACACGGCCGGACCTCACCCCCTCTGCCCTGCGGCGGCTTTGCTCACTCCCCCACTGTGACACCCGCCACTGACATCGCAATGCCGGTGGGCCATGTGCCGGAATGCTTGCGCCGCACCTTAGTTGGGGCGCAGACGGACGTCAGGCGGACAAGGGGACCATCACCCGATGGAATGGCTTTGGGGAAAGGTGGGTGCGCTCGAGCGCCACTGGAGGCAGGCGCACGCGGGCGCGCGCGGGGGCCCGGTGCGCGCCGTCGCGCCCCGGGCCCCCGATGCTCACGAGCCTGCTGGTCAGCGGCCCTCGGCCGCCTTGGCGGCGATGTCCGTACGGTGCTGGCCGCCGTCGAGCCGGATCCGCGCCACGGACTTATACGCCCGCTCGCGCGCCTGCGCCAGATCGGAGCCGATCGCCGTCACGGACAGCACGCGGCCGCCCGCGCTGACGACGGCGTCGCCCTCCTGCCGGGTGCCGGCGTGCAGCACGTACGCCTCGGGCCCGTCCTCGGCGGCCACCTCGGCGAGGCCCTCGATCGGGTCGCCGGTGCGCGGGGTGCCGGGGTAGTTGTGCGAGGCGATGACCACCGTGACGGCGGCCTCGTCGCTCCAGTTCAGCGGCGGCAGGGTGTCGAGGGTGCCGTTCGCGGCGCCGAGCAGCACGCCCGCGAGGGGGGTGCGCAGCCGGGCGAGGACCACCTGGGTCTCGGGGTCGCCGAAGCGGGCGTTGAACTCGATGACCCGGGTGCCGCGGCTCGTGAGGGCCAGGCCGGCGTAGAGCAGCCCGGAGAACGGGGTGCCGCGGTGGCGGAGCTCGTCCACGGTCGGCTGGAGGACGGTCTCCAGGACCTCGTCCACCAGCTTCGGGTCGGCCCACGGGAGCGGGGAGTACGCGCCCATGCCGCCGGTGTTGGGGCCCTGGTCGCCGTCGAGCGCGCGCTTGAAGTCCTGCGCGGGCTGGAGCGGGAGCACGGTGACGCCGTCGGTGATGGCGAAGAGGGAGACCTCGGGGCCGTCGAGGTACTCCTCGATGACGACGCGGTCGCAGGCGGCGGCGTGCTCGCGGGCGGCCTCGCGGTCCTCGGTGACCACGACGCCCTTGCCGGCGGCGAGGCCGTCGTCCTTGACCACGTACGGGGGGCCGAAGGCGTCGAGGGCCGCGTCGACCTCCTCGGCGGTGGTGCAGACGTAGCTGCGGGCGGTCGGGACGCCTGCGGCGGCCATCACGTCCTTGGCGAAGGCCTTCGAGCCCTCCAGCCGCGCCGCCTCGGCGGACGGGCCGAAGACGGGGATGCCGGCCGCGCGGACGGCGTCGGCGACCCCGGCGACCAGCGGGGCCTCCGGGCCGACGACGACCAGGCCGGCGCCGAGTTCGGTGGCGAGCGCGGCGACCGCGCCGCCGTCGAGGGCGTCGACCGGGCGCAGCTCCGCCACCTCGGCGATGCCGGCGTTGCCGGGGGCGCAGTACAGCGCGGAGACGTCGGGGTCGAGGGACAGAGAGCGGCACAGGGCGTGTTCGCGGGCGCCGCCGCCGATGACGAGGACCTTCACGCCGCCCAGGGTAGCCCGGACGGCGTGGCCGGTTTCGTGCGGCCACCCAATACCGGGGGCCTACTCGTTCGTGTATTCCTCCACAACGGTCGCTCCGAGCTCGCGCACGATCAGGTCGTGTCCGGTCAGGGCGCTGTCGACGAGGTCGGGGTCGTCCGCCTCGGGCACGTCGTCCTCGGGGGCCACCGGCGGGGGCGCCTGCCGGACGGGCGGCTGCGGCGCGGGAGCCGCCGGCGGCGGCTGGGGCGACGCCTGCTGAGGCTGCGGGGCGGAGGCCTGCGGAGGCGGCGGAGGGCTGTGGGCGGGCGCCGGGGGCGGGCTGTAGGCCGGGGCGGACGGGGCCCCGTACGAGGGCGCCGGGGACGCGGGGCCGCCACCGCCGACGACGGCGTCGATCTTCCAGTTCACCTGGAACTGCTCGGCGAGCACCGCCTTGAGGACGTCCTCGCTGCCGCTGCTCGCGAAGTTGTCGCGGGCTCCGGGGTTGGGGAAGCCGAGCTGGAGGGTGGTCCCGTCGAAGCCGGTGACCTGGGCGTTCTGGCTGAGCAGGATCCAGGTGAAGCGGCGGCGGTTCTTGACGGCCTCCAGCACGCCGGGCCACATCGCCTGGACCTGCCCGGCACCGGCCGCCATCTCGGCGGAGGGCGCGGCGGACGGCGCGGCGGGGCCGGCGGCGGGCGCGGCTGGGGCCGGGGCGGGGGCGGGCGTCCGTGCGGGGGCGCCGCTGCCGGGCGCGGCGGCGGTGGGCCAGGCCCCGGCGGCGGGCGCGGCGGGAGCACCGCCTCCCGGCCAGGCACCGGGCGCGGCGGCAGCGGGCGGGGTGGCGGCCGGCGGGGCGGCGGGCGCGGGCGCGCCGCTGCCGGGCTGCGCGGCCCCGGGCCACGCCCCGGGTGCCTGCGCGGGCGGCGCCTGAACGGGCGGAACCTGAACGGGAGCCGCGGCCTGGACGGGAGCCTGCACCGGCTCGGGCACGGGCGCGGGGGCCGGCACCGGGGCGGGCGCGGGCACCGGCCCGGCGTCCGGCACGGGACCCCGTACGGCGGCGCGGGCGGCGGCGACCCCGCCGCCCGGACCGGCCGGGGCCATGCCGTGCGCGTCGGGCGCGGGCACGTATCCCATGGCGGGCGCGGACGCGGCGGGGGCCGCGAAGACGGCACCGGCGGGCGGACCGCTCCGCTCCAGCCGGTCGAGCCGGGCCTGGAGGGACCGCTCGTCGTCGAAGGCGGCCGGGAGCAGCACCCGGGCGCAGATCAGCTCCAGCTGGAGGCGAGGCGAGGTGGCCCCGCGCATCTCCGTCAGCCCGGCGTTGACCAGGTCGGCGGCGCGGCTCAGCTCGGCGGCGCCGAACACCGACGCCTGGGCCTGCATCCGCTCCACCACGTCGGCGGGGGCGTCGATGAGCCCCTTCTCGGCGGCGTCGGGCACGGCGGCCAGGATCACCAGGTCGCGCAGCCGCTCCAGCAGGTCGGCGACGAACCGGCGCGGGTCGTTCCCGCCCTCGACCACGCGGTCGACGACCTCGAACGCGGCGGCGCCGTCCCCGGCGGCGAAGGCGTCCACGACGGAGTCGAGCAGCGAGCCCTCGGTGTACCCGAGCAGGGAGGTGGCCATGGCATACGTCACACCCTCCTCACCGGCACCGGCGAGGAGCTGGTCCATGACGGACATGGAGTCACGCACGGAGCCCGCACCGGCCCGCACGACGAGCGGCAGCACGCCGTCCTCGACCTTCGCCCCCTCGCGGCCGCACACCTCGCCGAGGTAGTCGCGCAGGGTGCCGGGCGGCACGAGCCGGAAGGGGTAGTGGTGCGTGCGCGAACGGATGGTCCCGATGACCTTCTCGGGCTCGGTCGTCGCGAAGATGAACTTGAGGTGCTCCGGCGGCTCCTCGACCACCTTCAGCAGGGCGTTGAAGCCCGCCGAGGTGACCATGTGGGCCTCGTCGATGATGTAGATCTTGTAGCGGCTGGAGGCGGGCCCGAAGAAGGCCTTCTCGCGCAGGTCACGGGCGTCGTCGACACCACCGTGCGAGGCGGCGTCGATCTCGATCACGTCGATGGAGCCCGGGCCGTTGCGCGCCAGGTCCCGGCAGGACTGGCACTCGCCGCAGGGGTCGGGAGTGGGACCCTGCTCACAGTTGAGGCAGCGGGCCAGGATGCGCGCGCTGGTCGTCTTTCCACACCCGCGCGGCCCGCTGAACAGGTACGCGTGGTTGACCCGGTTGTTCCGCAGGGCCTGCATCAGCGGGACAGTGACATGCTCCTGCCCGATGACCTCGGCGAACGACTCGGGGCGATAGCGGCGGTACAGCGCAAGGGACGACACGTCTACGAGGTTATCCGGGCCCACCGACAACAGCCGCCCGCCGCCCGCCCCGGAAACGCAAAGCGCCCCTCACGCACCCGCCAGAGCCCACTTACCCTTGCTGCCTTCCGGCCCTGGGGGAGTTGGGTGAGATAGCGCCACGTGAGGGGCTGGGCCCCACCCTAGCGGATGGAACCCCCCGGAATCGAGCCCGCCCCCTCCCCCCTCCCCGGCCGGCCCACCCCCCGGACCACCGATCCGGATCGTGTTCGCGAGCACCCCTCAACGTCTTGTATTGTTTGCGGCGGAGGATTCGCCTAGAGGCCTAGGGCGCACGCTTGGAAAGCGTGTTGGGGGCAACCCCTCACGAGTTCGAATCTCGTATCCTCCGCAGCCGCCTGTACAGGCGAACGAAGAGCCGGACCGCTGAATGCGGTCCGGCTCTTCTGCGTTCCGCGTGCCGTGGTCACATTCCGGGTTGCGTCCCCATCGCCCCGATCCGATCCACCATGCTTGAGCTCTGCGCCGGGCCGTTCCGGTGCCGCTGCGGTCCGGTCTGACGAGGTGCCCATGACATCCCGATCAACGCTGGCGCCCTGGCTGGGCAGCCTCGACGCTCCGCGCCTGGCCCGCGTGCTCGCCGCACGGGAGGACGCGGCGTCAGCTCCGGAGCCACGGACGGTGGGGGAGGTGGCGGACCGCCTCCAGCGTCCGGGGTCGGTGGCGGCGGCCCTGCCGCGGCTCCCCCTGCCGTGCCTGCAAGTGGCGGAGGCGCTGGCGGCTCTGGCAGGACCCGCGTCGCGCGATGCCCTGGCGAAGCTGCTGGGAGCCACGGGCGGCGAAGCCGCCCGGAGGCTGGACGCCACGCTGGAGGTGCTGGCCGATCACGCCCTGGTGTGGCCGGACGGCGCGGGAGCGCTCCATATGGCCCCTCCCCTGGAGCAGGCGTGGGAGGCGCCTCTGGGGCTGGACGCCCCTCTGGCGGAACTGCTGGCGGGCGCGACCTCGGAGGAGCTGCGCGCCATGCTGGTGGCACTCGGTATCAAGCCGCCGAGCACCAAGCCGCAGCGACTGGCGGCCCTGGTGGAGCACCACGGCGACCCGGGAGCCGTCACCGAGGTCGTGGCACGGGCACCCGCGGTCACCCGGAAGCTGCTCACCCGCCGAGCGGACCCGGCCGCGGGGCGGGGGCGGTTCATCCTGTTCGGGTCGTCCGGGCCCGAGTCCGAAACCGGCGCGCGGTGGGCACTCGACCGGGGGCTCCTGATCACGGACCACCACCGGTACGGCCCCGCGCGCATGCCCCTCGAAGTCGCGCTGGCACTGCGCGGGCCGAGCTGGTGCGCCCCGTTCGACCCCCTGCCTCCTTCCCCGCAGACGGTGTCCGTCAGCTCCGCCGAGGTGGAACGGGAGGCCGCGGCCACGGCCACGGCGTTCGCCGGCCAGGCCGCGTCGGTCCTGGCCGCCTGTTCGGCGGCTCCGCCGGCCAGACTCAAGTCCGGCGGGATCGGCGCCCGTGAACTGGCCCGGATCGGCAAGGCCGCTCACGCCGACGACGCCGTCGTACGCCTCACCCTGGAGACCGCGTACGCGGCCGGACTGCTGGGCCGGGACCACGACCGCGTGGTACCCACAGAGGCCTACGACGCCTGGGCGGACCGGCAGCCCGCCGAACGGCTCACCGCACTGCTCCACGCATGGCACCACCTGGCGCTCACCCCGACCCGGGCACGGGACGAGGACGACAAGGCCCTCCCCGCCCTCGCGGGAGCACCTCCCTGCGGCGGCTGCCTGCAAGCCCGGGACGGGCTGCTCCACGCGGCGGCAGGGCTCCCGCCAGGGCGCGGCGCGACCACCGGCTCCGGCCTGGGTCCGCTGGTGGCCTGGTACCGGCCCCTCGCCGACGCGTCACCCCTGGACGGGACCCCCTTCGCCGCCCTGATCCGCGAAGCCGAGCTGCTCGGGGCACTCGCTCGCGGCGCCTTGTCGCCCATCGGCACCGCCCTGCTCGAAGACGACGAGACGGGACTGGCCTCGGCGTGCCGGCGGCTCCTGCCCACGGCCACCCGGACCGCCCGGATCGGCGCCGACCTGACCGCGGTCGTCACAGGTACGCCGTCCGCGCCACTGGCCTCGCTGCTGGATTCCGTCGCCGACCGCGAGACGAGCGGGACGGGCTCGGTGTGGCGGTTCAGCACCGGCAGCGTCCGCCGCGCCCTGGATGCGGGACATACACCTGACGGCCTCACAGCGGGCCTGGCCGCCGTCGCGTCCGGGCCGCTGCCCCAGCTCCTCACCCGTCTCATCACTGACACCGCCCGCGGTCACGGCCGTGTACGCGTCGCCCCCGCCGCCTGCGTCATCCACGGCGACGATCCGGCGCTGCTCGCCGAGCTCGCCGTCCACCGCCGGCTGGCCGTGCTCGGCCTGCGGCGGCTCGCGCCCACGGTGCTGGTGAGCCGCAGCCCGCTGGAGACGACCCTCGCCGCCCTCCGGGCCGAGGGCTACGCCCCCGTGGCCGAGACCGCCGACGGAGCCGTGCGCATCGAGAAGACCGGACCGCGCAGGGCCACTGCCCCCGTACCGGCCCCGCGACGGCCCGGCACGGCCGCCGGCCGCCCCCACGCGGTCCGCCACACCGCGGGGACACCGGCCGCCGCCGGCCTGGAGACCCTGGCCGCCCGGCTGCTCACCGCCCCACTGACCATGCCGGATCCCGACCCGTTCGGCAGCGGGGTCCCCTTCGGCACCGACACGGAGGAGATCGTCGCCGGGTACGCGAAGCGGCTGTCCTACGCCGATGTCCGCCAGCTCGCCCATTCCGTCGACGCCGGAACGCCCCTCACCGTCGAATACGTCGCCACCTCCGGCAACCGGACGGTACGCACCCTCAGCCGCCTCGCACTCGACCCGCCCTACCTCACCGCCTGGTGCCACCTGCGCGAGGACGAGCGCGTCTTCACCCTCTCCCGCATCCACGGCGTGATGCCCTCGTAGGTGCCGGAGAACCGGCGGTGACGGACCGGACCTCCTCGCGCTCAAGCGGCACTCAGGTGGGAGTCCGGCGGCGGCGCCTAACGTCGGGGCCGGGACCGCGGTGTCCGCCGCGGGCTTCGCCCCCCAGGCGTCTCTCAACAAGGAGTCCGATCATGACCGTGCGCGTCCTCGCCCTCGTCGGCAGCCTCCGGGCCGGCTCGCACAACCGCCAGCTCGCCGAAGCCGCCGTCAAGCACGCCCCCGGGCACGTCGACGTCGAGATCCACGAAGGCCTCGCCGAAATCCCCTTCTACAACGAGGACATCGACGTCGAGGGCTCCGTCCCCGCCGCCGCCGTGGCCCTGCGGGAGGCCGTGTCCGGTGCGGACGCGCTCCTGCTCGTCTCCCCCGAGTACAACGGCACCATCCCCGCCGTGCTGAAGAACGCGATCGACTGGCTGTCCCGCCCGTACGGCACCGGCGCGATCACCGGCAAGCCGGTCGCCGTCATCGGCACGGCCTTCGGCAGCTACGGCGGCGTCTGGGCCCAGGACGAGGCCCGCAAGTCGGCCGGCGTCGCCGGCGGTGCGGTGCTCGAGGAGGCCCGCCTGTCGGTCCCGGGCTCCGGCACCCGCTTCGCCGACACCCACCCCGCCGACGACACCGAGGTCACCACCGGGCTCCTCGAGGTCATCGAGCAGCTCACCGCCAAGGCGAACGCCTGACGCACCCCTGCCGCAGCCCCGTCGGCCCGTATCGCCGCGGCCGGGTCACCGGCCTGAAAGGAACACCTCCATGCTCACGCTGACCCCCCGCGAAGGCGCGGCCCCGAAGGTCTTCGGCCCGGCGCCCCACGGGCAGGGCTCCCAGATCTCCCCGATCATGCTGCAGGAGGAGCTGTGGGGACGGATGCGCGCGCTGCCGTACGTGTACATGGCGCCCACGCTCGTCTCGGTGCCGCACGCCCGCTCGCTCTTCCTGCCCGAGGGCGTCGGCACGGGCCCGGCCGAGGCCTTCCAGCGCGGTAGGGAGTGGGCCCACATCCACCCGCACCACGACGGCTCGCTCCACCTCACGCTCCCGAAGGAGGCGGAGGAGGACGTGATCGCCGCGGGCTGGGGCGTGCACCACCCGGTCCAGGCGGTGACGCTCGTCTACGGTCCCCGGACCTACGCGGAGCTGGAGACGGTCTGGAAGATCATCCAGTTCTCGTACCGGTACGCGGTGGGCGCGCTGAACTCCCACTGAGGCACCGCCTCGCACCGGAGGGCCGGACCCGCGTCGTGGGGTCCGGCCCTCCGGCGTCTACCGTCGGGGCCATGGGCAGCCACTTCCAGACCGTCGTCGACCTCGACGCCACCCCGGCCGACGCCCGGGCCCTCGCGGAGCTCGGGCTCGACTGGCTCGTGCGCGAGGGGATCGTGCGGGCCGGCCTGACGCCGTGCGTGCTCGGGGCTCCGCTGGGGCATCCGCCGGGGGACTCCTGGGCCTCGGCGGTGGCCGAGGCGGAGTGGGAGCCCACGGAGGGGCTGAGGATCGAGGCACCGCGGCGGACGGTCTTCGACGGCGGGCAGGGGGAGCCCCGGTACGCGCGGTGCCCGCACTGCGCGCACCGGGTGGAGCTGCTCGACGACGACTGGGACCCGGTCGACGGGGCGTGGGATCCCTTCGACGCGGCCATCGACGCCTGGCGGGCGACCGGCCTGGCCGCCGTGGCCTGCCCCGGCTGCGGACGGGACGGCGAGCTCGCCGCCTGGCGGTGGGAGGGCGACCAGTTCGCGTTCGGCTGCCTGGGCTTCGAGTTCTGGGACTGGCCGGAGTTCAGCCCCGCGTTCCTCGAACGGTTCGCCCGCGCGCTGGGCGGCCACCGCCTCGTGGTGGTGGCCGGCAAGTTCTGAGGCGCGGCCGGACGAGGCGCGGTCGGCCGGGGCGTGGCTAGCCGAGGCGTGGCTAGCCGAGGCGTTCGGCGGCCCAGGCGGCCCATTCGCGCTTCATCTCGTTGAGGCGCAGGCCGTACTCCAGGGCGATGCGGCCGTAGACGGACAGCCGGTCGTCGCCCCAGTCGACGGACCGCTCCAGGGCGCGCAGGTCCTCGTACTCCTTCGCGGACGTCTCCATCAGCCCGGTGAGGTAGGCGCCCGCCTGCTCCCTCGGGAGCACCCCGAGGAAGAAGACCCGCAGCAGGGTGTCGCTGCGCGGGTTGCGCTGCGGTGCGGTCTCCGTCAGCCAGTGACGCAGTTCGGCCAGGCCCTCGTCGGTGAGGGTGTACTCCTTGCGGCCGCGCGGTCCCTCCGCCGAGACGCTGATCAGCCCGGCGGCGGCGAGCTTGGTCAGTTCTCCGTACATCTGGCTCTGGGTGGCGGGCCAGACGTTGGCCAGTGAGGTCTCGAAGCGCTTCAGCAGGTCGTAGCCGCTGGCCGGGCGCTCGGAGAGGAGTCCGAGGAGGGCGTGTCGAAGGCTCATACCCCTCACCATACATTCCATCCTTGACATGTCATCACTGGAAGGTCTAACTTCGACATGTCAGAACAGGAATGTCAGGGCAGCAGCCGGGGGTCTCCGATGTCGTACGTACGCACCTTCCTTCCGTGGATCGTCTTCGCGGTGGTCCCGTCCGCCCAGTGGCAGTGGGGCGCGCTCGCCGCACTGGTGGCCGCCGTGGCCGTGACGGTCCAGCAGCGGCGCGAGGGGGCCGGGTTCGACGCGCTGATCATCGAGACCGGGTCGGCGGCCTTCTTCGCGGCACTGGCGGGCATCGCCTTCGCCGACCCGCACTCGGCCGCCCACGCCTACTCGGCGGCGCTCTCCTCGGCCGTCCTGGCCCTGGTCGCGGCGGTTTCACTGCTGATCCGCAGGCCGTTCACCCTCGGCATCGCCAAGCGCACCACCCCGCGCGAGGTCTGGGGACTGCGCCCCTTCATCCGGGCCAACACCGTCATCACCGGCGTCTGGACGGCCACCTTCGCCCTGACCGCCGGCGCCCTCGCACTCCTCGCCCACGCCGGCCAGGGCCACTCGACGGCGGCCACGGCCGTCCAGGCCGCCGGGTTCGCCCTGCCCATGCTGTTCACCTCCCGCTACACGGCCTCCCTCCGGGCCGCGACCACCGCCGGCTAGGGATCGGCGGGTTACGGGCGGCGCAGCGCCTCCTGGGAGGCCACGTACTTCACCATCAGGCGGGCGAGTTCCAGGCGGTCGCGCTCGCTCCAGTCGGCGGTGATGTACTCGTACGCCGAACGCTGGTGGCGGCGGAAGCGGGCCATCAGCTCCTCGCCCCCGGGGCTGAGGTGCAGGACCGTGCGGCGGCCGTCGCGCTGGGAGGCGGCGCGGACCAGGTAGCCGGCGGAGATGCAGTCGGAGACCATCCGGCTGGCCACCGAGGGGTCGACGCCCAGGTGGGAGCCGACGGCGCCGACGGTGACCTCGCGGGCGCCCTCCTGCGCGAGCTCCAGGACGACGTTGAGGACGAGGGTCCGGCTGAGGTCCTTCGGGGAGATCGGGTTCTCGACCTCGAGGAGCGAGGAGCGGCGCAGCTTCCCGAAGGCGGGACCCACGGCGTTCAGCAGCTCTTCGGCCACGGCGGCCTCGACGGCCGTCTCCGCCTCGTGATTCTTCATGGCCGCCATCGTATCTACGTGACGCTCCGCAAGCATGTGTTGACATGAAAACGTGTGCGTGTCAGCATGCATATGTCTTCAGTCAATGAAAACGTGTGAGCGGAGCTTCTCATGACCACCCTCATCACCGGCGCCCGCGGCAAGGTCGCCCAGGGCGTCATCGCCCGCCTGCACGCCTCCGGCCAGGCCGGTCACGACGGTCAAGTCGGCCAGGCCGGTCACGACGTCCGGGCCGGTCACGCCGTCCGGGCCGCCAGCGCCCGCCCGGACGAGCTGACCGTCCCGGCCGGCGTCGAGACCTCCGGGCTCGCCCTCGACCGGCCCGAGACCTTCGCCGGCGCCCTCGACGGCGTCCGGCGGGTCTTCCTCTACCCCGAGCCGGCAGGCATCCACGAGCTGGTCAAAGCCGCCGAGGCCGCCGGCGTCGAGCACGTCGTACTGCTGTCCTCGTCCTCGGTCCTCGGCCCGGACGCCGAGACCGATCCCCTCGCGAGCCACAGCCTCCGGGTCGAGCGCGCCCTCGCCGACTCCTCGCTGACCTGCACCTTCCTGCGCCCGGACGCCTTCGCGAGCAACTCCTTCGGCTGGGCGCGCGCCATCGGCCGCTCGCTGCCGGTCCAGCTCGCCTACCCGGACGCGCACATCGCCCCCATCCACCCCGAGGACATCGCCGACATCGCCTTCGAGGCCCTGACCGGCGACTCCCTCACGGGCCGACGGGTCACCCTCACCGGCCCCGAGTCGCTGACCTTCCGCGCCCAGCTGGCCGTCCTCTCCGAGGCCATAGGCCGGGAGATCCCGGTCGAGCGCATATCCCGCGAGGAGGCCGAGCGGCAGATGTCGGCCTTCATGCCCGCGCCGATGGTCGCCTCGCTGCTCGACCTGTGGTCCGCCGCCGTCCACGGCCCGGCCGCCGTCGCCGACACCACCGAGACCCTCCTCGGCCGCCCCGCGCGCAGGTACGCCCAGTGGGCCGCCGAGAACGCCTCCGCCTTCACCGGGTCCTGATCGGCCCGGCCCCGCCGACCCTCCGGGAGCATCGCCATGAAGCCCATCGGCTACTGGCTCAACCGCACCGACCGGGCCCTCACGGCCACCATGAACACGCTGCTGGCCGACTTCGGCCTGACCCGCCTCGCCTGGCAGGTGCTCAAGGTCGTCGAGGACGACCCCCGGGCCACCGACACCACCGTGCGGACCGTGCTCGCGGCCAACGCCGGTCCCGAGGCCCTGACCGCCGCCATCGGGGCGGTCCTCTCCGGCGGATGGGTGGTCCGCCCCGAACCGGGCCGGCTGGCCCTCACCGGCGACGGGCGCGCCCGGCTCGCCGAAGTCGCCCTGCGGGTCGGCGATTTCCGCGAGCTGTCGACGGCGGGGATATCCCACGGGGAGTACGCGGCCGCCGTCGGCGTCCTGGAGCGCATGACGCGCAACCTGGAGCAGGCGGCGCGGGTCCGCCCCGGCCGGGGCGGAGGGGGCCGCCGATAGGGTGGGCGGGTGCCCTCGTACTCCATCGGTCAGGCCGCCGGTCTGCTGCGCGTGAGTCCCGAGACCGTCCGCCGCTGGGCCGACTCCGGGCGGCTGCCCGCCCGGCGCGCGTCCGACGGGACGCGGGCCGTCGACGGGCCGGTGCTCGCCGCCTTCGCCAAGGAACGCGCCGCCGGACAGCACCCGGTGCCCGAGGCCGCCGCGGCCACCTCGGTGCGCAACTCCTTCGCGGGGATCGTCACGGCGGTACGGGTGGACGAGGTGGCGGCCCTGGTCGAGATCCAGTCGGGCCCGCACCGGATCGTCTCCGTGGTGACCCGGGAGTCCGTGGAGCGACTGGGCATCGCGGTCGGCGTCAGCGTCACCGCCCGGGTGAAGTCCACCGAGGTGTACGTGGACGTGCCCGACGGGTCCCGCGTGCCGTAGGGAGCGCGCGGCCGGGGGCGTCGGCGTCGGGCGGGGCGGCATGGGGGTTGGTCGGCAATCCACCGGAACCTGCAAGGCGGAAACGACAATTGATCACACAGGTACCACTCATAGGAGCCTCTCAACCTGGCAGATGAGGTTCCACGGCCGCTCCAGCGGGGCATGACTGCCCCATGGCCTCACTCCTGCTGCACGGCGACCTCGACCACCCGGCGACGCTGACCGTCGCCGACCTGCGGCGATGGCCGCGGCACCGGGCGGACGTCGTCTTCGACTGCGCGACCAACGGCCCGCAGCACCACGTCTTCGAGGGCGCACTGCTGCGGGACGTCATCTCCGGGGCGGGTCCGGTCTTCGACGCCCGGCGCCGCAAGGACCGCGGCCGCTACCTCCTGGCGGTCAGCGGCGGCGACGGCCACCACACCGTCCTGTCCTGGGCGGAGCTGGACGACGACTTCTGCGGCAGCCCGGTCCTGCTGGCCACCCGCCTCGACGGGGAGGAGCTCGACGGTCCCGGCAGCCAGCTGGTGGTCCCGTCCGACCGCTGCGGGGCCCGCTACGTCAGCGCGGTGACCCACGTCTGGTTCGGCACCCTGGACGTCCCGGCGCTGATCGGCGTCTGAGCGACGCACCCCGTCGGCTTCGGTCACCCATCGCCACCTTTCGCTACCATCCGTGACGAGAACTGGTCGGGCGGGTCGAGAGGCGGACGGACGATGAGGCGAACGGCACGGCGCGCCGGGAAGGCCGTGGGAGCGTGCGCGGCGGCCGCGCTGCTGGCACTGGCGGCCCCGGCGGGCACCGCACAGGCGGCGACGGGGACCCTGTCCATCGACGGG
Source organism: Streptomyces sp. NPDC000075 (assembly GCF_040301925.1). Lineage (NCBI taxonomy): Bacteria > Bacillati > Actinomycetota > Actinomycetes > Kitasatosporales > Streptomycetaceae > Streptomyces > Streptomyces sp. NPDC000075. The sequence goes on from NZ_JBEPFL010000003.1 coordinate 40,438, forward strand.
ACCGAGCACGAGGACCCGTCGGGCTGCTACCGGCTGGGCGACTTCGCCCCGCCGAAGGTCGTCAACGAGACGGACGGCGTGGCGTGGGTGTGGTCCGGGACGGACTGCGACGGCCAGGTGACGCAGCAGATCGATTCCGGCACGGCCGCGATCGGACGCGGCCGGAGCCTCTTCATCGAGTGAGACCCCGGCCGTACCCCGGCCATGCCTCACGCGGCCTGGAGCGAGACCTCGGTCGCCTTGATCAGTGCGACGACGGAGGAGCCGGCGGCCAGCCCGAGCGCCTCCACCGCGTCGGCGGTGATCGCGGCGGTGAGGCCGCCGCCGTTCACGTCCACCTTCACGGAGGCCATGGCGGGGCCGGTGGTGACGTCGACCACGGTCCCGGCGAGCCGGTTGCGGATGGACAGACCCTCGACGGGGCCGGTCGCCAGGGCCACCTCGGTGGCCTTGACGAGGGCCTTCACCGAGGAACCGGCTGCCAGCCCCAGCTCCTTGACGGCGTCGACGGTGATGGCGGCGGTGATGTCCTGACCGCCCTCGAGGCGGACCTTGACCGCCGCCATGGCCTCACCGGTGGTGATGGCGGTGACGGTTCCGGCGATCTGGTTGCGGATGCTCAGGCTCATGGGTGGTTCGGCCCCTCACGTAGTCACTTCGCACGGTCCGGGAAGGGCCGCACGGAGCCGACCGTAGGCCCGATTGGATCATCGTGCCGGGAGCCCCTCGCATCCACGAACCCGAACCACCCGTGCGCCTCGCCCCTGCCGTGTCCGGCGCGGCGAAACCGGGGCGGGCGGAGCCGAGTTGCGGGCTAGGGGGTGTCGCGGGCCGCGGCGGGGCGGCGTCCGGCCATCCGGCAGCCGAGGCACTCGGCGTGGCCGTCGCGCGCGGTGTGGTCGCGGGCGCCCATCGGCCAGTGCGACTGCGGACGCGGGCCCGGCCCCTTGCCCCAGCCGGCCAGGTGCAGCACCCAGGTCAGGACGGCGGCCGCGGCCATGACGGCCACCCCTATCCCTATCCCCGGTGTCCAGCCGCACACCCCCAGGCCCACCACCGCGGTCCCCACGGCGGCGACGGCGGTACCCGCCCAGCCGGCGACCGTGTGCCCCTCGTCGTATCCGTGCGCGCTCATACGTCACCCCTGTCGACCTATGATGTCTTAGTCAGTAAGCAATTTATCTTAGGCGCTAAGGGATTTTCAATGGAGGGCACACCCCGCCCCGAGACGTCCGTCCCGGCGGCGATCAGCGCGATGGACGACCTGATCGCGACGAGCATGGTGGCCCAGCAGGAGTTCGCCCGGAACCTGGGACTGAGCCCGACGGACCTCATCTGCTTCGCGTACGTCCTCCAGGCCGGGGACACCCCCGTGACCGCCGGCGACCTCGCCGCCCGCGCGCACGTCACCACCGGCGCCGTCACGGGCATCGTCAACCGGCTGGAGCGCGGCGGGTACGTGACCCGGCGGCCCGACCCCGCCGACAAGCGCCGCGTGCGCGTGGTCGCCGTACCGGAGGCGGCGCAGCGCGTGCGCGAGGTCTACGAGCCGTACTACGCGCTCCTCGCGCAGCTCTTCGCGACGTACAGCCCGCAGGAAGTGGCGGTGCTGGGCGACTGGTTCACCCGGGCGGGCAGGCTGGCCGCCACCTACCTGGAGGAGTCCTGCGGACCCTGATGCGGCCCCGGCGTGGCGTTCACTCTCATTCCATTGCAACGGAACCGCTCCGATTCATTGCGTTAAATCCAGGCCCACTGCAACGATTTAATGGCGCTGACCTGCGATAAGACACCCATCAGGAGAATTCACCGTTGCCGCCTTCATGAACGCAACATAGCGTTTCCCTTGTCGGAAACGCCGACGAGCACACGATGAGCGCAGGAGCCCGCCATGCAGAAGTTCGCCACCACCGCACCCGTCTCCGCCGTCCTCGACATCCCGGCCGGACGCATCCAGCTCATCGCCGCCGACCGCGCCGACACCACCGTCGACGTCCGCCCCGCGAACCCCTCGAAGGGCCGCGACCTGAAGGCGGCCGAGCAGATCACCGTCGACTTCCACGAGGGCGTCCTGCGGATCGTGGCCGCCCCGGCGAAGAACCGTCTCCTCGGCCACTCCGGCGCCGTCGAGGTGACCGTGCAGCTGCCCGCCGGCTCCCGGGTCGAGGCGAAGGCGGCCGCCGCCGACCTCCGGGGCGTCGGCCGGCTGGGCGACGTCGTCTTCGATGGCGCGCAGGCCCAGGTGAAGCTCGACGAGACGGCCTCCGCCCGGCTGACCGTCCAGGCCGGTGACGTCGCGCTCGGCCGCGTCGGCGGTCCGGCCGAGATCAGCACCCAGAAGGGTGACATCGCCATCGCCGAGGCCGTCCGGGGCGCGCTCGTCCTCAGCACCCAGTACGGCGCCATCTCGGTCGGCGCCGCGCGCGGGGTCTCCGCCTCGCTGGACGCCGGGACCTCCTACGGCCGGATCGACAACGCCCTCACCAACGCCGAGGGCGCCGCGGCCGCTCTCACCATCCACGCGACCACCGCCTACGGCGACATCAGCGCCCGCAGCCTCTGACGGCCGCCCGCCCCGGGCGGCCCGCTCCCCCACCAGGGGGAACGACGACGCCGGTTGAACCTTTCTGCGGTGAACCGGTTGCGGCAGACGGGTGACGGAGCGTGTCCTCGACTGGCGGACGGTCACTCACAGCCACTATCTCTGCACGCATGATCAAGAACATCGCCGCCGCCGCGGCGCTCGCTCTCGGTGCCGGCCTCCTGACCTGCATTCCCGCCCAGGCCGCGCAGAACTCCGTCCCCTTCCCGCCGCCGGCCGGGTACCCCGTCGTCCTCACCCTGGCCCCCGCCCCGCTGCTGTGGCCGGCCGTCCCGCTGGTGCAGCCGGCGTACGTGGTCTACGGGGTCGTCTGAGACACCCGTGCGCCCGTGCCCCGGCCGGGGGACACGGGCGCACGGGGCACAGGGCACAGGGCCCGGGGCTCGGGCTCGGGGTACGGCTCAGGCGAACTTCGGCATCTCCCCGACCCGCGTGTCCATGTCGATCACCGCGAACACCGCGCCCTGCGGGTCGCCGAGCGCGGCGAAGCGGCCGAAGGGGCTGTCCATCGGGCCGAAGTAGAGCCGCCCGCCGCGCGCCTTCGCCTTCTCCACCGCCACATCGCAGTTCGGGACCCCGAAGTAGACCTGGACGTAGGACGGGACCTGCGGCGGGAACTCCTCGCCCATCTTCATCCGGCCCAGCACCGGGTGGTCGGCGCCGCCCACGCTGAAGATCTTGAAATCCATCCCGGCGTCCCCGGAGCCGTCACCGTCGGAGCCGCCGGTGTCCATCTGCTGTGAGGTGTACGGGAAGACCCGCTCCAGGAACGGGTCCGACTTCCCCGGCTCGCGGGTGTAGACCTCGGCCCAGGCGTACGAACCCGCCTCGCCCTGCTTCTCGAAGCCCTTGTGCTCGCCCGGCTGCCAGACGCCGAAGACCGCGCCGCTCGGCTCCTTGGCGATCGCCATCGTCCCGAACGTGCCGACCTGCATCGGCTCCATCATCAGCGTGCCGCCCGCCGCCTTGATCTTCTCGGCGGTGGCGGCCGCGTCGTCCGAGGCGAAGTAGAGGCACCACTGCGAGGGCGCGTCACCGCCCGGCATCGGCGGGACGACGGCCGCGACCGCCTTCCCGCCGGAGTAGGCCTGCGTGTAGTCGCCGTACTCGCTGCTGGCCTCGCCGAAGGTCCAGCCCAGCACGTCGGCGTAGAACTCCTTCGCGGCCTCCACGTCGGTGAACATCGCGTCCACCCAGCAGGGGGTGCCTTCCGGGAACTCGGCCATGGTCGATCGACTCCTGTGTCGTGCGTCGTCCGTCATCCGTCGTTCGTCATCCGTCGTCACGCCGTCTCTCGCGTACGCCCTCCCACGCTAGGGCGGGGGTCTGACAACCGCGCGCCGAACGGGCGCGGGGGGCGGTCCCGGGGGAGGCTGGGGGCATGGACGAGATCACCATCCGGCTCGCACAGGACCCCGAGGCCGACGCCCTCCTCGGCCGCAGCCCGCTGGCCGCGCTGACCGGGATGCTCCTGGACCAGCAGGTACCGATGGAGTGGGCGTTCTCCGGGCCGCTGACGATCGCGCGCCGCCTGGGCGCCGACGACCTGGACGCGCACGCCATCGCCGCCTACGACCCGGAGGCCTTCGCGGCGCTGCTGTCGCAGAAGCCGGCGGTGCACCGGTACCCGGGGTCGATGGCGAAGCGGATCCAGCAGCTGTGCGCGTACCTGGTGGAGCACTACGAGGGGGACGCGGAGGCCGTCTGGGCGGATGCGGCGACGGGGGCGGAGCTGCTGAAGCGGCTGAAGGCGCTGCCGGGGTTCGGGGAGCAGAAGGCGAAGATCTTCCTGGCCCTGCTGGGGAAGCGGTACGGCGTACGGCCGGCCGGGTGGCGGGAGGCGGCGGGGGACTACGGCCTCGCGAACTGCTACCGCTCGGCGGCGGACATCACGGGGCCGGAGTCCCTGGCGAAGGTCCGCGAGTACAAGCAGGCGGCGAAGGCCGCCGCGAAGGCCGCCCGGTAGGGACCCGCTCCGCGCGGCGGCGAGTTGACGCACCGGCAGGCCCGGCGGGGCCGGAGGACCGGGCCCCGGGGGGCGGGCGGCTGGCCGGGAGCCGCACCCGCGCCACCACCGCGGAGCGCGCCTCCCCGGCCGGGTGCGCGCGGGCGAGGCCGCCGCACAGGACGTCATCGGCGGCGGCCGGCCCCCGTACGGCGACCCCTACGCCGGGAGCGAGGCCCTGGCCGTCCGGCTGCCGCGCAGCGCCGAGGCGTAGACCTCGTCGGCGTCGAGGCGCCGCAGCTCCTCGGCGATCAGCTCCGCCGTGCTGCGTATCTTGAGGGCGACCTTCCGGTCCGGCCAGCCCGGCAGGACCAGGGTGGCGAGCGAGCCGGTGGGCCGGTCCACGACGACCTCCCCGCCGGCGGTCTCCAGCCGGACCCGGGTGATGACCGGCCCGCCGGTGGCCACCCGGGCCGCCGGCACGCCGAGGCGGTCCTCCAGCCAGCGCGCCAGCAGTTCGGCGCTCGCGTTGTCGGGCTCGCTCTCCACGGCGACGGCGGTCACCTGCGCGGTGTTCTGGTCGAAGGCGCAGGCCAGCAGCGAGCGCCAGGGCGTGAGCCGGGTCCAGGCCAGGTCGGTGTCGCCGGGGGCGTACGCGGCCGCGCGCTCGGCCAGGACGCCGACCGGGTCCACCGCCGCCTGCGCGTCGGTGATCCGGCGCTGCGCGAGGGCGCCCAGGTCGTCGCGGGCCGGGTCGGCGGGGGCTTCGGCGGGCCACCAGGCCACCACCGGCGCGTCCGGGACCAGCAGCGGCAGCACGATCGAGCCGGCCTGGGTGGTGAGTTCCCCGTGCAGGCGCAGGATGACGATCTCCCCGGACCCGGCGTCCGAGCCCACGCGCAGCTCGGCGTCGAGCCGGGTGCGGCGGCGCCGCTCGGGGCCGCGGTGGGTCCGCTTGATCACCGCGATGATCCGGCACGGGTGCTCGCGGGCGGCCTCGGAGGCCGCGCGTACGGCGTCGTAGGCGTTCTCCTCGTCGGTGACGATGACGAGGGTCAGCACGAGCCCCATGGTGGGGCTGCCCACGGCCCGCCGGGCCGCCAGCAGGGCCCGGCCGATCTTGCTGGAGGTGGTGTCGGTGAGTTCGGTCCGCATGGACACGAGTCTGTCAGCGGCTGCCGTGAGGCGGACAACCGGTTCGCTCGATTCCTCCTGGAGTGCGGCGCGTCAGCGGCGCCGGCGGGCCGTACCGAAGAGGGAACGGGAGATCTCGCGCCCCAGCTGCGTACCGATCGAGCGCGCCAGCGAGCGGAACAGCCCGCTGCCGACGACCTGTTGGGCCAGCGAGGGCTCCGGCTTCGGGGCCCCGCGCGCGGCCCGTACCTCCGCCTTCGCCTGCTTGTCGGCCTCGGCCGCCGCGGCGGCGGCCTCCGCCTCGGCCTCGGCGGCCGCCTGTTCGGCGGTGATCTTCTCGTACGCCGACTCCCGGTCGACGGGCTCCGCGTAACGGGAGTACAGGAGCGAGGCCTTGACTGCCGCGTCGAGGGCCGCCGCGTCGACCGGGCCCATCAGCGACTGCGGGGCGCGCAGCCGGGTGGCGGCGACCGGGGTGGGGGCGCCGTTCTCGCTGAGCACGGTGACGACGGCCTCGCCGGTACCGAGCCGCGTGAGCAACTCCTCCAGGTCGTAGGCGGAGTTGGGGAAGGTCCGCACGGTGGCCCTGAGTGCCTTGGCGTCGTCGGGGGTGAAGGCGCGCAGGGCGTGCTGGACGCGGTTGCCGAGCTGGGCGAGGACGTCGGCGGGGACGTCCTTGGGGGTCTGGGTGACGAAGAAGACGCCGATGCCCTTGGAGCGGATCAGCCGCACGGTCTGGGTGATGGATTCCAGGAAGGCCTTCGAGGCCCCGTTGAAGAGGAGGTGGGCCTCGTCGAAGAAGAAGACGAGTTTGGGGCGGTCCAGATCACCGACTTCGGGGAGGTCGGCGTAGAGGTCGGCGAGCAGCCACATCAGGAATGTAGAGAAAAGCTGCGGTTTGTCCTGTACGGCCGGAAGTTCCAGTACGGAAACCAGCCCGCGCCCGTCCGGAGCCGTTCGCAGAAATTCACTGGTATCGAATTCGGGTTCGCCGAAGAATTCCGAGGCGCCCTGCTGCTCGAATGCGGTGAGCGCCCGCAGAATCACCCCGGCGGTGACCGTGGAGAGCCCGCCGATCCCCTTCAGCTCCGGTTTCCCCTTGTCGGAGACGAGGAAGGCGACCACCGCCCGCAGGTCCTTGAGGTCGATCAACTCCAGGCCCTTGGAGTCGGCGTAGTGGAAGATCAGGCCGAGCGACTGCTCCTGCGTCTGGTTCAGCTGGAGCACCTTCGACAGCAGGACCGGCCCGAACGCGGTCACGCTCGCCCGGACGGGGATCCCCGGGCCGATTCCGCCGAGCGAGTAGAACTCGGCCGGGCAGCCGGCGGGCTCCCACTCCTGGGCGACCTCCGCCGCCCGCTGCGCCGTCCTCCCGCCCGGCACGCCCGGGGCGGAGATGCCCGACACGTCGCCCTTCACGTCGGCGAGGAAGACGGGCACGCCGTTCGCGGAGAGCTGTTCGGCGATCAGCTGGAGGGTCTTGGTCTTGCCCGTTCCGGTGGCCCCCGCGACGAGTCCGTGGCGGTTGAGCATGGACAGCGGGATGCGGATCTGCCGGCCGGGCAGGCAGGTCCCGTCCCAGAGCAGGGCCCCCAGCTCCAGCGCGGGCCCGGTGAAGGCGTACCCGGCGGCGATCTCCTCGGCCGGACCCTGCGGCTCCGCTCCGCCTCCCGCAGCGGCGGCCGGCTCGGGCGGGTCGGTGCTCTGGCTCATGCGTCACTCCCGGAATAGCCCTGTGTGCCACTTTTGCACCGCTGGAGCGAGGCTGCGCCCGGAGGCACCGGCCCGGTAGGCTTTCCGTGTGATCTTCAAGCGCATCGGAAGCGGACGGCCGTACCCCGACCACGGCAGGGAAACCACCCGGCAGTGGGCGGACGTCGCCCCGCGCCCGGTCCGGCTGGACCAGCTCGTGACGACCAAGGGACAGCTGGACCTGGAGACGCTGCTCGCCGAGGACTCCACGTTCTACGGCGACCTCTTCGCGCACGTCGTGAAGTGGCAGGGCGACCTCTACCTGGAGGACGGGCTGCACCGCGCCGTGCGCGCGGCCCTCCAGCAGCGTCAGGTCCTGCACGCGCGCGTCCTCGAAATGGACTGACCAGGGGCGGACCGGGCGCCGGTTGCGCCTTTCGGGTCTGCCTTACCCGATCAACAGATCATTTAGTAGGCATCGTTCCGGTACGGCACTACGCTGCGCCCATGAGCATGCTCACTCCCCCCGGCATGGGCGGAAAGTACCGCGTCACGGGGACCGCCTACCCCCGTATGAGCCGGCCCCGGCGACGCCGGAAGATCGTGTTCGCCCTGGTCGGTTCCGTCCTCGCACTGGCCCTGCTCGGCTACGGAGCACTGCAGCTCATCGACGTGTTCGGGGGCGGCGACAAGAAGAGTGCCGCGGCCGCCGCGAAGGACTGCCCGACCGCGTCCGCCACGCCCGCCAAGGCCGCCCCCGGCCCGGCGGCCTCCGCCGCACCCGCGGTCGCCCTGCCGCAGCCCGGCCAGATCACCGTCAACGTCTACAACGCGACCCCGCGCGCGGGCCTCGCCAAGGCCGTCGGCGACGAGCTGAAGAAGCGCGGCTTCACCATCGGCCACGTCGGCAACGCCCCCGCCGACTTCGACAAGAAGGTCCCCGGCCCCGGGATACTGCTCGGCTCCCCGCGCACCGACAAGGCGGCCTACTCCGTCCTCGGCACCCAGCTCACCGGCGTCACCCAGCAGACCGACACCCGCGAGGGCGCGGACATCGACCTGATCCTGGGCGGCTCCTTCAAGGAGCTGAACACGAAGGAGGACGCGGACAAGGCGCTGGCCGTCCTGGCCAACCCCGCACCCGCGCCCTCCCCGAAGAAGTGCTGAGAGGCGACCCGCCCCGCTACTCGGCCGAGCCGTACATGCGGTCGCCCGCGTCGCCCAGGCCCGGCACGATGTAGCCGTGCTCGTTGAGCCGCTCGTCCACGGCGGCCGTCACGACCGTCACCGGCGTGCCCGCGAGCTCGCGCTCCATGACCTCGACGCCCTCGGGCGCGGCCAGCAGCACCACGGCGGTCACGTCGTCGGCGCCGCGCTTGATGAGCTCCTGGATCGCGGCGACCAGCGTGCCGCCGGTGGCCAGCATCGGGTCGACCACGTAGACCTGGCGCCCGGAGAGGTCCTCGGGCATGCGCGTCGCGTACGTGGAGGCCTCCAGGGTCTCCTCGTTGCGGACCATGCCCAGGAAGCCCACCTCGGCCGTCGGCAGCAGCCGGACCATGCCGTCCAGCATGCCGAGGCCGGCGCGCAGGATCGGGACGACCAGCGGGCGCGGGTGCGACAGCTTGACGCCGGTGGTCGGGCCGACCGGGGTCATGATGTCGGACTGCTCGGTGCGTACGTCGCGGGTGGCCTCGTACGCGAGGAGCGTCACCAGCTCGTCGGCGAGCCGACGGAAGGTGGGGGAGTCGGTGCGCTTGTCGCGCAGCGTGGTGAGTTTGTGCGCCACCAAGGGGTGATCGACGACCTGCAAACGCACAACATCCTCCAAGACTCAGCCGGGCTTCGACCTGCGATCAGCGACCTGCGACCCTGCTACCTGCGAAAAAACGGCCGCCTGTGCGCGACCTGCTCCCGAAAGGCTACGCGGTGGAAGGGGCGCGGCGCGTCCCGCACGCGCCCCCGGTCCCTTCCGGATGCGGACCGCCGCGCCGCCCAGCACCCTGGACGGATGAGCGACGGCCCCCTGAGCGGCGGACTGGTGATCGCCGCCGTCGACGGATCCGACCACAGCCTGCGCGCCCTGGAGTGGGCCCGCCTGGCCGCCCTGCGCCACGGCACGGGCCTGATGGTCGCCCACGTCCTGCCCGAGGTCTCCCAGCTGTACGCGGGCCGCCGCTCGGCCCTGCACGACCCGAACGAGCCCGAGGAGTACGCCGACCCCGTGCGCGACCGGGTGCGCGCCCTGCTGGAGTCGGGGCCGCAGCTCCCCCCTGAGGTCCGCTACGAGGCCCTGGAGGGCTCCGTGCCCGAGGCACTGCGGGCCGTCAGCGGCGAGCGGGAGCCCCTGATGCTGGTCATGGGCTCCCGGGGGCGCGGCGGGTTCGCGGCCCTGCTGCTCGGGTCCAGCAGCCGGGCCGTGGCCACCACCGCGAGCTGCCCGGTGGTGGTGGTCCCGCACGAGGGCCGGGCGGTGGAGGACCCCGAGGGGGCTTCGGCCGGGCGGGTGGTGCTCGGGCTGCACGCCGCCGAGACGCCCGAGGACGTCCTGTCCTTCGCGTTCGCGGAAGCCGCCGCCCGGGGGACCACCGTCCAGGTGGTATCGGCGTACGCGCTGCCGCCCGGGCCGATGGCGGTGATCGACAGCCCGTTCGCGGTGATCCCTCCCGAGGCCCTCGCCGACGGCCCCGACGGGGTGCCGGCCGAACGGGAGATGCTGCGGGCCCAGACGCGGCGGCTGGACCCGCTGCGGGCCCGCTTCCCCGGCGTGCCGGTCGAGCAGGCCGTCGTACCCGGGGACCCGGCGGGACGGCTGGTGGAGGCCTCCCGGTCGGCGGCGCTGGTCGTGGTGGGCCGCCACCACCCGCGCCGGCGGTCCCTGCTGATCGGCTCGGTCGCGCACGCCGTGCTCCAGCACGCGCACGGCCCGGTGGCCGTCGTACCCGCGCTGCACGACGACGAACCGGGCTGAGCCGGTCCGAGCCACCACGAGTGACCTGACCCTTCAGCCGGCCCACGCCCTGACCTGGGCCGATCCGGAAGAGGGTGGCATCAAACGCGCCGGCGGGGGGAAGGTGGAAGCCGGGGGACTGCTTCGCGCCGGCGGAGGAGGACGACCGGACCAGCCCGGGGTGGTGGCCGATGCCCGAGACGAAGCCCGAGAACGACGGCAAGGGGAGCGAGGCGGACCAGCCGCCCGAGACGGCGGCGCAGCGCAGGGCGCGGCGTGCCCAGTTCCTGCGCGACCTGATGGAGGCCCGGGCGCTGCGCGACCGGGTGCAGCCGCGCCGTGCCCGCGCGGCCCGCATGCGCCAGCAGATGCGGATGCGTACCTTCCGTTGGTGACGGGCACGATGCCCACGGCAGCCTCCGGCCCCTGACCGGACCTCCGCCCGGCGCCGCGACACGGCCGCCGCGCGGAAGACCTCTCGCAAAGCCGCTGTTTCTGCCACGATGCCGATTGGGCGGGGTGCGAACAGCTTGTGTCAGGACCGTTCACACCCCAACCTCCGGCCGGGGGGACCTCCAACCGGCACGCCTATGACCAGTGGGAGAGTCACGGTGTATTTCGCCGCACTGCTCGCGCGCACCGAAGACGGGTGGGAAGCGAGCGACCTGGAACTCGACGACGTCGAGTCCCTCAGTGATCTGATCGATCTCGCACGTTCCGCCGCTGTCGACGACGACACGGTGGTCGCCCTCATCGAGCAGGAGGACGCCTGGTTCGGCGTCGTCCGCGTGGACGGAGAGGAGGACCCCCGGTACTTCGTGTCGAACGCCTCCGCCGCCGACCGGAGCTCCTACGGATCGATGCTGACCAAGGAGCTGCTGGGCAGCGTCGACGAGGACGACGAACTCGACGAACTGGACCTGGACGGCACCGAGGACGGAGAGGACGAGCCCGTCGCCTCCTACACGGACGACGACGAGGACGAGGACGAGGCCCGGGCGGGATCCGGCTCCGAGCCGGTGCCGGCCGGGCCGCTCGGCGACCCCCGGCTGCTGGACGACCTCGGCGTCGGCCACAGGGAGCTCATGTCCCTCGACGGGGACGCCCTCACCGAGATCGCCGACGCCCTCGGCGCCACCGAGGTACTGGAGGCCGTCCGCTAGTGACCCCCGCGCACCACCTCACGCACGACGTGCACGAGCACGAGCACGACTCGCGGGGCGTCCGGGACGCCCGGGACGCCCCGGACGCCGGAGACCCCGTACGGGATCCCTGGCGCGAGTCCATGCGCCTGGCCCTCCGGGAGGCGGCCCTGGCCGTGCCGGCCGGTGACGTACCGGTCGGGGCCGTCCTCCTGGGACCGGACGGGGCCGTCCTCGCCACCGGGCACAACGAACGGGAGGCCGTCGGAGATCCCACGGCGCACGCCGAGGTGCTGGCGCTGCGCCGGGCGGCCGCCCGGCTCGGGGAGTGGCGGCTCACGGGGTGCACCCTCGTGGTCACCCTGGAGCCGTGCGTGATGTGCGCGGGCGCGCTCGTCCAGTCCCGGGTGGCCCGGGTCGTCTACGGCGCGGCGGACGAGAAGGCGGGCGCGACGGGGTCGCTGTGGGACCTCGTGAGGGACCGCAGGCTCAACCACCGGCCGGAGGTGATCCGCGGGGTGCTGGAGGAGGAGTGCGCGCGGCAGCTGACGGAGTTCTTCCGTGAGCGGTGAGCAGGGCCACTCGGCCGGAAGTTGCGAAGCACTCCCCACCATCCGCTAGGATCTCTCTCGGTGGTGTGTCCGAGTGGCCGAAGGAGCTCGCCTCGAAAGCGAGTATGGGGCAACCCATCGGGGGTTCAAATCCCTCCACCACCGCTCTGGAAACGAGAGCCCCGGTTCGTACGAACCGGGGCTCTCGTGCGTGCCCGCCGTGACCGGGCGTCCGCTCGGCCGTTGGACACGGCATGACCAAGACCCAGCGCCTCCTCGCCGCCTTCGCCCTCGCGGGGGCCGCCGCGGGCCTCGCCGCGCCCGCCGCCTCCGCCGCGCCGCCCGCCCCGCTCACCCTCCCGGACCTGCCGACGGCCGCGCCGGGCATGCCCGCGGGCGCGACGCCGGCCTCGGTCCAGGACATCGGGGCGAGGGTGAGCGAGGGGGCCAATCAGCTCAACCAGCTGATGACGCTGCCCGACCAGCTCCAGCCCGCGATCGCCCCCGTGGCGCCGCTGGTGGACCTGCTCGGGGCCATCCAGTAGGAAGCGCCGGGGGCCGCCGGAACGCGAAGAAGGCCCCGACCGGAGCCGGGGCCTTCCACGCGGACGGGGGAAGTGACATCGGGGGGACAAAGCCACTTCCCCCGGTGAGGACGGAACCCGCCAGCCCGAGCCGCAGTCAGGGGGGAAGCTTGCGGCTCGGACCCCGCAGTGAGGTCCTGTCCCTCACCCACCGGTTTCCTGCCAGAACCGGTGGGCTCGTGTTCAATCCTGCGCCTCCCACGACCGGACACCCAGCGGCAAAGGGCCCGTACGACAGGGTCATTGGTCCTTAAAGGACAGGTGAGTGTCCAAAGCTGACCGGTTAGACTCACCCGACTTCGCAGTACCGGTTGGGGAGGCCGACACCGCTCATGGACACCAAGAAGCTCATCACGGGCGCCCTCACGGTGTTCGTCCTCTTCGTGATCATCACTCAGCCCAAGCGGGCGGCCGAGATGGTCGGAATAGGCTTCCAGGGCATATCGGATGCCGCCTCGGGCATCGGCGAGTTCATCACCGAACTGGTGACCTGAGCCCGTACGCTGAAGCGATTTCCGGACATCCAGGCCCCTCACTCCGCGGGTGGGGGGCCTTTCGCGTTCGCCTTTCACGTTCACGGCGGTAAAAAGAATACCCCTAAATGCCCAACTTGCCCTCAACACGGCTATATACGGTGCTTGCACACAGTGCACATCTCTTGTGATGCTATGACCGCTTTTGACGTATGAGACGGATGAGTTGACCGAAGGGGTGGCGTGACCGTGCCGGCCAGTACTGCGCCTCAGGTGCCTCCCCAGCAGGAATCCCGGCAAGAGCCCCGGCAAGAGCCCCGGCAGGACGCTCGTCAGGACGCCCGTCAGGAGCCGGCGCACGAGCCGCCCGCCGACGCCCGGGAGCCCGGGGCGGCCCCACCGAGACCGCAGGGCCGGGGCGCCGACACCCGGGCCCTGACCCAGGTCCTCTTCGGCCAGCTGAAGGGCCTGGAGCCGGGCACCAGCGAGCACCACCGGGTGCGCGGGGCCCTGATCGAGGCCAACCTCCCGCTGGTGCGCTACGCGGCCGCCCGCTTCCGCAGCCGCAACGAGCCGATGGAGGACGTGGTCCAGGTCGGCACCATCGGGCTGATCAACGCGATCGACCGCTTCGACCCGGAGCGCGGGGTCCAGTTCCCCACCTTCGCCATGCCGACGGTCGTCGGCGAGATCAAACGGTACTTCCGCGACAACGTCCGCACCGTCCACGTCCCGCGCCGCCTCCACGAGCTGTGGGTGCAGGTCAACGCCGCCACCGAGGACCTCACCACCCTCCACGGCCGCACCCCCACCACCCCCGAGATCGCCGAGCGGCTGCGGATCAGCGAGGACGAGGTGCTCTCCTGCATCGAGGCCGGCCGCAGCTACCACGCGACCTCCCTGGAGGCCGCCCAGGAGGGCGACGGGATGCCCGGGCTGCTCGACCGGCTCGGCTACGAGGACCCCGAGCTGGCCGGCGTCGAGCACCGTGACCTCGTCCGCCACCTGCTCGTACAACTGCCCGAGCGGGAGCAGCGGATCCTGCTGCTGCGCTACTACAACAACCTGACGCAGTCGCAGATCAGCGCCGAGCTCGGGGTCTCCCAGATGCACGTCTCCCGGCTGCTCGCGCGCAGCTTCGCCCGTCTGAGATCCGCAAACAGGATCGAGGCTTAACCCCCTCGGGTGGAGCCCGGCCCGCGATTCCCTACAGAACCGGCTCATTCCGCTCGGTCGGCGGTCTGTCGCTGGAGATACTTGTCGACATGACGCTACAGCGTGTTGCCGACATGTGACATTCTGCTGGAACCGCGTTTGCCGCAGCCCCGCCTCCGGTATTCAGGTGGAGGCTGCGTTCCTCCGACGGGACGCGCCGATACGCGACCGTCCGCGACCTCAAGGGGGTGGCATGTCCGTAGACCAGGGCAGCTCCAAGGTGCTCACGCTCGTCGAGCGTGAGCTGCCGGCAGTGGCCGACCGCTCGGAAGCCATCGACACCCGCACCCTCTCCCGCTCCCTCTTCCAGCGACTCGCCACCCTGGACCCGGACAGCCCCGAACGGGCGTACGTACGCGACACCCTGATCGAGCTGAACCTGCCGCTGGTGCGCTACGCGGCGGCCCGGTTCCGCAGCCGCAACGAGCCGATGGAGGACATCGTCCAGGTCGGCACGATCGGCCTGATCAAGGCGATCGACCGGTTCGACTGCGAACGCGGGGTCGAGTTCCCGACGTTCGCCATGCCGACCGTCGTGGGCGAGATCAAACGATTCTTTCGCGACACCTCCTGGTCCGTCCGCGTCCCGCGCCGGCTCCAGGAGCTGCGCCTCGCGCTGACCAAGGCCAGCGACGAACTCGCCCAGCGCCTCGACCGGTCCCCGACCGTGCCGGAGCTGGCGGCGGTCCTCGGGGTCACCGAGGAGGAGGTCGTCGACGGACTCGCCGTCGGCAACGCCTACACCGCCTCCTCCCTCGACTCCCCCTCGCCGGAGGACGAGGGCGGCGAGGGCTCCCTCGCGGACCGGCTCGGGTACGAGGACACCGCGCTCGAAGGCGTCGAGTACCGCGAATCGCTCAAGCCCCTGCTGGCCAAACTCCCGCCCAGGGAACGGCAGATCATCATGCTGCGGTTCTTCGCGAACATGACCCAGTCGCAGATCGGCGAGGAGGTCGGCATCTCCCAGATGCACGTCTCCCGGCTGCTGACGCGGACGCTGGCGCAGCTGCGCACGGGCCTGATCGGAGAGTAGGCCCGCGGGCCCCGGCACTGCGCGGGGTTCCCATTTGACGGCGCGTCAGGAACACTGGCGCGATGCGAACGGGATCCCGCGCGGCGCGCCTCCTCGCCCCCCTCGCCCTGTGCTGCACGGCCACCGCCGCCCTCACCGGATGCGGCGGCCCGGCCCGTGACGGCTACGCCGCCGTGGGCGCGGCGGCCCCGGGGCCCGAGCGGGGCGCGGGGCAGAACGTTCCGCCGCAGGGGCGGGTCGAGTTCCAGCCGATCGCGTCGGCGGGCTCGGCCCCTTCCGCGAGCGCGTCCGCCGTTACGACACCCGGCGCGCCGGGGTCACAGCCCGGCGGGGGCTCCGCCCAGGGCGGAGCGACGGCCACCGCCCAGGGCGGCTCCGCCCCCGCACCCGGCACACCGCCGGCCCCGGGCACCCCACCGACCACCCCCGGCGCCGGGGGCGCGGGCGGCGGCACGGGCACCCCGGGCGGGACCGGGGGCGCGGGCGGGACCGGGGGCGCAGGGGCATCAGGCGGCTCGGGCACCACGGGAGGCTCGGGCGGCACAGGTACCCCAGGCGGCACAGGTGGCTCCGGCGGCACCGGGGCATCGGGCGGCACCGGCAGCTCGGGAGGCTCCGGGGGCACCACACCCCCGCCCGCCACCCCGGCACGCCTCACGCTGAGCACTCCGGCCCGCGCGGCGGCGTCCGACCGCTGGTGCGAGCGCGTCACGGTGACCTTCACCAACACCGGCGGCACCCCGGCCCGTTCGGGCACGGTCACCTTCGCCACGCACGTCATCGGCGCCCTCGGCATCGACTGGGCCACCCTCACCACGACCCGGCCGCTGCCCGCCCCGATAGCGGGCGGGAGCTCCAGGACGCAGACCTACACGGTCTGCGTGGAGGCCTGGCGGGTCCCCCTCGGCATGCACGTGGAGACCCGCGGGGTCACCGCGGCCTGGAGCTGAGAGCGCCCGGACGCGTCAGCGCAGCACCAGCCACACGGCCGCCCCGGCCATCAGCACGAGCCCGAGCGCCAGCAGCAGCCGGCCGCCCGTCTTCGACCCGGACTCCTTGGCCCGGCGCCGCGAGCCCGGCACGGACGGGGTGCGGGCCGCCTGGCCGTCCCCCTCCGCCACGAAGGCGCGGAACATCTGAGTGCTGCCGGCGGGGTCGTAGGAGCCACCGGCTTCAGGCGAGTTGTGGTCTGCGGACATGGCTGGACCCTAGCGGGTTTTCCGATTCCTTTACCGCTCAGCCCCCCGAATTCATTTGCCTGTAGCAACCATACTCTTCTATGGTTGCCCAAAGCAACGAGATGGGGGTGGTCCGATGGCCACGCAGACGGCGCAGAACACCCGGTACGAGGAGCTGGCCCGCCAGCTCACCGGCATCGGGGCGGTCAAGCGCGACCTGGCCCGGATCCTGCCCCCGACTTGTCCGCCCGGCGCCGCCGCCGTCCTCACCGTCCTCGACCGGCACGGCGAGATGCGGCTCAGCCGGCTCACCGAGTTCATGGCCGTCGACATCTCCGTCAGCAGCCGGCACGTCGCCCACGTGGCACAGCGCGGCTGGATCGACCGGGAGACCGACCCCGGGGACGGACGCTGCCGGATCCTGCGCCTGACCGAGGAGGGGCGCGCCGTGCTCGCCGAGCTCGGCGCCCGCTACACGGACGCGCTGGAGAAGGCCCTGGCCGACTGGTCCGCCGAGGACATCGACGCACTCAACACCCTGCTGGCCCGACTCCGATCGAGCTTCTAGGCAAAGGAAACACATGGCTACGACCACACCCTCCGGTGTGCGGGGAGGCGGCCAGTCGGAGACCACGTCCGACGGCGCGCCCATGACCCACTCCCAGATCATGAAGGCGCTGTCCGGGCTGATGCTCGGCATGTTCGTGGCGATCCTGTCCTCCACGATCGTCTCCAACGCCCTGCCCCAGATCATCAGCGACCTCGGCGGCACCCAGTCCTCCTACACCTGGGTCGTCACCGCCGCCCTGCTGTCGATGACGGCCGCGACCCCCCTGTGGGGCAAGCTGTCCGACCTCTTCAGCAAGAAGCTGCTCGTCCAGATATCCCTGGTGATCTACGTCCTCGGCTCCGTCGTCGCGGGCCTGTCCCAGAACACCGGCATGCTCATCGCCTGCCGCGTCGTCCAGGGCATCGGCGTCGGCGGTCTCTCCGCCCTCGCGCAGATCGTGATGGCCGCGATGATCTCCCCGCGCGAGCGCGGCCGCTACAGCGGCTACCTCGGCGCGGTCTTCGCCGTCGCCACCGTCGGCGGCCCGCTGCTCGGCGGCGTCATCACCGACACCTCGTGGCTCGGCTGGCGCTGGTGCTTCTACGTCGGCGTGCCCTTCGCGGTCATCGCCCTGATCGTCCTCCAGCGCACCCTGCACCTGCCGGTCGTCCGCCGGGACGTGAAGGTCGACTGGCTGGGCGCCTTCCTGATCAGCGGCGCCGTCTCGCTGCTGCTGATCTGGGTGACCCAGGCCGGCGACTCGTACGACTGGATCTCCTGGACCACCCTGGCGATGACCTGCGGCGCCGTCGTGCTCGGTCTGCTGTTCCTCCTCGTGGAGTCCCGCGCGAGCGACCCGATCATCCCGCTGCGGCTCTTCCGCAACAAGACCATCAGCCTGGCCTCCGCCGCCTCACTCTTCGTCGGCGTCGCGATGTTCTCCGGCACGGTCTTCTTCAGCCAGTACTTCCAGCTGGCGCGCGGCGAGTCCCCCACCATGTCGGGCATCCTCACCATCCCGATGATCGGCGGCCTCTTCGTCTCCTCCACGGTCTCCGGCCAGATCATCACCAAGACCGGCAGGTGGAAGGCCTTCCTGGTCTCCGGCGGCGTCCTGCTCACCGCCGGACTCGGACTGCTGGGCACCCTGCGCTACGACACCCCGTACTGGCGCATCGCCCTGTTCATGGCGCTGACCGGCCTCGGCCTCGGCATGATGATGCAGAACCTGGTCCTCGCCACCCAGAACCAGGTCGCCCCCGAGGACCTCGGCGCGGCCAGCTCCGTCGTCACCTTCTTCCGCTCCCTCGGCGGCGCCGTGGGCGTCTCCGCCCTGGGCGCGGTGATGGCCAACCGGGTCACCCACTACGTCAAGGACGGGCTGGCCGCACTCGGCCCGAAGGCGGCGGCCCTGGGACACGGCGGCACCGGCGGGGGCGGCATCCCCGACCTCGACAAGCTGCCCGCGCCGCTGCGGCAGGTCATGGAGTCCGCGTACGGGCACGGCGTCGGCGACGTCTTCCTCTACGCCGCGCCGAGTGCGCTGCTCGGTCTGGTGCTGGTGGTCTTCATCAAGGAGGTCGCGCTGAAGTCGAAGCCGGCCACGCACGCCCCGAGCGCCGAGGGCACCACCGCCGGGACCCCGGAGCAGTCCTCCGAGAAGACGTCCGACCGGGCCTCGTCCCAGGCCTGAGCCCGGCGTCCCGGGCCAGGGGTCGGCGCCCCGGGCCAGGGCGCGACGCCCCGGGCCAGGGCGCGGCGGCTCAGGCCTGGGCGCGGCGTCCGGCGGCCTTGGCCTCGATGCCCGCGATGAGGACGTCGAGGGCCAGGGCGAAGTCCGCCTCCGGCGCCCGCCGCACCGTGCCCCCACAGCCGTGCAGGGCGCAGCCGTTCAGGAACTGCGACACGGCCAGGTGGGCGCCGGTCCGGCCGGCGTCCGCCAGTCCGGCCGCCTCCAGCAGGCGGTGCAGGGCGGCGTCGAGCGCCCGCGCGTGCGGGCCGATGTTCGGGTAGAACGCGCTGAGCGGAGCCACCCAGGGGTGCTCCGCCAGCAGCCCGCGGTAGCCGCAGGCCAACGCCCGCAGCCGGCTGGGCCAGGGCTCCTCCGGGTGCGGCCCGGCCGGCAGCCGCAGCCGGCCCAGGGCGCTGTCCAGGGCCAGTTCGAGCAGATCGTGCTTGGTGTCCACGTACCAGTACAGGGACATCGCGGTGACGCCCAGCTCGGCCGCCAGCCTCCGCATGGAGAAGCGGCCGAGCCCTTCCGCGTCCAGGAGCCGCACGGTGGCGGCGGTGATCCGGTCCCGGTCCAGCCCCGAGGGGGCCTCGGTACGGCGTCTGGCGGGGGCGGCCGGCCTCGCGGCCAGCCACACACTCGTCCTGGCCCCGCCGGGATCCGCCTCGGTCACCATCGAGGTGCCCTCCTCATCACAAGGGGATCAGCCCGGAATGCCCGGTCCGCCCTCTTGATGCTAGGGGGTCTCCGACGGAACAGGGCCGGTTCAGGACATACCGGTCGAAGGGGCCGTCAGGTCGTAGAAGGTGGCTCCGCCGATGGTGACGGCCTTGAAGTTGGCCTTCACCCAGCTCTCGACGGCCGTACTGACCGACCCGCCCGGGCCTCCCTGCCCGCCCGGCCCGCCCCCCGTACGGGACTCTCCGCCGCCTTCGGGACCGCCCTGGGCGATGAAGTAGTGGATCTTCCCGGCCTTCACGTACGCCTTGAACTGCTCCGGCGTCGGCGAGGGGTCGCTGCCGTTGAACCCGCCGAGGGGCATCACCGGACGGCCTGAGGCCAGCTGGTAACTCGCCGCGTTCTGCGAGCCGATGGCGGCCGCCGCCCACGTGTAGCGGTCGGCGTCGGCGCGCAGCGCGGCCTTGGCCGCCGCGGAGACGCGTGCCCCGTCGAGCAGTCCGCCGGCGCCGCCCCGCATGCCCGGGCCGCCCGCCTGGCCGCCCCGGCCGTCGCCGGCCAGGCCCGTGGTGCCGGTGCCGCTCGTACCGCCCGGCCGGCCGACACCGGGCGCGCCGCCCTGCGGGAAGCCCTGCGGCATGCCCCCTCGGCCCGCCTGGCCGCCCTGGCCGCTCTGCGGTGCTCCGCCGGCCGGGCCGCCGCCGGGCAGGCCCGGCAGGCCGCCCCGGAACCGTTCCCCGCCCGGCCCGAACCCCATGGGGCCGCCCCTCCCGCCGGCCACCGCCGGACCGGCCGTGACGATCGAGCCCGTGTGCCCGGCGGCGATCGTGGTCAGGCAGTACGCGAACGGGCCCGCCAGGGCCGCGCCCAGCGCCAGCACCGCCACCCCGAGCAGAGCCCGGCGCCCCAGCCGGGCGGCGAACGGCAGTGCGACCGCGGCCAGGAGTCCGGCCACCAGCACCGTCCAGCGCAGCCACGGCAGATAGCCGGAGGAGCGACCGAGCAGCACGTACGACCAGACGGCGGTCAGGGCGAGGGTCCCGGACAAGGTGAGCGCGGCGGCCCTGCCGCCCCGTTCCTCCCACAGCACGACCACGCCCATGCCCACCAGCGCGGCCACGAACGGCGCCAGCGCGACCGTGTAGTACTCGTGGAAGATGCCCTGCATCCAGCTGAACACCACGGCGGTGATCAGCAGGCAGCCGCCCCAGGCCAGAAAGGCCGCACGGGCCATGCCCTGGAGGGAATCGGCGGACCGCCCGGCCCGCCAGGTCACCACCAGCCCCGCCACCAGCAGCACCAGCGCCGCCGGCAGCAGCCAGGAGATCTGGCCTCCCACGTTCGAGGAGAACAGCCGGCCCACCCCGGTCTCCCCCCAGCCCCCGCCGCGCAGGCCCGGCCCGCCCCGGGCAGCCCGTACGCCCCGAGCGCACCGGCGGCCCCGCGGGTCCGCCCGCCGCCCACGCTGCCGGTCTCATTGCCGTTCAGCCGGCCGAGCCCGTTGTAGCCGAAGGTCAGCTCCAGGAAGGAGTTGTGCTGCGAACCGCCGATGTACGGGCGCGAGGAGGCGGGCCACAGCTCCACGACGGCCACCCACCAGCCGCCGGAGACCACCATCGCGGCCCCGGCGAGCAGCAGCTGGCCGAGCCGGCGGCGCAGCCTGGTCGGCGCGCAGACGGCGTACAGCAGGGCCAGCGGCGGCAGGATGACGAAGGCCTGGAGGGTCTTGGTCAGGAAGCCCAGACCGATCGCCACCCCGGCCCCCACCAGCCACCCGGTCCGCGCCCCGTCGAGGGCGCGCAGGACGCAGTACACGGTGACGGTCAGCAGCAGCGTCAGCAGCGCGTCGGGGTTGTTGAAACGGAACATCAGCGCGGCGACCGGTGTGAGCGCGAAGGCGGCCCCGCTGAGCAGGGCGGCCGCGGGCCCGAACTGCCGGCGGACGGCCGCGTAGAGGACGGCGGTGGTCGCGACGCCCATCAGGGCCTGCGGGACGAGGATCTGCCAGGACCCGAGCCCGAACATCCGGACGGACAGCATCATCGGCCACAGGGCGGCCGGGGGCTTGTCGACGGTGATGGAGTTCCCGGCGTCGGAAGAGCCGAAGAAGAAGGCCTTCCAGCTCTCGGAACCCGCCTGTACGGCCGCGGAGTAGAAGGAGTTGGCGTAGCCGGAGGAACCCAGATTCCACAGCAGGAGCACGGCGGTGGCGAGCAGCAGCGCCGCGTACGCGGGCCGTTCCCAGCGGGGCCGGAGGGTGGCGGCCGGACGGGCGGCCTCTGCCGCCGCCCGGCCGGGGGCGGGGGCCCGTTCGGGGAACGGGGAGTCGAGGGGCGGGAGGGCCGTGGTCATCGGTGGTCGTCCTTCGCGGGAACGGGAGCGGTACGGCGCTCGGGGAAGACCCAGGCGCGGAAGAGCAGGAACCGCAGCACGGTGGCGGCGAGGTTGGCGGTGATCAGCACGGCGAGTTCGGTGCCGTGGGCGGGGTGGTCGGCGGCCGCGCCGAGGGCGGCGAGCGAACCGCTGGTCAGGGCCAGTCCGATGGCGAACACGACCAGGCCCTGGGCCTGGTGGCGCAGGGCTCGGTCGCGGCCCCGGACGCCGAAGGTGAGCCGGCGGTTGGCGGCGGTGTTGGCCACGGCGGAGACCAGCAGGGC
Organism: Streptomyces sp. NPDC000075; assembly: GCF_040301925.1. Taxonomy (NCBI): domain Bacteria; kingdom Bacillati; phylum Actinomycetota; class Actinomycetes; order Kitasatosporales; family Streptomycetaceae; genus Streptomyces; species Streptomyces sp. NPDC000075. The sequence continues at coordinate 62,554 of NZ_JBEPFL010000003.1, forward strand.
GGCCGCGTTGGCCGCCTGCGGTCCGGCGCCGAGCCGGAAGAGGGAGTACAGGGTGAGGTAGCAGAGGGTGGACAGCACACCGACCGCGCAGAAGCCGAGCAGCTGGCGGGCCAGCCCGCGTGGCACCCCGGGCAGGGCGGTGCGGTCGCGGGGGTCGTCGCCGAAGGGGCGGGCGAGCCGGTCCAGGGGGAGCGCCCCGAGGGCCAGTGCCCGGCCCACCCGCCAGACGCCCTTCAGGTCCTCGGTGGCGGTCTTCACGATGTGGACCGTGGAGTCGGGGTCGTCGACCCAGTCCACCGGCACCTCGTGGATGCGCAGCCCGGCCCGCTCGGCGAGCACCAGCATCTCGGTGTCGAAGAACCAGCCGGTGTCCTCGACGAGCGGCAGCAGCCGCTCGGCCACCTCCCGCCGGATGGCCTTGAACCCGCACTGGGCGTCGCTGAAGCGGGCGGCGAGCGAGGAGCGCAGCAGCAGGTTGTAGGCGCGGGAGACGAACTCCCGCTTCGCTCCGCGCACCACGCGCGAGGAGCGGGCGAGCCGGGTGCCGATGGCCAGGTCGGAGTGGCCGGAGATCAGCGGGGCGACCAGCGGCAGCAGTGCGTTCAGGTCGGTGGAGAGGTCCACGTCCATGTAGGCGAGGACGGGCGCCTCGGAGCGGGTCCAGACGGTGCGCAGGGCGCGGCCCCGCCCCTTCTCCTCCAGCCGGACGCTGCGCACGCCGGGGATGGCGGCGGCGAGCTCGGCCGCGAACGCGGGGGTGCGGTCGGTGCTGGCGTTGTCGGCGATGGTGATGCGGAAGGGGTACGGGAAGGTCCGGGTGAGGTGGGTGTGCAGCCGGCGCACGCAGGGGCCGAGGTCCCTTTCCTCGTTGTAGACCGGGATCACCACGTCGAGTACGGGCTCACCGGGCGCGGGTGCGAGGGGCGCCCGCGCCGGGAGGGCGTCGCAGGAGGTGTCGGTTGGCATGGTCCGACCCTCCCCGGGCGCCCTGTCACCTCGGTGTGCTGAACCTGTGGTCCCTCTGTGAGTCGGTCCGCATCACGGGAGCGGGGTCTGCGGCGAGGGGAAGGAGCACCTCGAAGCAGGTCCGGCCGGGTTCGCTCTCCACACCCACCCGGCCGTCGTGTGCCGTGACCACGGCTTGGACGATGGCCAGCCCCAGGCCGGTGGAGCCCGCCGCGCGGGAGCGGGAGGCGTCGCCCCGGGCGAAGCGCTCGAAGACGTGGGGAATCAGCTCGGTCGGGATGCCGGGCCCGTCGTCCTCGATCCGCAGCCGTACCGCCGATGTTTCACGTGAAACACGGGCCGTGACCGTTGTCCCCGGCGGGGTGTGGGTGCGGGCGTTGGCGAGGAGGTTCACCAAGACCTGCTGGATCCGGGCCGGGTCGGCCAGGACGGGCGAGGGTTCGTCGGGCAGTGCGAGGTGCCAGTGGTGGCCGGGGCCGGCCGCGCGGGCGTCACTGACGGCGTCGACGACGAGCGGGGCCAGGTCGGTGTCCTCGCGGGAGAGCGGGCGGCCCGCGTCCAGCCGGGCGAGCAGCAGCAGGTCCTCGACCAGTCCGGTCATCCGGACGGCCTCGGATTCGATCCGGGCCAGCGCATGGCGGGTGTCGGGCCCGGGCTCCTCGCGTCCCCGGCGGGTGAGTTCGGCGTAGCCGCGGATGGAGGCGAGCGGGGTGCGCAGTTCGTGGGAGGCGTCGGCGACGAACTGGCGGACCTGCGTCTCGCTCTGCTGGCGGGCCGTCAGCGCCGAGGAGACGTGCCCCAGCATCCGGTTGAGCGCCGCGCCCACCTGCCCCACCTCGGTGCGGGGGTCCGCCTCGGCGTCGGGCACCCGTTCGTGCAGGGCGGGTTCGCCACTGTGCAGGGGGAGCTCGGAGACCCGGGTGGCGGTGGCGGCGACCCTGCGCAGCGGGCGCAGGGCGACCGCGACCAGCGCCTGCCCGGCGAGGGAGGCGGCGATCAGACCGGCCAGCGTGACACAGACCTCCACGGCGATCAGGGTGTTCACGGTGGAATCCACGCCCTTGACGGGGAAGGCCAGCACCAGCGTCCCGTCGGGCGCGGCCATCGCCCGGTAGGCGCCGAGACCGGGCAGGTCCACGTCCGCCTTGTGGAGGCCGTCCGGGCCGACCGTCCGCGCGACCCGCTCCAGTACCGCCGTCTGCGCCTGGGTGAGGACCTCCCGGTGATCGAGTCCAGGGCCCTCCAGGGGGGCGATCCGCGCCCCGCCGATCAACTTCCGGTCCGCGTCCAGGCGGATCCCGGCGGCGCCCATGGGGGAGCCGGGGGCGAAGATGAAGCCGAGGCTGCCCTCACGGGCAGCCTTCCCCGCTCCCGGGCCCCGGACGGCCATCTCCACCGACGTGCGCAGCTGGTTGTCCAGCTCGCCCATCAGCCGGGAGCGCATGGCCAGGGTGGTGACGGTGCCGATGGCCGCGCCCACCACGGCGATCAGCGCCACCGCCGACACGACCAGCCGGGTCCGCAGGGACCACGGCCGCCGGCGACGCGGCCCGCGCCGGCCGGACCGTCCGGACCGCGGCCGGGGCAGGCGGAATGCCACTAGTCGGCCGGCTTGATCAGGTAGCCGGCGCCGCGCCGGGTGTGGATCATCGGGGGCAGCCCGGTGCCGCCCTCCAGCTTCCGCCGCAGGTAGGAGATGTAGAGCTCCACCACGTTGGCCTGGCCGCCGAAGTCGTACGACCACACCCGGTCCAGGATCTGCGCCTTGCTCAGCACCCGGCGCGGATTACGCATCAGGTAGCGCAGCAGCTCGAACTCGGTGGCGGTGAGGTGGATCTCCTGGCCGCCCCGGACCACCTCGTGGCTGTCCTCGTCGAGGCTCAGGTCACCGACGGAGAGGACCGAGCCGCCGCGCGCGGCCTGCGCGGCACCGGAGCGGCGGACCAGTCCGCGCAGCCGGGCCACGACCTCCTCCAGGCTGAACGGCTTGGTGACGTAGTCGTCGCCGCCCGCCGTGAGGCCCGCGATGCGGTCCTCGACGGAGTCCTTGGCGGTCAGGAACAGCACCGGGACCTGCGGGATCTCCCGGCGCAGCAGGCCGAGCACGGCCAGCCCGTCCATGTCCGGGAGCATGACGTCGAGGACCACCACGTCCGGCCGGAACTCCCGCGCCGCCCGCACGGCGCCCGCCCCGTCACCGGCGCTGCGGACCTCACAGCCCTCGTAGCGCAGGGCCATGGACAGCAGCTCGGAGAGCGAGGCCTCGTCGTCGACGACGAGGACCCGGCAGGGCCCGCCGTCGGGGCGCAGCAGCGCCGTCGGGTTGGCGGTGGACGTGGACGCGGGGGCGGTGGTCGTCGCTGTCATGCCCCCACGCTGTCCCGCGCCTCTGAGAGCCCTCTTGCCCCAACCTGTGAATCTCCTGAGAAAGGAATCCGGGCGGCCCGGACGGTCAGCCGGGCAGGGAGAAGAGCCGGGCGGCGTTGTCGTGGCAGACCGCGCGCAGCCAGCCGTCCCCGAGCCCGAGGCGTTCCAGGGCGTCCAGCTGGTGCTCGTAGGGGTAGGGGATGTTCGGGAAGTCGGTCCCCAGCAGGATCCGGTCCCCGAGGTCGGCGAGCCGTCCCAGGTCCCCCGGCGGGAAGCCGCTGAACTGCTCGGAGAAGTCGGTGAAGGCCATGGTCGTATCGAGGCGCACCTCGGGGTACCGGTCGGCCAGGGCGAGGAACTCGGCGTACTCGGGCATCCCCATGTGGGCGACGATCAGCGGCAGCCGGGGGTGGCGGGCCAGCAGCCGGGCGACCGGCCCGGGCCCGGTGTACGCGGCCGCGACGGGCCCGGAGCCGCAGTGGACCACGACGGGTACGCGGGCCTCGGCCAGCAGCCCCCACACCGGTTCGAGCAGGGCGTCGTTCGGGTCGTACCCGCCGACCTGGAGGTGGGCCTTGAAGACCCGGGCCCCCGACTCCACGGCCCGCGCCACGTACGCCGCCGCGTCCTCCTCCGGGTAGAAGGTCGCGGTGTGCAGGCAGTCGGGGGTACGGGCGGCGAAGCCCTCGGCCCAGGCGTTGAGCCAGGCGGCCATCGCGGGCTTGTGCGGGTAGAGCATGGAGGTGAACGCCCGGACGCCGAACTCCCGCAGCAGCGCGACCCGCTGCTCCTCCTCGTGCCGGTACGTGATGGGCCACTCGACCCCGGTCAGCGGGCCGGCGGCGTCGAAGTAGTCCCACACCTTGCGCATCACCGGGTCCGGCATGAAGTGCGTGTGCACGTCCACCAGACCGGGCAGGCCTAGCCTCTCCCGGAAGGCCCGGACGCTCTCAGCCGTTGCGGGCAAAGCCGTGGCTCCGCTCGACCGTCGCGACGTGCAGGGTGTAGCTCTCGTACCAGTCGGCGCGACCTTGCTTCATGGCCGCCTGGTGCTCCAGGTCCGTGCGCCAGGCGGCCAGGGACTCGTGGTCGCGGAAGTAGGCGACGGTGATGCCGAGACCGCCGGGGGTGCGCGCCGACTCGTATCCGAGGAACCCGGGGTTCCCCCGGACGAGCTCGTTCATCCGGGAGAGGACCTCCGGATAACCACTGTCGTCGGCGGTGCGCACATTGCTGAATACGGCCATGACATAAGGCGGTTCGAACGCCGGTACGGGCTGGATGCTCATGCCCGCCACCCTCTGCGGAACCCCCTTGGCATGTCCACCAGAATCGGCCCCGGAAGGCAAAAGGGATCCAACTTTTGACCTTCGCGGGGCGGTGTCACCCCTGCGGCCGGCCCCCGCGCCAGGCGGCGCAGACCCCGAGGGTCCCGTCCCGGAGGCACCGCAAGCCCACGGTCACCGCGCGGACCGGGCCGTCCTCGCCGTGTGTGAACGCGAGCGCGGCCTCGAACTCCCCGCCCCCGCAGGAACAGCCGGCCCATCCGGGCTCGCCGTCCTCCCAGAAGTCCTCGTACCGCCAGCTCTCCCTGCCGGCGAGGAACGCACGGCCGCAGCAGGCGGTGCACTCCAGCTCCAGCCCACGGGCGCCGGCCAGCGGAAGGAACTCCCGGCCCCCGCACCCCTCGCAGAGGAGGAGCTCGATCGTCAGCGGACGGCCGTCGACCACCTCGCACAGGAACGCCGCGAGCCCGCCGGAGACGCACTCACCGTCCTGATCATCAGCATGCACGGGCCCATCATGGCGGCCGCTCCTCAGAACAGCCCTTCCTGCCCCGCCTGCCCGCCGCCCTCCGCCGGCGGGGCGACGGCCGTCAGCGGGGCGTCGGTAACCGCCCCCGCGGGGGCGGCGGCCAGCTCCCAGCCGGCCAGCAGCCGGGTGTCGACCACCACCCCGTCCGCGAAGTGCAGGTCCGGCCCGGCGGCCCCCGCCAGCCGGCCCACGACGGCCGCACCGGGCAGCAGCCCGGCGAGCACCCGCCCGGGGACGGGCAGCCCGGCCAGACCGAACGCCCCGGCATGGTCGGTGACCCGGCACTCCAGCCGCTCCAGCGACTCCGGCCACCCCTCCAGCCCCGCCGCCCGGGCATGCAGCTCGGCCACTTCCCCGGCCCGCTCGGCCTGATCCGGCAGCCCGGCCCGCACCGCGCGCTTACGGGCGTAGGCGATCCGGTCCGGCACCCCGAGGGCCGCGCGCAGCAGCTCCTCGGTGCGCCGGGCCGCCATCAGCGGCCCGCGCCCCAGCCAGCTCCAGGTCACCGCCCCCTGCTCCAGCAGCCGGACGGGGCCGCGCTCCTCGGCGGTGATCCCGACCTTGACCATCCCGGGCCCGAACCACGCCAGGTACACCCGGTACGGCCGGGGATCGCCGGCATTGGTGTCGGCCGCCACCGAGAAGGACCGGTCCAGCCGCGCGCACTCCGCACACTGGGCGCTCCCGGCCCGCTCCGGCACGGTCCGGCCCGCCGGGCACGGGGTCCGCTTCCCGGCCCGCCACACCCCCGGGCAGTGCCGCTCTCCCACGGCGACGAAGGCCAGCCGCTGCCCGTAGGAGAGCGCGCTGCTCCGCTCGCCGCGCCCCTCCCCGAGCCACCCGATGGCGGGCCGCCCCCCGCCCCACCGGATCCCCGTGCACCGCCAGCCCCCGGCGGTCCCGGTCACAGGGGCAGCGGCCGCTCGAAGAAGGTCTCCAGCACCACCGTCGCCTGCGTCCCGCTGACCCCCTCGATGGCGTACAGGCGCCGCAGCACGTCCTGGAGCTGCCCGGTCGTGGCCGTGCGCACCTTCACCAGCACGGAAGCGCTGCCGGCGATGATGTGCGCCTCCTGGATCTCCGGGATCGCCGCGAAGGCCTCGGCCGACTCACCCATCCACGCGTTGGAGTCGACCATCACATAGGCCAGCACCCCGCTGCCGACGGCCGCCGGATCCACGTCGACCGTGGTCCGCCTGATCACCCCCCGCTCGCGCAGTTTGCGCACCCGCTCGTGGGTCGCCCCGGCCGAGAGCCCCACGGCCGTCCCGAGGGCGGCGTAGGACTGCCCGGCGTCCTCCTGGAGGCGCAGGAGCAGCACCCGGTCGATGTCGTCCACGCGTTCTTCCTCCCATATGCCTGCCCACCCTTGCGAAGACGGTACCGGATCCTGCAATCTCACCATCACACCGAACACAATTCGGCGACTCACTCTTACGGGGGAATCATGTTGGGCATCGCTGACCTCACCTTGTACGAAATCCTGGACGAGCGTTTCCGGACCGGCCGCTGCGCCAACGGCGACCTGCGCCTGGAGCGGCTCCACGACGACTGCCGCTGGGCCGAGGGCCCGCTGTACCTGCCGGCCTGGCGGCAACTGGTCTGGAGCGACATCCCCAACGACCGGATGCTCCGCTGGGACGAGGCGACGGGCGCGGTCTCCGTCTTCCGCTCCCCGGCCGGCCACTCCAACGGCAACACCCTCGACCGCGAGGGCCGCCTGATCACCTGTGAGCAGGGCAACCGGCGGGTCACCCGCACCGAGCCGGACGGCCGCCTCACCGTCATCGCCGACCGTTACGACGGAAAGCGGCTCAACAGCCCGAACGACGCGGTGGTGCGCTCGGACGGGTCAGTCTGGTTCTCCGACCCCGACTTCGGCATCACCAACGACTACGAGGGCGGCCGCGCCCCGGGCGAGATCGGCGCCTGCAACCTCTACCGGGCCGACCCCGCCACGGGCGAGGTCCGCCTCGTCGCCGACGGCTTCCTGGGGCCGAACGGGCTCGTCTTCTCACCCGACGAGAGCGAGCTGTACGCGGCCGACACCCGCGCGGGCCACATCCGCGCCTTCAAGGTCGGCGACGACGGCACCCTGAGCGGGGACCGGGTCTTCACGGCCTGCCCCTCCGTCGACAACATCCGCTTCGACGACGAGGGGCGGCTGTGGGCGGCCGCGATGGAGTCGGGCGTGCACTGCTACGCGGCGGACGGCGACCTCATCGGCCGCCTGCGCGTCCCGGAACCCGTCTCGAACATCGCCTTCGGCGGCCCGAAGAACAACCGCCTCTTCATCACCGCCACCACCTCGCTCTACTCCCTGGTGATGTCGGTGACCGGCCTCCCCCGCGTCCTGCCCGGCCCTCGTCCCTGAGGACTCCGGCTAGCGCGCGACGTACTGCGTCAGCACCGCCTGCATCTCGTAGATGTCGACCCCCTTGGTGAAGGTCTTCTCGATCGGCGCCGCGCTGCCGGAGATCCATATCTTGAGCTCGGCGTCGAGGTCGAAGTGGCCGGCGGTCTCCACCGAGAAGTGGGTGATGCTCCGGTAGGGGATGGAGTGGTACTCCACCTTCTTGCCCGTCAGCCCCTGCTTGTCGACGAACACCAGCCGCCGGTCCGTGAACAGGATCGTGTCGCGCACCAGCAGGTACGCGGCGTGCACCTGCTCCCCGTGCCCCAGCAGCCGCGCGTAGTCCCGCTGCGCCGACGTCGGATCGACGGTGTGCGCGTTCCCGAACAGTCCCATGAGAGTCCCCCCGATCAGGCTTCGAAACGATCTCCGAAAACCGTATCGGCCCGGCCCCGTGGTCCACGTCCCCCGCAGGAGCCATCCCGCCCCTGAGCCCTCCCGGGGGACGTCTCCCCCTCAGGTACCGGTCACCCCGGTCAGGACCGCTTCTTCAGCACGCAGAGCTCCCCTTCGTCGGGGTCGCCGAGGAAGGTCCACAACATCGGCGACGCGGCACCGCCGCGCGCCTCGTACTGAGCCCACGAGCCACCGAACTCGATCCGGACCTCGGTCTTCGCCGCGTCCTCGTACCGGTCGTCGGACTTCGTCCACTCGCCGGTGCCCGTCCGCGTGTACACCTCATTGCGCACATTGAACTCACCGCAGACGCCGTCGGCGGTGAACCTTCCGTCCGCGGCCAGGGTGAGGGTGCCGCCGTTCTCGTCGGCCCAGGTGCCCGTCAGCGCCTCCCGCGCCAGCACGACCGGCTCCCCGTCGGGCTCGGGAGCCACGGTGAGCGCACGGAACACGATGAAGAGCCCGAAGAGGACCACGGGGGCCAGCAGCACGGCGAGGCAGCCGACGGCGCCCACCCCGAGGAACAAGAACCCCTTCGACCTGTTCTCCACGAGCCCCCCATGCTCCGCATCGCCAGGACATACGCAAGAGGCCCTCAGGACTTTTCCTGAGGGCCTCTTCGGCTGTGCACTCGGCAGGATTCGAACCTGCAACCTTCTGATCCGTAGTCAGATGCTCTATCCGTTAAGCTACGAGTGCTTGGGCTTCCCGGTGTTTTCTGCCCGGTTGGCCTTGCGAGAACAACAATACATGGACCCGGCCGGGACGCGAAATCCATAAGCCACAACGCCCCTGACCTGCGAAAACGTCCAGGAAGAAGATCGTCCGGTCCCCGTTGCGGCCAGCTCGGCGGCCCCGCCGGGTACCCAAGGAGGGCCGTCCCAAACCCCAGGAGCCCGCTTTCGAGGCCCGAACGCGTGGAGCAGGAGCGCGGAGAGCTCGAATGCGCGGAGCCCGAACGCACCGAAGCCCCGGTCCATACGGACCGGGGCTTCGGTGAGGTGCGGAGGCGGAGGGATTTGAACCCTCGATGGGGTGTAAGCCCCAAACCGCATTAGCAGTGCGGCGCCATAGACCGGACTAGGCGACGCCTCCAGCACACCCCCCGTGATGAGGGTGCGTGCAGATGATGACACAGCCGCAGGGCCGGTCACCAATCCGCTCCCACGGTACAAGGAGCCGGGGCCGCAGGGCAAAGCCTTAAGCCCCTTCTTCGCAACGTCCGCGCGAGCGGGTCGTTGGTGAGGCGTACGACGTACGGACGACCTGGAGTGCCCCATGCTGCGTCTCGCCGCCTTCGCCGTCACCTCCGCGCTGGCCGCCGCGGCCACCGGACCCCTGCCGCCGCTGCCCCTGGGCCGGCTGCTGGCCTCACCCGACCGGCTCACGATCGACATCTCCAAGGCGGGCAGCCTCAACGGCCGGTACCGCCTCGACTGCCGCCCCGTCGGCGGCGACCACCCCAAGGCCGAGGAGGCCTGCGCCCGCCTCGACACGCTGGCGAAGCAGGGGAAGGACCCGTTCGCCTCCGCGCCGAAGCCCGCGATGTGCACCTTCCAGAGCGGCGGCCCGGCCACCGCCCACGTCACGGGAACGTGGCACGGACAGAAGGTGGACAGCTGGTTCGGACGTGAGAACGGGTGCGACATCGCCCGCTGGGACAACCTGGAACCTGTGCTTCCGAGTGCGGGTGCCTGACCTGGGAGGATGTGGCGGATGCACGGTTTCCCCCGTTCATCCGCCCCCTCGCCACGGGACGGTGCCCTTAGACTCCTCCCGTGACATGCCGGTAGTCGTGGTCAGGGAGGACGCTCGTCGTGAGCAGCAGGCCATCCCGAGGCGCTGCTCGCCTCGCAGCAATACTCGACGCCCTTCCAGACGCGCTGTTGCTCGTCAACGCCAACGGCACGGTCGTCAACGCGAATTCGATCGCCCTCGAGGTCATGGAGAGCCCCGGTACCAGTCTGGTCGGCCGCGGTGTGCTCGACCTCTTCCCCGAGTTCGACTCCAAACTGATCCCCGGTTCGATGCGCCGCCCCGGCGACGAGCTGACGGGCCGCTCCAAGCCGCAACGGATGACCGCGCGCCGCACCGACGGCACCGAGTTCCCCGTCGAGGTCACCAGCGCCCACCTCGACGGCCGTGACGCCTACCGCGAGCCCCAGCCGTACACCGGCGACGAGCTGCTGATGCTGGTCGTACGGGACCTGACCGAGGCCGTGGACACCGAGGCCGAGCTGGCCCGCTCCCAGCGGCAGACCGAGATGATCCTGCGCGCCGCCGCCGAGGGCGTCGTGGGCACGGACACCGACGGCCGGGTGGTCCTGGTCAACCCGGCCGCCGCCCAGATCCTCGGCTACCGCGCCACCGACCTCGGCAACCGCGAGCTGCACGGGCTGATCCAGCACTCGCGTGCCGACGGCTCCCCCTTCCCCTTCGACGAGTCCCCGCTCGCCGACACCCTGCGCAGCGGGCGCAAGCACCGGGTCCGCGGGCAGGTGCTGTGGAACAAGGCCGGCCAGGCCGTCGCCGTCGACCTGACCACCTCACCCGTACGCGACGGGGACCTGCTCGTCGGCGCCGTCATGACCTTCACCGACCGGCGCCCCTACGACGCGCTCGCCGCGCGCCACGCCCAGCTGACGGCCGTGCTCGGCGACGCGCTGCGCGGGCCGCTGGAGGAGCTGCGCGGAGAGCTGGCCACCCTGGCCGCCGACGACGGCGGACAGCTGTGGCCCGAGGCCAACCAGCTGCTGCACCATCTGGCCGCCGGCTACTCGCGGATGACCACCCTGGTGGACAACGTGCTCGGCTACCAGCGTCTGGACGCGGGCCGCGAGAAGCTCAAGAAGAGCAACGTCCTGATCAACGAGGTCGTCAAGAGGGGCATCGACGGCGCGGTCGAGCTGATCGGCCCCGGCCGGGCCCAGTTCGCCGTCCACGCCCCGACCATCGAGGCCGAGGTGGACGCGGAGCGCGTGGCGACCGCGCTGGCGCACCTGGTGGCGGACGTCGCCGGGGTGGACGCCACCGGCAAGACCCGCCAGGGCAGCGGTTACAGCGACTCCACGATCGTGGTGGCCGCCGCTCAGCGCGGCGAGGTCGTACGGATCGAGGTGCGCGGTCCCTACGAGGGCGGCAACCCCGTGCACGAGCCCATCGTGCGGGGAGTCGTCACCGCGCACGGCGGGCTCCTGCAGACGGTGGAGGTCCCCGGGGCGCCGGGCGGCGCTTACGTGCTGGAGCTGCCGCTGGGCGCGGGAGCCGGGACGGTGGAGCTGCCCGAGCCCGAGCCGGAGAGCGCTGCGGAACCCGAGGCCGCCCCGGCGACGGTCTCCGGCGGCCGGCGTGGCCGACGCGGGGTGGACGCGTTCCTGGAGGACGGCAACGGCGAGGCCAAGGACGCCGGGGCGCGCGAGGCCGGAGGCGCGCTGGCGCTGCCGTCCGGGCGGCGCCGCGCGGACGGCGAGGCCCCGGGTGAGCAGGGGTCCGGTCCGGCGGAGCTCGCCCAGTCCCCGGTGAACCCGGCGGGGCTCGGCACCGGGCGGCGGCGGGGCCGTGACGGCGACGGCGGCGACTCCGGCCGGCCGGGTGCCGGCCGTCCCGTACCTCCGCAGGGCACCGCCGTGCCCGCGCTGCCGCCCGTACCGGCCGTGCCCCCCGTACCCGTGACCGAGCATCCGGCCGGGCGACGGCGTGCGCTGGGCCCGGTGGCCGCGCCCGCGCAGCCCGGCGGACCGGTGCCCCCGGCCGGCCTCCCGGCCCCCGCCGGAGCGCGGCCCATCGCTCCCGAGGGCGGCTTCGCACTGCCCGCCGGACCGTCCGCGAGCGCTCCGGCCGCACCGGCCGGCCCCGGTGAGGCCGACGCCGACGGCCCGGGCGGGCGCCGTGCCCGACGGGTGCTCGGTGCGCCGGCCTCCCCCGACCCGCAGGACCCGGCCGTCCCCGCCGGTGGCGCGGAGCCCGCGCTCCCGACCGGGCGGCGCCGGGCGCTGCCCGCCACGCCCGCCTGGCCTGTTCCGGCGGCGCGGACCGCGCCCGAGGACTCCGGGACCGCGGCGGCCGCCGTACCCGGCGCCCGGCAGTCCGGGGAGGCTCCGACGGGCGGGCAGCCGATCAACGTGCGCGCGCTCGGCACCCTGGGCCAGGGCATCTCCGTGGACCCGGCCGCGGCCGGTCCCGGCGGGTCCGGTTCCGGGCGGCGCCGCAGGCTCTCCGAACCCGCGCCCCAGGGGCGGGCCTTCGCCATAGGGGCCCCCGAGGCGGGCGCCGCCGAGGGCCCCGAGCCGCTCGACGGGCCCGGCGGCGCCGTCGAGGTGGTCAACCGTCCCGTGCCGCAGCCCGTGGACGACGAGCTCCCGCCCGAGCCGCTGGACAACCCGCGCCGGCTGCTGGTGTGGCCGGCGCCGGACGTGCAGACGCAGCAGGCGCTCAGCGACCGCGGCTACCGCCCGGTGATCGTGCACTCCCGCGAGGAGGTGGACGCGCAGATCGCGGCCTTCCCCGCCGCGCTGTTCGTCGACCCGCTCACCGGGCCGATCACCCGGACCGCCCTGCAGTCCCTGCGCCAGGCGGCGGTGGCCGCCGAGGTCCCCGTCCTGGTCACGGCCGGGCTGGGGCACGCCACGCGCGAGGCCGCGTACGGCGCCGATCCGGCCGTCCTCCTCAAGGCGCTCGCGCCGCGCGACAGCGAGCAGCACCCCTCCCGCGTGCTGCTGATCGAGGAGCACGACGAGGTCGCCGCCGCGCTGACGGCTGCCCTGGAGCGGCGCGGCCTCCAGGTCGCCCGGGCCGGCGCGGACACCGACGCCGTGGACCTGGCGACCCGGATGCGGCCCAACCTGGTGGTCATGGACCTGATGCAGGTGCGGCGCCGGCGGGCCGGGATCGTGGACTGGCTGCGTGCGAACGGGCTGCTCAACCGCACCCCGCTGGTCGTCTACACGGCCACCGGGATCGAGCCGGACGACCGGCCGCGGCTGGCCTCCGGGGAGAGCGTGCTGTTCCTCGCCGAGCGGTCCACCACCCCGGACGTACAGGGCCGCATCGTGGACCTCCTGGCCAAGATCGGCACCAACTAGCCATCCTGGTCCGATGGCCATCACCGACACGACCGAGCACAGCGTCCCCGCCGACAACGGAGAGGTGAGCCTGCTCATCGCGCGTCAGGTGGAGCCGGGCTACGAGGAGGCGTTCGAGAGCTGGGCGCGCGGCATCCTGGAGACCGCCGCGCGCTTCCCCGACCACCTCGGCTACGGGCTGTTCCGGCCGGCCGCCGAGGGCGCCCCGTGGTTCCTCGTCCACCGCTTCCGCGACCAGGACGCGTTCCAGCGGTGGCAGGACTCGCCCGAGCGGGCCGAGTGGTTCGCCAACTGCGAGGGCCACCACCACACCGAGATAGCCCGGCGCGAGCTGCACGGTATGGAGACCTGGTTCGCCAAGCCGGGCACGACCCGGCCCGCGCCGCCGCGCTGGAAGATGGCGATCAGCTCGGGGCTGGCCATCTTCCCGATCTCGCTGGCCGGCAACGCGGTGCTCGGGCCGTACCTGGTGAACCTGAACCTCGTACTGCGGACGGCCGCCTTCGCGGCCGTCTTCAGCACCCTGATGACCTACGTGGCCATGCCCGCCGTCAGCCGGCTGCTGCGTTCCTGGCTGACGCGCGGCTGACCCGCGGCCGACCCGCCGGCTCCCTAGGCGAGGGTGGTGACGTCCAGGCCGCCGTCCGCGTACTGCTTGCGGATCACCTTCTTGTCGAACTTGCCGACGCTCGTCTTCGGCACCGCCTCGACGAACGTCCAGCGCTCCGGCAGCTGCCATTTGGCGATCGACTGGGCGAGGAAGGCGCGCAGTCCGGCGAAGTCGGCCGTGGCGCCTTCCTTGAGGACCACCGTGGCCAGCGGGCGCTCGCCCCACTTCTCGTCGGGGACGGCGACGACGGCCGCCTCGGCGACCTCGGGGTGCGCCATCAGCGCGTTCTCCAGTTCGACGCTGGAGATCCACTCGCCGCCGGACTTGATGACGTCCTTGGCCCGGTCGGTGAGGGTGAGGAAGCCGTCGGCGCTGATCACGCCGACGTCCCCGGTTTTGAGCCAGCCGTCGGCGCTGAACTTGTCCTCGGGGCGAAGGGGTTCGCCGGACGCTCCGCCGTAGTAGGCGGCCGCGATCCAGTTGCCCCGGACCTCCAGCTCGCCCGCCGACTCCCCGTCCCAGGGCAGGACGTCCCCTGCGGGTCCGATGAGACGGGCCTCGACGCCGGCCGGGAAGCGGCCCTGGGTGACGCGGTACGGCCACTCCTCCTCGGCGGTCAGCCCGGCCGGCGGGTGCGCCATGGTGCCCAGCGGGGAGGTCTCCGTCATGCCCCACGCGTGGCAGAGGCGGACGCCGAGCTTGTCGTAGGCCTCCATCAGGGAGGGCGGACAGGCGGCGCCGCCGATGGTGACCTGCTTCATCGAGGTCAGGTCGCGCGGGTTGGCGGTGACCTCGGCGAGCAGTCCCTGCCAGATGGTGGGGACGGCCGCGGCGTGCGTGGGCTTCTCCCGCTCGATCATCTCGGCGAGCGGGGCCGGCTGGAGGAAGCGGTCCGGCATCAGCATGTTGATGCCGGTCATGAAGGTGGCATGGGGCAGGCCCCAGGCGTTCACGTGGAACTGCGGCACCACGATCAGGCTGGTGTCGCGGTCGGTGAGGCCCATCGACTCGGTCATGTTGACCTGCATGGAGTGCAGGTAGACCGAGCGGTGGGAGTAGATGACGCCCTTGGGTTCCCCGGTGGTGCCGGAGGTGTAGCACATGGCCGCCGCCTGGCGCTCGTCCAGCTCGGGCCAGTCGTAGTGCCCGGGACGGCCTTCGAGGAGCTCCTCGTACTCGTGCACCCGGACGCCGAGCCCGTCGAGGGCGGAGCGGTCGCCGATGCCCACGACCACCACGTGCTCGACGGTCGGCAGGTGCGGCAGCAGCGGCGCCAGCAGCGGCAGGAGGGTGCCGTTCACCAGCACCACCCGGTCGGCCGCGTGGTTGACGATGAAGGCGAGCTGCTCGGGGGGCAGCCTCAGGTTGAGCGTGTGCAGGACCGCGCCCATGGACGGGATCGCGAAGTACGCCTCGACGTGCTCGGCGTTGTTCCACATGAGGGTCGCGACCCGCTCGTCCTGCCGGACTCCGAGCTCGTCACGCAGGGCGTGTGCGAGCCGCGCGGCGCGGACGCCGATCTCGGCGAAGCTGCGCCGGTGCGGCTCAGCCTCTCCGGTCCAGGTCGTGACCTGGGAGTCTCCGTGAATCCTCGACCCGTGGGCCAGGATCCTCGAGATCAGCAGCGGTACATCCTGCATGGTGCTCAGCAAAGCGTCCTCCCGGTGAGCGCTGCGGCGCTGCGGCGGTTGTCGGATGCTGCCGATTCTGCGCACGTACCGGTCGGCATGTCACTACCCGGGAGTAGAAACCGGCTGGTCCTGTCACTGTCGGGAGGCGTCCCCCTGCCGGTGTTTCACGTGAAACAGGGTCCGGGAGGGCCGGTGTTTCACGTGAAACGGGCCGCTGGAGGGTCCTCAGCGCACCGGTCCTCAGCGCACCGGGGTGAGTTCCGGGTCCTCACGGAGCTTGACCAGCGCCCGGGAGACGGCGCTCTTGACGGTACCCACCGAGACTCCGAGCAGTTCGGCGGTCTGCGCCTCGCTCAGGTCCTCGTAGTACCGCAGGACGACCATGGCCCGCTGGCGGTCGGGCAGCCGGGTCACCGCCCGCCACATCGCGTCGCGCAGCACCTGCGACTCCGCGGGGTCCGCGAAGGAGTGGTCCTCGTTCTCGGGGACCTCCTCGCAGATGAACTCGTCGACCTTGCGCTTGCGCCACTGCGAGGTACGGGTGTTGACGAGGGCGCGCCGGACGTAGCCGTCCAGAGCCCGGTGGTCCTCGATGCGGTCCCAGGCGACGTAGGTCTTGGCGAGGGCCGTCTGGAGCAGGTCCTCGGCGTCGCACGGGTTGGCCGTCAGGGAGCGCGCGGTGCGCATCAGGGCCGTGCCACGGGTCCGGACGTACGCCGAGAACGACGGGTACGGCGTCGGGTTCGAGGCGAGCGTGCACACAGGCGTGGTCATGGCTCCACGCTAGGAGCGCGGTGCCCGTCTGGGATCGCCCGCAGGTGCCGAAGCGGGGTCCCCCTCAGGTTGTACGGCCCGGCCGCGCCCCACCTCCTGTAGGTGGAGGAGGGGCGCGCGACCAGGACCGGAGTCAGCCGTCGGCCCCCAGGATCAGGCCGGAGGTCGGAACGCCCGTCCCGGCGGTGACGAGGACGTGCCCGGCTCCCGGGATCTGGTTGACGGAGGTGCCGCGCAGCTGGCGGACGCCTTCGGCGATGCCGTTCATACCGTGCAGGTAGGCCTCCCCGAGCTGGCCGCCGTGGGTGTTGAGCGGGAGCGCGCCGGCGGCCGTGAAGTCGGCGGCCTCACCGGGGCCGCAGAAGCCGAACTCCTCCAGCTGCATGAGGACGAAGGGCGTGAAGTGGTCGTAGAGGATGCCCACGTCGATGTCCGAGGGCCTTAGTCCGCTGGTCCGCCACAGCTGGCGGGCGACGACGTCCATCTCCGGGAGGCCGGTCAGGCCGTCGCGGTAGAAGGAGGTCATGCCCTCCTGGCGGCGGCCCGCGCCCTGGGCGGCGGCGGTGATCACGGCGGGTTTCCGCCGCAGGTCGCGGGCCCGCTCGGTGGTGGTGACGACGAGGGCCTGGCCGCCGTCCGTCTCCTGGCAGCAGTCCAGCAGCCGCAGGGGTTCGACGATCCAGCGGGAGGCGGCGTGGTCCGCGAGGGTGATGGGCCGGCCGTGGAAGTAGGCGGCGGGATTGTTCGCGGCGTACCTGCGGCCGGTGACGGCGACGTGCCCGAAGGCCTCGGGGGTGAGGTGGTAGGTGTGGAGGTAGCGCTGGGCGGTCATCGCCACCCAGGACGCGGGGGTGAGCAGCCCCCAGGGCAGGGACCAGCCGAGCGCCGCCCCCTCCGCCGAGGGTTCGCGCTGCTGGACGCCGGAGCCGAAGCGCCGGCCGGAGCGCTCGTTGAAGGCGCGGTAGCAGACGACGACCTCGGCGACCCCCGTGGCGACGGCCAGGGCGGCCTGCTGAACGGTGGCGCAGGCCGCGCCGCCCCCGTAGTGGATGCGGGAGAAGAAGGAGAGCTCCCCGATTCCGGCGGCCTGGGCGACCGTGATCTCGGGGCTGGTGTCCATCGTGAAGGTGACCATGCCGTCGACGTCGGCGGGGGTCAGCCCGGCGTCGTCGAGGGCCGCGTGCACCGCCTCGACGGCCAGTTTGAGTTCGCTGCGGCCGGAGTCCTTGGAGAACTCGGTCGCGCCGATGCCGACGATGGCGGCGCGGCCGCCCAGGTCGTCGCGGACTCGGGCGCTCATGCTCCGGCCCCCAGGGTGACGGTCACGGTGCCCGTGACGTGGTGTCCGAGGCGGTTGGCGCCGGTGACCCGGATCTCGGCGGTGTCCCCGTCGAGGGCGGTGACGGTGCCGGTGAGGGTCATGGTGTCGCCCGGATGGTTGGGTGCGCCGAGGCGGATGGCCACCTTGCGCAGGACGGCGTGCGGCCCGAGGTGATCGGTGATGTACCGGCCGACCAGCCCGTTGGTGGTCAGGATGTTCATGAAGATGTCGGGGGAGCCCTTCTCGCGGGCGAGCTCCGCGTCATGGTGCACGTCCTGGTAGTCACGGGAGGCGATGGCGCCCGCGACGATCAGGGTGCGGGTGACCGGGATCTCCAGCGGTGGCAGTGCGTCGCCGACGTTCATGCGTGCTCCCCCTCGGATATGAGCGCTCCCAGCTCGGACAGCAGCTCGCTGCCGCAGCCCAGGTAGGCGTCCAGCTGGCGCCCCCACAGGAAGTGCCGGTGGACGGGGTGGTCCAGGTCGGCGCCCATGCCGCCGTGCAGGTGCTGGCCCGCGTGGACGACCCGCTTGCCCGCCTCCGAGGCCCACCAGGCCGCCGTGAGGGCGTGCTCGCGCGCCGGGAGCCCCTCGTCGATGCGCCAGGCCGCCTCGTACGCGGTGACCCGGATGGCCTCGGTGTCCATGTGGGCGTCGGCCGCGCGGAGCATGACCCCTTGGTTGGTGGACAGGGGACGGCCGAACTGCTCGCGGGTGGAGGTGTACTCGACGGCGCGGGCCAGCGAGCCGGCGCAGATGCCCGCCTGGAGCCCGGCGAAGGCGGTCCGCGCGGAGGCGAGTACCGCGTCGTAAGCGTCCGGGCCGCCGAGCCGTTCCGCCGGGGCGCCGGTCAGGGTGAGGCGGCCCGCCGACCAGGGGGCGGTCGTCTCCACCGGCCGCGTCCCGACGCCGGGCGCGTCCGTCCGTACGAGCCACAGCGCGCGGTCGCGGTCCGGGACCAGGACGTGGGTGGCGTCGCGCAGCCAGGGGACGGCGGGGGCGGTGCCGCTGAGACGGCCGTCGGCGGCGGTGAACGCCCGGCGGCCGGGGAAGGCGCCGGTGGCGACCGCCTCGCCGGAGCCGAGGGCGGGCAGCAGGCGGGCGCGCTGCTCGGGGCTGCCGTGCGCGGCCACCGGCAGGATCCCGTAGGCGCAGGTCGCCGCGTACGGGACCTGGGCGGTGGTGCGCCCCTGCTCCTCCAGCAGGAGGACCAGGCCGAGGAGGCCGACCTCCTCGACGGCGGCGGTCAGGCCGGCGGAGGTGAGGGCCTTCCACAGTTCGGCGTCGCTGCCGGTGCCGGCGGCGGCGAGGCGTTCGTGTGTGGCGAGGTCGCGGAAGATCCGGGCGGCCAGGGCTGACGCCGTGGCCTGCTCCTCGGTGGGGTGGAAGTCCATGTCAGCCCGCCTCTGCGCGGAAGACGGGGAGTTCGAGGGTGTCGTCGACGCGCAGGAACTCCAGCCGGACGGGGAGGCCGATGCGCACCTTGTCGTAGGGGACCCCGGTGACGTTGCTGATCATGCGTACGCCCTCGGCCAGCTCGACCAGGGCCACCGCGTACGGGCCCCCCGCGGCGGCGGGATCCTCGTGTGCCGTGAAGGCCGGGAAGGAGGGGTGGTGCATGACCACGTACGAGAAGACGGTGCCTGTTCCGCTCGCCTCGACGGTGTCCCAGTCGGGGGAGGAGCAGGCGTTGCAGCCGGGCAGCCAGGGGAAGCGCAGGGTCGCGCAGGCGGTGCAGCGCTGGATCAGCAGCTTGTGGTCCCGGACCCCGTCCCAGAAACCCTGGTTGTCGCGGTTGATCACGGGGCGGGGGCGCTGCGGCTTCGGTGCCGCTGCGGCGCGGGCGGGGGTGCCTTGGGCCGCCGCCGGGGCGTACTTGAGGATGCGGAAGCGGTGCGTCCCGGCGAGCTCGCCGCCTGCGTGGACGTCCATCCGGGTCGTGACGAAGTGGCCCGTGCCCAGCTTGGTCGTCTTGCGCGGGGAGACCGATTCGATCACCGCGTCGAAGGTCACCTCGTCGCCGGGGCGCAGCGGGCGCAGGTACTCCTGCTCGCAGTCGGTGGCGACCACGGAGGTGCAGCCGGCGCCGTCGAGGAGGGCGAGCAGTTCGTCGTAGGAGGTGGAGCGGCCGGTGTGGCCGGAGAGCCCGCCCATCGTCCAGGCCTGGAGCATGGTGGGCGGGGCGATGGCCTCGGGACCGGTGTAGGCGGGGTTCGTGTCGCCCATGGCCTCGCACCAGTGGCGGATCATCGGCTCGTTGACCGGGTCCTTGGCCCGGCCGGCGGTGGCGGCGGGCCGGCCCTCGAAGGCCTTGAGCCTGCGGAGCAGCCCGGCTTCCGCGTCTGCGGAGGCGTCCGGGCCGGCGGCCCTCCCCTCGGGTGGCGTCCGGTCGGAGGTCATCGCTTCCTGCCCTTCATGCCGAGCCGCATCATGGCGACGATCTCGCGCTGGACCTCGCTGACCCCGCCGCCGAAGGTGTTGATCTGGGCCGCGCGGTTCATCCGCTCCAGCTCACCGCCGAGGAAGGCCTCCGGGCCGCGCAGGAGGGCGTCCTCGCCGACCACCTCCTGGCAGATCCGGTACACCTCGACGGCGGACTCGGTGCCGAGGAACTTGACCCCGCTGGCGTCTCCGGGGGCCAGGGTGCCCGCGCCCACGTCCTGGACCAGGCGCCAGTTGAGGAGGCGCACGGCGGCCAGCCGGGCGTGCGCCTCGGCGAGCCGGGCCCGGACCCAGGCCTGGTCGGCGGGGCGTTCTCCGGTGGCCGGGTCGGGGGCCCGGACGTGGGCGCGGGCGGCCTCGTAGAAGTCCTCGGCCTGCATGCCGATGGCGGCCAGGGCGACGCGCTCGTGGTTGAGCTGGTTGGTGATCAGTCCCCAGCCGCCGTGTTCGGGGCCGACGAGGTGGCCTGCGGGGACGCGGATGCCGTCGTAGTAGGTGGCCGTGGTGGTGAGCCCGCCGACGGTGTCGATCGGAGTCCAGGAGAAGCCGGGGCTGTCGGTGGGCACCAGGATGATGGAGATGCCCTTGTGCTTGGGGGCCTGTGGGTCGGTGCGGCAGGCCAGCCAGATCCAGTCGGCGTTCTGGGCGTTGGACGTGAAGATCTTCTGCCCGTCGATCAGCCAGTCGCCGTTCTCCTGGCGGACGGCGCGGGTGCGCAGGGCGGCGAGGTCGGTGCCGGCCTCGGGCTCGGAGTAGCCGATGGCGAAGACGGTCTCGCCCCGGAGGATGCGGGGCAGGAAGTAGTCCTTCTGCTCCGGGGTCCCGTACTTCATCAGGGTGGGGCCCACGGTGTTGAGGGTGACCATCGAGACGGGGGCCCCAGCCCGGTAGGCCTCGTCGAAGAAGACGAACTGCTCGTCGGGGCCCCGGCCGCGGCCTCCGTACTCGACGGGCCAGCCGAGTCCGAGCAGTCCGTCGGAGCCTATGCGGCGCAGCAGGGCGCGCTGGGCCGCGGGATCTTCGGGGACCCCGTCCGGCATCAGGTCCCGGAAGTACTCGCGCAGTTCGGCGCGTAGCCGCGACTGCCCTTCTGACGGAGCGAGGTGCACGGCCCTGGCCTCCCGGCATCGCATCGGACGAGTGGAACTGACTGTCCGTCAGATTCACCGGGGATGTCAAGGTCGGGAAGGGCCGGGAAGGGCGGGGAAGGGCCGGGAGGCCCGGCGGCGGCCGTACGGCTCCGGATGCGCCGAAGGGCGCCCGCACTACCGGACCCCAGCCGGTCCGGTCGTACGTGCGCCCCTCAGCGGTCTGCGCGGTTCAGGAGGCTCCTACCACCACGGGAGGAAGTTCACCGCCACGTTGGAGTTGGCCTGGTGGATCGCCGTGTAGGCCGAGCCGTTGACCTGGGCGGTGTTGTTCTGGTTGGACGCGCCGGCGCCGGTGGCCACCTGCTGGGAGGTGGAGGAGTTGCCGTGGTTGTTGCCGCCCACGCCACTGCCGATGACGCTGGCGACGCTCGCATTCGATCCGTCGTTCGCGAACGCGCCGTTGTCGGCCGACGCCACCCCGCCGAACAGGGCGGCGGCGAGGGGCAGCGAGGCGACGGCGGCGATGACGCGGGCGGTACGGATGCTTGCCATTCTGAATCCTCCAGAAAACCGAAGTCGGGTTTACCCCAAGGCAGTTGGCCGACCGCCTCGGTCGTTCGCGGTGCTGACGACGTCGCGAGACCAGAGTTGCCCACCGAATCCCCGGCGAACCACCCCGCAGCCTGCTATTCCCCCGCAAGCATGACCAACAAGGGATAAACGCGGTTTGCGCCCCTACCGCCTCAGCTCAACACCCCGGCCCCTGGAGAAACCCGTGCCACGCAGCGGGCGAATCGTTCCGCCAAACTCGCTCGACCCGGACATGCCGAAAAGGGCCGCGCCGTCCGGGAACCCCTCCGACTCCCGGTCCTGCGGCCCTGCCGTACCAAGCCTCACGCCCCCCGCGCGCCCCCCGAATCCGCCGGAGCGAGCCCCCGCTACGCGGCCAGCGCGACCGATTCCCGGTCCGGAGCGGGCACGAGGGCGGCGGCGGTCCTGGAGCTGCGGACGGACGGGCTCTTGCCGTGGGCCTCGGCCCGGATCCGCTGCTTGATCGTCGGAGGCAGTGAGCCGCCGCGCATCATCGCCCGCCACGTCCGCCGCGCAACCGGAACCGGGCGCCGCACGGCGGGGGCCGAAGGAGTGGCGACGCCGACCGGAGCGGCATCCGCCGGAGCCGTCCTGCCGGCCAGGCCGAGCGCGGCCAGGAGCGCCACGAGCGCGGCCAGGAAGGAGGTCCAGATCGACGTGATGCTGCTGCGGTGGGTCATGACGAACGCCTCGATTCGCGATGTTCCGACGGGCGGATCTGCATACATTCGTCATGATGTGACCGCAACCGCCCGGCTCCCACGACCCGCGCCGATCTTCCGACAAACACCACCCGGAAGGCCCAAGGCCCGTCGAACGGCACCGGAGAACGCGGGAAGGGCGCCCCTCTGCGAGGGACGCCCTTCGGGTCAGCGGATCCGCTGACGGGGTGCGGTGGGTGTGGGATTTGAACCCACGGTGACTCGCGCCACGACGGTTTTCAAGACCGTTCCCTTAGGCCGCTCGGGCAACCCACCTGGCCGGTACAGAGTACCGGGATGTGGGGGTGGGTGGGGTGGGTGTCGCCGGGGACGGGGTCAGGATGTCTGGGCCTTGTCGTAGGCCGCCTTGGCCTCGTTGCCGAAGTACGGGCCGAACATCGTGTTCGGCAGGAAGTTGTAGCCGAAGCTGTTCACCGAGACCTGCGTGCCCAGACCCGTCGACTCGTCGAAGTCCTGGAACCAGGGGCCGCCGCTGGAGCCGCCGGTCATGTTGCAGGACATGCTGTGGTCCTTGGTGAGCAGGAAGTCCTTGCCCGTGTTGGCGGCACAGTAGACGAGCTTCGTGCCGTCGTAGGGGGCGGCCGCCGGGAAGCCGAAGGAGTACATCTTCTTGTTGTAGCCACCGTTGAACAGGATGCCCTGGGCTCCGACGGTCTGGCTGAGGGTCCGGCCGTTCTGCGGGGCGACGACGGCGAGGCCGACGTCCATGTTCATGTCCTCGCTCGCCGCCCACTGATCGGTGGCGAGCGTCTTGACGGCAGGCCACTGGCCGTACGGGGCGTTCCCGTTGTCGTACCCCGGAACGAAGATCCAGTTGGTGTGCCAGGCGCCCTGGTACTTCACGCAGTGCCCGGCGGTGATGACCGTGCTGCCGTTCTGGCCGGTGACGGAGTCGCCCGAGCAGGAGGCGGTACGGCCCTGGAAGGTGAAGAACACCCGGCCCGAGGTCTTCACGACCGCCCCGCCGCCCGCCCAGGCCCCGCCGGCCTGCGGGAACGCCGTGGGGGAGGTCGGGGCCACCCGGGTGGGCGAGGCCGCCGCGGCGGGCGCCGTACGGGCTCCGCCCGGGGAGGCCGCCACGTCGAGCGGGGTGGCCTGCCGCATCCGGTCGGCCGTCCAGAAGCCGGGGGTCTGTCCGGGACGGAACGAGGAGGGCGACTCCGCGGCCGCCGACGGGGAGGGCGACTCCGCGGCTGCCGACGGGGAGGCGGCCGTCAGTGCCCCGGCGAGCAGGGCTCCTGCGGCGAGGAGGACGGACGCCGCCGTGCGATGACGATTCACGCAGGACTCCTTCTGCCGTGCCCGGACCGGAGGGAGCCGGGCAGGGTGGGTGAAGAGCTGTCGGTGCGGATCGGTTGTTCGGCTTGCGGAGGCAGGGTCGCACGGGGGCCCCAGGATGTCAGGGGCCGGTCCGGACGTTCGGTCGGTTCCGGCCAGGAAATGGCCAACTCCTCCCGCTCCGAGACGTCATGCGGTCAGGAGCACACCGGCGTACGAGACCCCCGCCACCACCACCCAGGCCCCGAGGCCCAGCAGTGCGGCACGGCCGCCGGTACGGGCCAGGGTCGGCAGGTGGACCGCGCTGCCCAGCCCGAACAGGGCCGCCGCCAGCAGGGCTTCCTGCGCCGTGTGCGCCCAGTCCAGCGCCACGTGGGGCAGCAGGCCCGTCGCGCGCACCGCGGCCGCCGCCAGGAACCCGAGGACGAACAGGGGCACCGGGGCCGGACGCTTGCCCGAGGAAGTGCGCACGCCGCGCCGCCGCGCCCGCATCGAGAAGGCCACGGCCGCCACCAGCGGGGCCAGCAGGGCCACCCGCATCAGCTTGACCAGCACGGCCTCGCCCAGCGCGCCGGGGCCGGCGGTCTGGGCCGTCGCCACCACCTGGCCGACGTCGTGGACGCTCGCACCCACCCAGCGGCCGAAGGACAGGTCGGAGAGGCCCAAGGGACCCTGAAGCAGGGGGAGTACGGCGATGGCGAGGGTGCCGCAGAGGGTGACCAGGGCCACCGAGGCGGCCACGTCCTCCTCGTCGCTTCCGGACACCTCGCTCACCGCGCCGATGGCCGAGGCACCGCAGATGGAATAGCCGGTGGCGATCAACAGCGGCTGGTCGCCCGGGAGTCCGAGACGCCGGCCCAGCCAGACCGTGCCGAAGAAGGTGGCCGCGACCACGGCGGTCACCATGGCCACCGTCGCCCAGCCGAGCCGGAGCACCTGGTCGAGGCCGAGCCCGAGGCCCAGCAGGACGATGCCGATGCGCATCAGCCGCCGCCCGGCCAGGGAAAGGCCGGGGCGGGCCGGTCCGCGTACGACGGTCCGTACGCCCGGGAGGTGCGCCACCGCGATGCCGAGCACCACGGAGGCCGTCAGCATCGGGATGCCCGGGACCAGCCGGTGCACACACCAGGCCACCAGCGCACCGCCGGCCGCCATGCCCAAACCCGGCCAGGGGGTGGGTGTTTCACGTGAAACAGGGCGGACCGCCACGCTTTGGGGGCGGTGCAAGAGCGCCATCAGTCGACCGGGAGCGTGTAGACGCGGCGGATGCTGCTGCCCAGCCGGGAGACGTCGGCCCCGTAGACGTGGATCGATATCGCCTTGGACGTACAGGAGTTGCGCACCTTGTGGATGTCACCGGGAGGGGCGAACCCGCAGACCTCACCCTGGGCGTTGACCACGTCCTCGGTGGCCACCAGGCGGGCCGCGTCGGTGCCGGGCGCGAGCCGGTAGCGGCGCTCGCTCTCCTCGCCCTGGTGAACACCGGCCACGCACCACGACACGTGGTCGTGGATGCAGGTCTCCTGCCCGGGCATCCACACCAGGGCCACGACCGAGAAGCTCCCGTCGTGCTCCGCGTGCAGGACGTGCTGGCGGTAGTGCTCCGGGTCGCCTTCCTGCTGCTCCGCCGTCAGCAGGTCCGACGCGCCCAAGTGCGGGGCGAGGCGCTCGCCGACGAGGTAGGCGGTCAGATCGGGGGCCAGCCCCCGGTCGACGACCGTGCGGATCTCACTGACGAGGGCGGCCATCCTCGTGGTCGTACGGGCCGGAACGGTGGTGGTCATACGAGCAGCGTCCGCTGACCGATCCATCACGTCCAACGACAGTTATGACCTGAAATCCCAACCACAGCTTATGGATCGGGACTGAGGGGGGCGCTGCCGGAAGTCAGCAGCCGACCCGGTTCGAGGCCACCCGCTTCAGCTCGTCGAGGACGACGGCCGTCGCCGGGATCCGCAGGTGGTCGCGGTAGACGTACGCGGCGATGTGGCGGCGGGCAGCGGGCTCCAGCACCCGGCCGCAGACCCGGTTCAGCGAGAGCGAGGGCAGGACGAGCGCGGGCATCATCGCCACCCCGAGTCCCTGCGCGACCAGGCTCTGGACCACCAGGTTGTCGTCGGTGGCGAACCGGATGTCGGGGACGAAGCCCAGTTCGGCGCACTCGTGCAGCAGGTTCGCCCGGCAGCGCGGGCAGCCGGCGATCCACTGCTCCTCGGCGAGGTCGGCCAGGTGCACCGCCCGTCGACGGGCCAGCGGGTGACCGGTCGGGAGCAGCACGGTCAGCTGGTCCTCCAGCAGCCTGACCTCGGTGACCTCCTCGGGGATCTCCTCGTGCAGCCCGGGGTAGGTGAAGGCCAGGGTGATGTCGCACTCGCCGCGCTGGAGTCTGCGCAGGGATTCCGGGGGTTCCCCTTCCAGCAGCTCGACCTGGACTCCGGGATGGTCCTTGGCGAGGCCGCTGAGGGCCTCCGGGACCAGGGTGACGTTGGCGCTGGGGAACCCGCAGACCCGTACGCGCCCGGTGCGCAGTCTCGTGTACGCCTTCAGCTGGGCCTCGGCGGCCGAGAGACTGCCGAGGATGGACTCCGCGTGCCGGGCCAGGGACTCACCGGCCTCGGTGAGCTTCATCTTCCGGCCCACACGCGTGAACAGCGGTGTGCCGACGGCGCGTTCGAGCGCCTTCATCTGCTGCGTGATCGCGGGCTGGGTGTAACCCAGAACGCGAGCGGCGGCCGAGTAGGAACCCGAGGCGACCACTTCGTGGAATGTCCGTATGTGCCGTGAATCGAACACCACCGAAGCATAAGCAGATATTGGGAGGGGCCGTAGACGGATTCCCGGCCACGGCCCCTCCCATCGAGCCACCGTCGAGCGGTGACCCGGTGCGCGCTACTTGTCGCCGACGCGCGAGCCGAGCGTGATGTCGACCGTGGTCGGCTTGCCGCCGCGCAGGTAGGTCAGCTTCACGGTGTCGCCGGGCTTGTACGTCCAGATCAGGCTGATCAGGGTCGGGCCGCTGTCGACCTGCTTGCCGCCGAACTCCGTGATGATGTCGCCGGGCTTGAGGCCCGCCTTGCCGGCCGGGCCGTTCGGGTCGACCAGCTCGTTGGCGGGGGCGCCCTGCTCGGAGATCTTGGCCCCGTCCGACTTGGCCTGGAGGTCCACGGAGACCGAGATCACCGGGTAGACGGGCTTGCCGGTCTTGATCAGCGACTCGGCGACGTTCTTGGCCTGGTTGATCGGGATGGCGAAGCCGAGGCCGATCGAGCCGGCCTGGCCGCCGCCGAAGCCGCCGCTGCCGGCCGACTGGATCGCCGAGTTGATCCCGATGACCGCGCCGCGGCCGTCGATCAGCGGACCGCCGGAGTTGCCCGGGTTGATGGAGGCGTCCGTCTGGAGCGCGCTCATGTAGGAGTTCTTGCCGCCGGAGCCGTCGCCGGAGGCCACTGGACGGTTCTTCGCGCTGACGATGCCGGTGGTGACCGTGTTGGACAGGCCGAAGGGGGCGCCGATGGCGATGGTCGGGTCGCCGACCGCGACCTTGTCGGAGTCCCCGAGCGGCAGCGGCTTCAGACCGGCGGGCGGGTTCTTCAGCTTGATGACGGCCACGTCGTAGCCCTGGGCCCGGCCCATGACCTCGGCCTCGTACTTCTTGCCGTCGGAGAAGGTGGCGGTGAGCTTGCCGCCGTTGGCGGCGGAGGCCACCACGTGGTTGTTGGTGAGGATGTGGCCCTGCTCGTCGTAGACGAACCCGGTGCCCGTACCGCCCTCGCCGTCCCCGGCCGAAGCCTCGATGGTGACGACGCTGGGCAGCGCGGCGGCGGCGAGGCCCGCGACGGAGCCGGCGTCCCGCTTGAGGTCCTTCGGGGTGCTGGGCGCGCTGATGGTGGTCGAGCCGAAGCCGCCGTGATCGCGCTGGGCCGCCCAGTAGCCGACCCCGCCGCCCACGCCGCCGGCGAGCAGGGCCGCCACCAGGACCGCCGCGACCAGCCCGCCCCGGCCCTTCGGCTTGGGCTGCGGGGCGCCGTCGGCGGTGAGCGGAACGCCCCACGCGCCGCCGCCCTGGCCGGAGCCCGCACCGTACGCGGGGGCCGCCGGGGGCGGCGGGGGCCAGGCCTCGGCGCCGTACGCGGTCCCGGCCGGGGGCGCCGGCTGGGCCGCCGGGGGCTGCTCATGGCCGTACGCCGGGGCCGTCGGCTGGACGGCCGGGGGCTGCTCGTGGCCGTACGCCGGGGGCGCGGCGGGGGGCGCCGACGGGGTGGGCGGGAGCTGCTGGGTGTGCTCAGCACCCTGGGCGGGGGCCTCGGCCGGAGCGGGGGCGTCCTGGGACGCCGGAGTGCCCGGCGCTGCCGGTCCGGGGGTCGAGGCGGCCACCGGCACGGGGGGTGCGGACGGGGCCGCGGGGGGCGTCGGGGCCGCGGTGCCCTCGTTCTCGGTGCTCACAGCGCTCTCTCCTCGTCACACACGGCTTACACGACCAACACGGCTGCTGGAAAAATCAGGCGATACCGCCCCGACATCCTCCGGGCGCCGGTCCGACTGAACGTTCGACGCACCGTAGAAGTTCCGGGGCAAAGCCTTTCCCATGAGCCGTCAGAGCACTGTAAGCCGGACCTGTGCATCCACCGCCTTCCTTTATATCCGACATATCGGACGCACCCCCAGGAGTCACCCCGACGCGCGGGAGCTCCTCGGTGGCACCATGACCGGGTGACCCACGCAACGCCGCGCCCCATCCAGGTCGTCGCCCACCGCGGCGCCTCGGAGGATGCTCCCGAGCACACCCTGGCCGCCTACCGGAAGGCCATCGAGGACGGGGCCGACGCCCTCGAATGCGACATCCGGCTGACCGCCGACGGCCATCTGGTGCTGGTCCACGACCGTCGCGTGAACCGCACCTCCA
Source organism: Streptomyces sp. NPDC000075 (assembly GCF_040301925.1). Lineage (NCBI taxonomy): Bacteria > Bacillati > Actinomycetota > Actinomycetes > Kitasatosporales > Streptomycetaceae > Streptomyces > Streptomyces sp. NPDC000075. The sequence goes on from NZ_JBEPFL010000003.1 coordinate 90,954, forward strand.
ACGGCCGGGGCGCCGTTTCCGCCCTGGAGCTGGCCGAGCTGGCCGCCCTCGACTTCGGTTCCTGGAAGGACCGCGAGGAGTCCCCCGACTGGGACGCGGACCCGGAGCGGACCTCCGTGCTCACCCTGGAGCGGCTGCTGGAGCTGGTCGCGGACGCCGGGCGGCCCGTCCAGCTCGCGATCGAGACGAAACACCCCACCCGCTGGGCCGGACAGGTGGAGGAGCGGCTCCTCTTCCTCCTCAAGCGCTTCGGCCTCGACGCTCCGCCCGCCGACGGCCCCCACCCCGTCCGGGTCATGAGCTTCTCCGCCCGCTCCCTGCACCGGGTGCGCGCGGCCGCCCCGACGGTGCCGACCGTCTACCTGATGCAGTTCATCTCGCCCCGGATGCGCGACGGACGCCTGCCCGCGGGCGTACGGATCGCCGGCCCGGCCATGCGGATCGTCCGCAACCACCCCGGCTTCATCCGCAAGCTCCAGTCGGCGGGACATTCCGTACACGTGTGGACCGTGAACGATCCGGACGATGTTCAGCTATGCGCTGATCTGGGTGTAGAAGCGATCATCACGAACAGGCCCCGTCAGGTTCTGTCACAGCTCGGGCGCTGACGTCCCGTTTTGCGCACCGGCCACAGGCACCTCGGCCGTCACAGGGCGTGCCCCGGCGCATCCGTTCCGCATTCGTTGGTCATGAATGCGTCAGAGGGGCGTCCAGCAGCGGTTTCCGGTCCAGGCCATTGGGGCATCCAGACCATGGCGTGGGGCTAAGGAGGTTCCGGGGGTGGCGTTGGTGATGGCACAGGAAGTGCCCACGTCGTCGTGCATGGACATTCGCCATGGTCCTGCGGGCGTGGGCGAGGCGAGGCACCGGATGCGCGAACAGCTGCGCATCAGCGGAGTGTCCGAATCGGTCGTGGACGATGCCGTACTGATCCTTTCCGAACTCCTCAGCAACGCCTGCCGACACGGCCGGCCACTGGGCGCCCGGGACGTCGGCGACGGCGAGGTGCGCGCCGCGTGGCGCGTCGACAAGGCGGGCCGGCTGACGGTCGAGGTCACGGACGGCGGCGGCCCGACCCGCCCGGTCCCGGCCACGCCCTCGGTCACGGCGCACGGCGGCCGCGGGCTGAACATCATCAGCGCGCTGGCCCAGGACTGGGGCGTCCGCGACGGAGCGGCGGGTGAGGTCACCGTGTGGGTGATCGTCGCCCGGGGGCACCGGCACGACGACTTCGCTACGCGCGTCGCTTCCCCGGCGATCGACTTCGTCTCCGCCTTCGACGATCTCGACGCCTGAAGGTCCACCGACGGCACGCGCCCCGGCGGCCCGGCCCGCACCACCGGCCGCCCTCGGACGCGGCCTTCCGGGAGCGCACGCCGACCGTGCTCCCGGCCGCACCCCACCGGTTCCGGCGGTACGAACGGCTAGGCTCGCGCCCAGAGACACCGCCGTACCGCCGCAACCGGGAGACACCCACGATGGCCAAGAAGCGCCCCGCCGCGAAGACCGCGAAGCCGCAGCTCGACAACGGGGAGATCCCGGTGGTGGGCGCGCGCGAGCCCTGCCCCTGCGGTTCCGGGCGCCGCTACAAGGCCTGTCACGGCGCGGCCGCCGCCCACGCCGTCACCGAGCACGTGAAGCGCCCCTTCGAGGGACTGCCGGGCGAGTGCGACTGGGTGGCGCTGCGCGAGCTCGTCCCCGCGGCCACCGTGCCCCTGTCCCTCAGGGGCGGCCTGCCCGAGGGCGTCCCGTCCGTCACGCTGGTGACCGTCCTGCCCATGGCCTGGCCCGCCCTGCGCCGCGAGGACGGCTCCGTCCTGCTCGGCCTGCAGAACGAGTCGTCCTCCGGGGACCTGGCCCGCGACATGGCCGACACCCTGGAGCGGGCGCTCGCCACCGAGCCGGGCAACCCGGTCCCGGCCCGGCGCGTGCCCGCCGAGGGTCCCCGACTTCAGGATCTCCTCGACCCGGACGGCGTTTTCGAGCCGGTTGTCCACACGGGCTTCGAATTCTGGATCCCGGACGCGGAAAGCGCCCAGAACGCCTCCCCGGAGATCGCCGCCTCGCTGGAGCGCGCCAACGCCGCCGCCATCCCGACCGTCAAGCTCACGGGCGTGGACGCGGCCTACTGGTGCGAGACCCCGGACAAGAACCACCTGCGCTGGGTCATGCCGCACCCGGAGGAGAAGCTGCTGGACGCGCTCGCGCGACTGCACGCCGCGGGCACCTCCTCCCTCGGAGAGGGCACCAAGCTCGTCGGGTCCTTCCGCGCCCACGGCCTGATGGTGCCGGTCTGGGACCTGCCCACCGGGGTCACCGCCGAGGACGTGGAGAAGCCCGCCGCCGAGCTGGCGGAGCGCCTGGCCACGGCCCTGACCAGCGACGCACCGCTGACCGCGGAGGAGCGCCGGGCACGCGGCGGGCTCACCAACCGCCAGGTGACGCTGAGCTGACGCACACCCGGCGGGCGCGTGACCCGCGTGCGGCGCACGGCCGCGCGCGGGTCCGGTGACCGGTGTCACAACTCCCGCTAATCGCCTGCAAATCGATGTCTGAATATCAGAGATCGAATTTGCGAACAGGCGATCTCTTGTTACCGTTCTTGTAGCCCGGTCGCTGGTGCATCCCCCGTCGCCAGCGACCGGGCCTCTGTCTTTCGGCGGTGCTCAACCGCCTGACGGTGCCGGTGAGTTGCTCCCGGACCGCAGCAGCAGCCGCCCTTCATCATCCGGAACTGCAAACTCCGCTACGGCCGAGTAGGCGTCCGGTGCCCCCGCGGACTCGCCCCGGGGCGTCTCGCACAGCCCCGGCTCGTCCCCCGCCGCGACCGCGCAGCGGATCTGCACCGTCCGCCCCGCCGGCCCCATCACCGTCAGCACGGCGTCCAACGCGCGGCCGCTGGTGTTGCGGTAGTAGCTCCGGCCCCAGGTGCGGCCCTCGCTCGCCAGCACGCACGTCTGCGCTTCCAGCCCCTGCGGGGCCGTGAGTTCGGGACCGCAGCGGGAATCGGTACGGGGCTGCTCGGGCGGACCGGGGCGCGCGGGGTCGGTGGCGGGCCGCGCGCCGCCCCCCGTGCGGGAGGAGTGGGAAAGGCCGAGCGAGGTGAACAACCCCCCGCCTTTTCCGTCACCCTGACCGGCGAAATCCGGCCCGGCGATCGCTCCGGCCAGGGGAAGCGACAAGATGATCAACACACCGGCGCCGATACCGATCAGGCGGAGATTCATTCGCCGAAGATAGCGACGCGGGAATGGGGCGCGGAGATGCCCGCGCCCAATTCCCTTGGAAACCCGCCGCGCTGGCACCCGTACGAGTGATGAGCCGGTCGCGACGGGAGTGATGAGCCGGTCGCGAGGGAGCTCGTCCGCGAACCGGCCCGTGCCACTCAGTACGCGAGCCGGCTGCCACCGCCGGGAGCACTGCTGCTCGCCTCGACGAGCGCGTCCACGAGCGCCTCCACCTCCGGCAGCCACAGCTCGCCCGATCCGGGGTGACGGGGCTCGGGCTCCCGCTCCCAGCGGACCTCCCCGCCGCCGGACGCCGGCGAGGGCGGCAGCAGCAGGTACCCGCCCTCGCCGTGGAAGCGCAGCGAGGAGGGCACGTGGTCCTTGGCGTAGAGGAGTTCGCCGAGCCGCTCCAGGGAGTACGGCGCGACGAGCAGGGACCACCGGGTGGGCGTGGCGACGACCGGACCGAGCCGCATGCCCCGCGCGTCGAGCCGTACGACGGCACGCGCGGCCGCCCTCGCCGGCAGGCTCACCGCGCACGGCGCGGCCCCGCCGGTGGCCAGCAGCACCGGGGCGGACGGCCGCCTGCCCCACCACCAGGCCACCATCCGGGCGTCGGTGGTGGCGGCGAGCAGCCCGGGGTCGAAGGGATGGGCCCCCGGCACCACGCAGTCGGGGTCGGGACAGGCACAGCGCCGGCTGTCGGTGGCGTGCCGGCCCACGCCCGGCAGTACGGGCCACTGCCGGACGGTGGCGCAGGTCAGCGCCTCGTCGAGGAGGGACGGAGCCGCGCCGGCCCCGGTCTCCGCGGCGGGGCGGGAGGCGGGGCTCGGGAACTTCAAGCGATCGCGGAGCCGCTGGAGACGCCTTCCGAGGATCTCGCGCATGAGCGCTCGTTCCTTTCCGTTGAACGTCGAGGGCCACATCACACCACGTGAGCGGTGTTTCACCACACGTACACGTTTCGCGTCACTAGTCCGCCAGAAGCAGGTTCACACGGTTCGTGCAGTTGTCTTACGGGTGTCTTACGGGTCCGTCAAACGTCCGGCGGGGGCCCGGAACGAGCGGTCCGAGCGACCCGCGCCGGCATCGAGACCGGCTGCCGCCGCTTAGGACGACGGCCCGGCCCGGGCGGTTCCCGGCGGTGCCGGGGGCTTCAACTGGCCCCGGGCACTAGCGACTACGTACCCGGACCCCTCGGAGCGCCTGTCCAGTCGATCGCAAAAACCGCTCGCATCCAGCTTTTTCCAGCCAAGTTTTAGCCCCGGCTGGACAGTGAGTTGCCGCCCCACGGACACCAGGATTCCCACTGGGACAATGCTGGACATCGATCCTCGGGTGCGTGTAGATGTGGATCCATTGATGGCGGCGCAGCACGATCTGGGGGTTTGCGATGCTATATGGCGAATCGCACCAGGTGGAAAGGCGGACGCCATGAGCGCCCCGCATCTGCCGAAAGTGGCTGGAATCGATCCAGCAGTTACATCATCAGCGCAGACTGCCGCGCCCACGCCCGGCCCCCTGTCCGCCGTGGCGGCCACCGCCGCCCGGACCGCCCCCGCCCAGGCCCCACCGCCTGCCGCGAGCAGCGTCATCCAGGACCGGCTGGCGGGCATGGTCTCCGACCTCACCACCCTCCACGAACTGACCGAGCGCCTCGCCCGGGCCAGTGACCTCGACTCCTCCCTCCGGGAGTTCCTGCGCGCCGGGGCCGCGCTGGTCGGAGCCCGCCGCGGACTCGTGGTGCTGGAGCCCTCCGACGGACTCGGCCCCACCTCCACCATCGGCCTCGGCCTGGGCCGCGCCGACCTCGGCCACATCGAGACCGTGCCGCGCAGCGCCACCTCGTACGGCCGCATCCTCGACGGACTCCCCGACGCCCACGGCGGCTCCGAGGTGCTCCCCGAACCCGGCACGGAGGCCGTCCCCGGCTCCGGCGGCTACGAGCCCCCCGTGGACCCCCGCCACCGGGAGGTCGCGGCCCGGCTCGGCTACGCGGCCAGCTACGCGCTGCCGCTGACCGCCGACGCCGCCGGCCGGCTCGGCGCGGCCGTCTGGCTCTACGACGAACAGGCCGAGCCGAGCGACCGCCAGCGCGACCTGGTGGGCCTCTACGTCCGGCATGCCGCCGAACACCTGGCCCGGATGCTGGAGGTGGACCGCTCCCGCACCCGCCTGGCCACCGTCTTTGAGGAACTGCTGCCCAGCCGCCTGCCCCGGATCCCCGGGGTCCAGCTCGCCGCCCGGCACCGCACCGGTCCGCTCGGCGGCGGAGACTGGTACGACGCGCTGCCGCTGCCCGAGGGCGCCATGGGTCTCGCCGTCGGATCGGTCACCGGATCCGGCCCGAGCGCCGTCGCCGCCATGGGCCGGCTACGGGCCTCGCTGCGCGCGTACGCCGTCATGGAGGGGGAGGACCCCGTCGCGGTCCTGTCCGACCTGGAGCTCCTGCTGCGGCTGACCGAGCCCGCCCGCTCGGCCACCGCCCTCTTCGCGTACTGCGAGCCCGCCGCCCGCAAGATCATCCTGGCCGGGGCGGGCCACACCCCGCCGCTGCTCATCGGCGAGCGGCGCACCGAGTACGTCGAGACCTCCCTCTCGGCACCGCTGGGGATGCTGGCCTGCTGGGAAGCGCCCAGCGTGGAGATCGAGCCCGCGTCCGGAGAAACGGTGCTGCTGTACACGGACGGGCTGCTGCGGCGCACCGGCGACCCCATGGACCGCGCCTACGCCAGGCTGCACGCGGCCGCGGCCGGGGTCCCACGCGCCCTGCGGGACGATCCGGCGGCCCTCTGCGACCACATCCTGCGCACGGTGCTCCCCGAGGACGGGACCGGCCCGGCCGCCCCGGACGCGTACCGGGACACCGAGGACGTCGTCCTGCTCGCGGCCCGGTTCGACTGACCGGCCGGCCCTCAGGGCGGGCGCCCGTTTTGGCTGATATGTCACAGGACTGGCCGGGCGCCGCCCCCTCACACATACGATGAACGGGGTTCGCACCCGGACCCGTGCGTGTCGTATCGGCTGAGGAGATGACGTGGCTGACGAGCTCACCCCGGAGACCCCGGAAGAAGAGCAGCCCCAGAAGAAGCACAAGCAGCGCAAGAACGGGCTGTACCCGGGCGTCAGCGAAGAGCTCGCGGAGAGCATGCGCACCGGCTGGGCGGACACCGAGCTGCACGGCCTGGAGCCCATCGCGCAGGCCGGCCACACGGCCGACCGCCGCGCCGCGCTCTCCGCGCGCTTCCCCGGTGAGCGTCTGGTGATCCCGGCGGGCCGGCTGAAGACCCGCTCGAACGACACCGAGTACCCCTTCCGCGCCTCCACCGAGTACGCGTACCTCACCGGCGACCAGACCGAGAACGGCGTCCTGGTCCTGGAGCCCACGGAGACCGGCCACGAGGCCACGGTCTACCTGCTGCCCCGCTCCGACCGCGAGAACGGCGAGTTCTGGCTGTCGGGCCAGGGCGAGCTGTGGGTCGGCCGCCGCCACTCCCTCGCCGAGGCCGGGCAGCTCCTGGGCATCCCGGCGAAGGACGTCCGCGAGCTGCCCGAGGCCCTGACCGAGGCCACCGGCCCGGTCCGCGCCGTCCGCGGCCACGACGCGGTGATCGAGGCCGCCCTCACCGACAAGGTGACCAAGGAGCGCGACGAGGAACTGCGCGTCTACCTCTCCGAGGCCCGCGCCGTGAAGGACGCCTTCGAGATCGGCGAGCTGCAGAAGGCCGTGGACTCCACCGTCCGCGGCTTCGAGGACGTCGTGAAGGTCCTCGACAAGGCCGAGGCCACGTCCGAGCGCTACATCGAGGGCACCTTCTTCCTGCGCGCCCGCGTCGAGGGCAACGACGTCGGCTACGGCACCATCGCCGCCGCCGGCGCGCACGCCTGCACCCTGCACTGGGTCCGCAACGACGGCGCCGTCCGCTCCGGCGACCTGCTGCTCCTCGACGCCGGCGTGGAGACCCACTCCCTCTACACCGCCGACGTCACGCGCACGCTGCCGATCAACGGCACGTACACCGACATCCAGCGCAAGATCTACGACGCGGTGTACGAGGCCCAGGAAGCCGGCATCGCCGCCGTCAAGCCGGGTGCGAAGTACCGCGACTTCCACGACGCCGCCCAGCACGTGCTGGCCGAGAAGCTCGTCGAGTGGGGCCTGCTGGAGGGCCCGGTCGAGCGCGTCCTGGAGCTCGGGCTGCAGCGCCGCTGGACCCTGCACGGCACCGGCCACATGCTGGGCCTCGACGTCCACGACTGCGCCGCCGCGCGCACCGAGGCGTACGTCGACGGCACCCTGGAGCCGGGCATGTGCCTGACCGTCGAGCCGGGCCTGTACTTCCAGGCCGACGACCTGACCGTGCCCGAGGAGTACCGGGGCATCGGCGTCCGGATCGAGGACGACATCCTCGTCACCGAGGACGGCAACCGGAACCTGTCGGCCGGCCTGCCCCGCACCTCGGTCGAGGTCGAGGCCTGGATGGCGCGGCTCAAGGGCTGACGCCGCCGGTATAGACGCGGGGCGGGGGAGCCGGGTCCGGTTCCCCCGCCCTCCCGCGTTCTAGGACACCCTCAGCAGTGCGTCGTCACGCCACTTCAGCATCCGCTCGAACTCCACCACCGCGCCCCGGCCCGGCCTGTTGCGCAGGCGGACGTGGTCGGCGAGCTCAGCGATCAGGTGCAGTCCCCGGCCGTGCTCGGCCAGGGAGGGTCTGCGACGGGCCACCGTCGAGGGCGGGAACCCGGGACCCGAATCGGCGACCTCGATGCGGCAGCGGTCCCCGTCGAGGTAGGCGGTGACGTGATACGCCTCGGTGCCGTCCGTGACCTCGTCGGCGGGAACGCCGACCGGACCCCCGGCCGGACCGCCGCGGCCGCCGTGCTCCACGGCGTTCGCGCACGCCTCGCTCAGCGCGACCGACAGGTCGTAGGAGATGTCCGGATCCACCCCCGCGGTCTCCATCGTCCCGAGCAGCAGACGCCGGGCGAGCGGCACGCTCGCGGCTTCGCGCCGCAAGTGGAGAGACCACCAGATGCTCATACGGTTACCTATTGCCGCCCGCGGTGGGGCGTAAGCCCCCGGCGGCCGCCGCAGCCCTCATTCGGCCGATGCGGCATGTGCGTCCGGCGTGTATCGGGCGCGCAGGCCGAGGTGGGAGCGCCGGAACCGGCCGGACCGGGCGCTGACCGCTCCCCCGGTCGCACACCGGAACCATAGGGTCCCTCCAGCACCTGCCGTAGGCAGCGCCGGGGGCCCAGTGCGATGATGACCCGGCCATGTCTGCCACCCACACGACACGCGCCGGAGCCGATCTCCGGACGACCCGGGCCGCGGTGTTCACCGCGGTCTGCGTCGTGCTGTCCGCGGCAGGACATGCCCTGGCCTCCTGCGCGACCGTCCCGTGGTGGGCGCTGGCCCTGGCCTTCGCGGGCGTCTTCACGATCGCGGCCCCCCTCGCGGGGCGCCGCCGGTCGCGGCCCGGGATCGCCGCCGGACTGGCCGTGGGCCAGCTCGGGCTGCACACGCTGTTCGGCCTCGGTCAGCACGGTGCCGCCGTGGCGCAGACACCGGCCGGCGGCTCCGACACCTCGCTCCCGGCGCTCGCCGCCCAGCTCGTCTGCGGGGGCAACTCCGTACCGCTGAGCCCGGCCGACGCCCGGCGGATCCTGGAGGCCGCCGGGCTGGACCCGGCCGCCCTCGCCGCGCAGGCCGCCGCATCGGGCCACATGGGCCACATGCACCTGGCCGCGGCCACCTCGGGAACCCGGACGGGGCTGTTCAGCCCGGCCATGCTGCTCGGCCACCTGCTGGCCGCGCTCGCGGCCGGCTGGCTGCTGGGCCGGGGCGACGCCGCCCTGTTCCGGCTGGTCGAACTGTCCCAGCTGTCCGCCGAAGCCGACCCGATACGTCCGCTGCGCGCCGCGCTGGCCTTCGTACGGGTCCTCACGGCCGGACTCCTCGGCGCTCCCGCGCGCGGCCCCCGGGCCCGCCGGACCGCTCCCGCGCCCGCCGCGACGACCGGCCGGGACGCACTCCTGCACACCGTGATCCGGCGGGGTCCGCCGGCTGCGCTCGTCCTCGCAGCCTGACGCGGCACCTCCACTCCCCGGGACACCCGGCGGGAGCACCGGTGCCGTGACCTCCGTGCGCGCCTACGGGCATGCCCGCATGCGTGCGTGCGTACGGATCCCACCGTTCACCACTGCTCCGTGGAGTGTTCCCGTCATGAAGACCTCTCGCGTCTCCTTCGCCGCCGCCCTCGCCGCCGGCGCCGTCCTCGCCCTGTCCGGCACCGCCTTCGCGCACGTCAGCGTTCAGCCCGGCGAGGCCGCCAAGGGCGGCTACGCGACGATCAACTTCAAGGTCCCGAACGAGCGCGACAACGCCTCGACCACTCAGATCGAGGTCAACTTCCCGGTCGACCAGCCGCTGACGTCCGTCATGCCGCAGGACATCCCGGGCTGGACGTCCACCGTCGAGAAGACCAAGCTCGACAAGCCGCTGAGCGTCCACGGCAAGCAGGTCAACGAGGTCGTCACCAAGGTGACCTGGAGCGGCGGCAAGATCGAGCCCGGCAAGTTCCAGCAGTTCCCGGTCTCCGTCGGCAAGCTGCCCGAGAACGCCGACAAGATGGTCTTCAAGGCCATCCAGACGTACGACAACAACGAGGTCGTCCGCTGGATCGAGGAGTCCAAGGACGGCGCCCCCGAGCCGCAGACCCCCGCGCCCGTGCTGAAGCTGACCGCCGCCAAGGCCGCAGACGGCCACGACGACGCCAAGCCGGCCGCCGACGCCAAGAACGCCGGCAAGGACGAGGCGAAGCACGACGAGGCCGCCGACAAGAGCGGCTCCGACACCACCGCACGCGCCCTCGGCATCGCGGGCATCGTCCTCGGCCTCGGCGGGGTGGCCTTCGGCATCGCCTCGCGCCGCCGTTCCGCCTGATCCCGCGGGGGCTCGCGGGCCCGTCGTCCACGGGCCCGCACAGGGCCCGTCCACGGGCCTTCCCGGCCCCCCTCGAACATCCGCACCATCCCCGATTCCCAGGGACATCTACATATGCGCACCACACGTGTGACGGTCGCCGCCCTCGCGGTGGCGGCCGCGCTCACCCTCACCGCCTGCGGCAGTGACCCGGCCAAGAACGACGGCGGGGTCACCCAGATCACCGGCGAGAAGAAGACCGGAGCCGCGACCCTCCTCGACCGCCCCTTCGACAAGCCGGAGCTCGTCCTCACGGACACCACCGGCAAGCCGTGGAACCTGCGCGAGCAGACCAAGGGCCGGCCGACGCTCATCTACTTCGGCTACACCAACTGCCCCGACGTGTGCCCCCTGACGATGAGCAACATCGCCGTCGCCAAGAAGGCACTCCCCAAGGAGGACCGGGACAAGCTCCAGGTCGTCTTCGTCACCACCGACCCCGAACGGGACACCCCGGAGTCCCTCGGCGCGTGGCTCAGGGCACAGGACCCGGCCTTCACCGGGCTGACCGGCGACTTCAGCACCATCCAGGCCGCCGCCCGCTCCCTCGGCATCGGTATCGATCCCCCCAAGAAGGAGGCCGACGGCAGCGTCGTCTCCATGCACGGGGCCCAGGTCATCGCGTTCTCGCCCAAGACCGACGAGGGCTACGTCCTCTACGGCGAGGGCACGACCGTCGACGACTACACCAAGGACCTGCCGAAGATCATCAAGGGAGAGAACCCGTGAACGCCCGCACCACCCGCACCCTCGCCGCCGCCCTCTCCCTGACGGCCGCGCTCGCCATATCCGGCTGCTCCTCCTCCGACGCGAAGGGTTCCTCCGGCTCTTCCGGCGCCGAGTCCTCCTCGAACGCGAGCGCCGGCGCGCAGGCCGGGGACTCCGCCAAGCCGAAGATGACCGTCAGCGGGGCGTACATGCCCGAACCGGTCAACGACAAGATGGCCGGCGCCTTCATGGTCATCAAGAACGACTCGAAGACCGCCGACAAGCTGCTCGCGGTCACCACCCCGCTCTCCGACGACGCGCAGGTCCACGAGACCAAGGACCAGAAGATGCAGCAGGTCCAGTCCATGGACGTGCCCGCGAACGGCGAGCTGAAGCTGGAGCGCGGCGGCAGCCACATCATGTTCATGGGCCTGAAGAACAAGCCGAACGTCGGTGACAAGGTCACCATCGAGCTGCGTTTCGAGAAGGCGGATCCGGTCAAGGTCGAGCTGGACGTCAAGGAACGGACGTACAACCCCCAGAACTCCACCGCCCACTGACGGACCGAGGAACTGACACGCCATGACGGCCACCGCCCCCGCTCCCTCTCCTATCCGCGTCCGCGCCACGGCATCGCTGCCGCGGCTGGCGCTGGTTCTCGCAGCCCTGCTGGCAACCCTGTTCACCGCGGCCGCCCCGGCCACGGCACACGCCGCACTCACCGCGAGCGACCCCAAGGACGGGGCGGTGGTCGCCACGGCGCCCGCCCAGGTGACCCTCTCCTTCTCGGAGGAGGTCGCCATGGGTGACGACTCCATCCGCGTCATGGACCCGCAGGGCAAGCGCGTCGACACCGGCGAGCTGCGGAACATGTGCAGCGGATCCGTCGTCCGCTACGGGACGGCCCTGCACTCGGGGCTGCCCGACGGCACCTACACCGTCGCCTGGCAGGCCGTCTCCGCCGACAGCCACCCGGTCTCCGGCGCCTTCACCTTCTCCATCGGCGCCCCCTCGGCCACCTCCGTCGCCCTGCCCGACCGGAAGGCGGGCGGCGGCCCCGTCGGCATCGCGTACGGGATCGCGCGCTACGCCGCCTACGCCGGGTTCACCGTCCTCGTCGGCGGGTCCGCCTTCATCCTTCTGTGCTGGCGCCGGGGTTCCGCCGCGCGTCCGCTGCAGAAGCTGGTGGTGCGCGGCTGGGTCACCCTGACCGCGGCCACGCTGGCGATGCTCGTCCTGCGCACCCCCTACACGGGGTCGGGCGAGTTCGCGGACGCCTTCGACCTCGACGGGCTCAAGGCCGTCCTGGAGACCAAGACCGGCGCCTCCTTCGTCTCCCGGCTGCTGCTGCTCGGCGCGGCCGCGCTGTTCCTGGCCGTCCTCTTCGGCGCCTACGCGCGCCGCCAGAAGAACGCGGACGCGCAGACCGCCGAGCAGGCCAAGGACACCGGCGACCTGGCCTTCGGGCTCGGAATCGGCGGCACGGTCGTGGCCACCGGAATCGCCGCCACCTGGGCACTCGCCGAGCACGCCTCCACGGGCATCCAGCCCGGGATCGCGATGCCGGCCGACATCCTGCACCTGCTGGCCGTGGCCGCCTGGCTGGGTGGTCTCGCCGCCCTGCTCGTCGCCCTCCACAAGGTGCCGGACATCGAACGGGACGCCGTCCGGCGCTTCTCCCGGATCGCCTTCATCAGCGTCCTGGTCCTCACCGCCACCGGTGTCTACCAGTCCTGGCGGCAGCTCGGCAGCTGGTCGGCGCTCACCGGCACCAGCTACGGCCGACTGCTGCTGATCAAGGTCGGCCTGGTGGCCGTCCTCGTCGCCATCGCCTACTTCTCCCGCAAGTGGACCGCCAAGCTGGCCGACGTGGCGGTGGAGGACCGGGTCGCCGAGCCGGCCACGGTCGGCGCGGGGGCCGATGTTTCACGTGAAACATCGGCCGGAAGTACCCCGGGCGACTCGGCGCAGGCCCCCGATGAGCAGGCCGAGCCCGTCGAGCCGTCCGAGCCCGTCGACCCGAAGCGTGCCGCACAGCTCGCCCGCCAGCGCGCGGCGCGCGAGAAGGCCCTGGAGAACCAGGTGCGCGACGCCGACCCGAGCCGCTCGGGCCTGCGGCGCTCCGTACTCGCCGAGGCCGCCGTGGCCGTGGTCCTGCTGGCCGTCACCACCGTCCTGACCGGCACCGAGCCCGGCCGGGCGGTGGAACAGGAGGCCGGGCGGGGGTCGGCGGCCACCGCCGTACCCGACCGCGCCATCAAGATCACCCTGCCGTACGACACCGGCGGCCAGAACGGCAAGGGCACCGTCCGGGTCGAGTTCGACCCGGGCCGGGTCGGCGCCAACACCCTCCACGTGTGGGCGGACGGCGCCGACGGCAAGCCCGCCGACCTGCCCGAGGTCAAGATCTCCTTCACCCTCCCGGCCAAGGAGATCGGCCCGCTCCCGGTGGCCCCCGACCGCGCCGCTCCCGGACACTGGACGGCGTCCGGGGTCCAGCTGCCCCTCGCGGGCGACTGGCGCATCGACGTGACCGTCCGCACCTCCGACATCGACCAGACGACCGTCCAGAAGAACGTGAAGATCGGCTGACCAGCGTGACCGACAGCACCACCGCGAGTACCCCTGACATCGAGATCTCCCGGCGCCGCCTGCTGGGCACGGTCGGCGCCGCAGGCGCCGTCGGGCTCGCGCTCGGCGGCACCGGGGGCGCCCTCGTGCACTCGGCGGTCACCGACGCCCCGGCCGGCGCTCCCGGCGCGGCCGGGTCCCTCTCCTCCCTCGGTGCCACCGCCGTCGCCTTCGAGGGGGAACACCAGGCGGGCATCACCACCCCGCTCCAGGCCAAGGGCCACGTCCTCGCCTTCGACCTGGCGCCGGGCGCCGGGCGCACGGAGGCCGCCGCGCTGATGCGCCGCTGGTCCGAGACGGCGCGGCGGCTCATGGCGGGGGAGACCGCCCCGACGGCGGACAGCGGCATCGCCCTCGACGCGGGGCCGTCCTCCCTCACCGTCACCTTCGGCTTCGGCCACTCCTTCTTCGAGCGCACGGGCCTCACGGCCCGCCGCCCGGCCGCCCTCGACCCGCTGCCCGACTTCTCCTCGGACCGGATCGACGCCCAGCGCAGCAACGGCGATCTGTGGGTGCAGATCGGCTCGAACGACGGCCTGGTCGCCTTCCACGCCCTGCGCGCCCTCCAGAAGGACGCCGGGGAGGCCGCCCGGGTGCGCTGGCAGATGAACGGCTTCAACCGGTCCCCCGGAGCCACCGCCTCCCCGATGACCGCGCGCAACCTCATGGGCCAGATCGACGGCACCGGGAATCCGAAGCCCACGGACCCCGATTTCGCCAAGCGCGTCTTCGTGCCCGCCGCCGGGCCCGGGCCCGCGGAGCACGCCTGGATGGCCGGGGGCTCCTACGCCGTCGTCCGCCGGATCCGGATGCTGCTTGACGACTGGGACAAGCGGTCCACGGCCCAGCAGGAGCAGGTCATCGGCCGGACGAAGGCCAACGGCGCACCCCTGACCGGCGGCGGCGAGACCACCCCGCTGGCGCTGGACAAACTCGGTCCCGACGGCAAGCCGGCGATCCCGTCCAACGCGCACGCGCGGATCTCGGCCCCCGCGCAGAACGGCGGCGCCGCCATGCTCCGGCGGCCTTTCTCCTTCCACGACGGGATCGCCCCCGACGGCACCCCGGACGCGGGTCTGCTCTTCATCTGCTGGCAGGCGGATCCGCTGCGCGGGTTCGTCCCGGTCCAGCGCAAGCTCGACCGCGGCGACGCGCTGTCGGAGTTCATCCGGCACGAGTCGAGCGGCCTGTACGCCGTCCCGCCCGGTCCGGGCGCCGGGGAGTACGTGGGGCAGCGGCTGCTCGAAGGGTGAACAGCCCCACGGAGGCGGTCCGCCCGGCATTAGGCTGATCGCATGTCGGCCACGCGCTTCACGTATCTCGGTCCCGAGGGCACCTTCACCGAAGCGGCCCTCCGCACGCTGCCGGAGGCCGCCACCCGGGAGCTCGTCCCGATGGTGTCGGTCCCGGCCGCCCTGGACGCCGTGCGCAACGGCGAGGCCGCGGCGGCGCTGGTGCCGATCGAGAACTCGGTGGAGGGCGGGGTCACGGCCACCCTCGACGAGCTGGCCTCGGGCGAGCCGCTGATGATCTACCGCGAGGTGCTGCTGCCGATCGCGTTCGCGCTGCTGGTCCGGCCCGGGACGGCGCTGTCGGACATCAAGACCGTCACCGGGCACCCAGTCGCCCAGCCGCAGGTGCGCAACTGGTTGCGGACGCACCTGCCCGACGCGGTGTGGGAGTCGGCCGCCTCCAACGCCGACGGGGCCCGGCTGGTCCAGGAGGGCCGGTTCGACGCCGCGTTCGCGGGCGAGTTCGCCGCCGCCACGTACGGGCTGGAGGCGCTGGTCACCGAGATCCACGACGCGCAGAACGCCGAGACCCGGTTCGTGCTGGTCGGGCGCCCGGCCCGGCCGGCCGCCCCCACGGGCGCCGACAAGACCTCCGTCGTGCTGTGGCTCGGGGACGACCATCCCGGCGCCCTGCTGGAGCTGCTCCAGGAGTTCGCCGTCCGGGGCGTGAACCTGATGCTCATCCAGTCCCGGCCGACCGGCGAGGGGATCGGCAACTACTGCTTCGCCGTGGACGCCGAGGGGCACATCTCCGACCGCCGGGTGAGCGAGGCCCTGATGGGGCTGCGCCGTACCTGTCCCCAGGTCCGCTTCCTCGGCTCGTACCCGCGTGCGGGCGTCGCTCTGAGTGAGGTGCGTGCCGCACGGCCGGGAACCTCCGATGGCGACTTCACGGAGGCTTCCGACTGGCTGGCCCGCTGCCTCGACGGCCGGGCGTAGGCCTCTCCCCGTCCCGTCCCCCGTCCCATCCGCTTGTCCACAGAGTTATCCACAGGACGAGCACCGGGCCTGGGGACAAGTCGACAGAGCAACACGACAAGGTCGACAAATCGGTCGGGTGGCTCAGGTTTCGCGCTGGGGAGCGACAGGTGAACGGCGTCACCCGTGCATCACCGATCAACTCTTTGGAGCGAGCCATTCCCACCCGAATGAGTGTGTGAGGGCGGTTTGAACCCTGTGCGACCCCGTCCCCTCGCGGGCCCCTATTGATCTAATTCCGTGTCCACAGATGCGGCACACAGCCTGTGGATAAGGGCCCCTCCGGTGCAATTCCTGTGGACAAGGCCGAGCCCTCGACACTGCCCAGCCCCTGGCCGGCGCCCCCCGTTGTGCCCCATTTCGGGGAAACGGACCGGTTTTATCAACCGCCCCGAGGGGCCGCTTCCGGCCATCACCGAAAGGGTTTTGCATTCCGCTCAATCGGGACATAATGACACGCAGCGTGATATCGGTGTGATCCCAGGAAGCCCAGACCGGTAGCCTGGAGGGGTGATTGACCTTCGGCTGCTCCGTGAAGACCCTGACCGTGTCCGCGCCTCGCAGCGCGCCCGTGGAGAGGACGTCGACCTCGTCGACGCACTGCTCTCCGCCGATGAGCGCCGCAGGTCCTCCGGCATGCGCTTCGACGAACTGCGCAATGAGCAGAAGTCCCTCGGCAAGCTCATCCCCAAGGCCACTCCCGAGGAGCGCGCCGAGCTGCTGGGCAAGGCCGAGCAGCTCAAGGCCGACGTCAAGGCGGCGGAGGCGGAGCAGAACGAGGCGGACGAGGCTGCCAAGCAGCTCCTCCTCAAGATCGGCAACATCGTCCACGAGGACGTCCCGGTCGGCGGCGAGGAGGACTTCACCGTCCTCGAGACGCACGGCACGATCCGCGACTTCGGCGCCGAGGGCTTCGAGCCCAAGGACCACCTGGAGCTCGGCGAGGCGCTGGGCGCCATCGACGTCGAGCGCGGTGCCAAGGTGTCCGGCTCGCGCTTCTACTACCTGACGGGCGTCGGCGCCCTGCTGGAGCTCGCCCTCGTCAACGCGGCGATCGCGCAGGCCACCGAGGCCGGCTTCATCCCGATGCTCACCCCCGCGCTGGTCCGCCCGCGCGCCATGGAGGGCACCGGCTTCCTCGGCCAGGCGGCGGAGAACGTGTACCACCTGGAGAAGGACGACTTCTATCTGGTCGGCACCTCCGAGGTCCCGCTCGCCGCTTACCACATGGACGAGATCATCGACGCCGACAAGCTGCCCCTGCGGTACGCCGGCTTCTCGCCGTGCTTCCGCCGCGAGGCCGGTACGTACGGCAAGGACACCCGCGGCATCTTCCGCGTCCACCAGTTCGACAAGGTCGAGATGTTCTCGTACGTCGCGCCGGAGGACGCCGAGGCCGAGCACAAGCGGCTCCTGGAGTGGGAGAAGCAGTGGCTGACCAGCCTGGAGCTGCCGTTCCAGGTCATCGACGTCGCCACCGGGGACCTGGGCGCCTCCGCCTCGCGCAAGTTCGACTGCGAGGCCTGGATCCCGACCCAGGGCAAGTACCGCGAGCTGACCTCCGCCTCGAACTGTGACGGCTTCCAGGCCCGCCGCCTGCAGATCCGCTACCGCGAGGACAAGAAGACCGCTCCGCTGGCCACCCTGAACGGCACCCTGTGCGCCGTCCCGCGCACCATCGTGGCCATCCTGGAGAACCACCAGCAGGCCGACGGCTCCGTGCGGGTCCCCCCGGTGCTCCGCCCGTACCTGGGCGGCCGCGAGGTCCTGGAGCCGATCGCCAAGTGAGCTCCGCCCCGTTCCCGTACAAGCTCGTCGCGACGGATCTCGACGGCACGCTCCTGCGTGACGACGACACCGTCTCGGAGCGCACCCGTGAGGCGCTCGCCGCGGTCACCGCGGCGGGCGCGGCGCACATCATCGTCACCGGCCGGGCCGTGCCCTGGACCCGGAGCGTGCTGGACGACCTCGGCTACAAGGGGATCGCCGTGTGCGGGCAGGGCGCGCAGGTCTACGACGCGGGGGCGCACCGGCTGCTGACCTCGGTGACGCTGGACCGGCAGCTGGCCGGTCTCGCGCTGTCGAAGATCGAGGCCGAGGTGGGTCCGCTGGCGCTGGCGGCCAGCAGGGACGGGGTGGACGGCGAGGTCCTGTTCGGACCCGGCTACCAGGTGCAGGAGGGCCTCCCGGCTCTCTACCTGGAGGACACCACGGCCGTCTGGAGCGCTCCGCTCAACAAGCTGTACATCCAGCACCCGGGGATGGGCGAGGACGAGCTGGTCAAGGTGGCCCGGGAGACCGTCGGTAGCCTGGTCGACATCGTGATGGCCGGCCCGGGGATAGTGGAGATCCTGCCGCTGGGGCTGAGCAAGGCCACGGGCCTCTCGCTCGCGGCCCGGCGGCTGAAGGTGAAGGCGGCCGAGACGATCGCCTTCGGCGATATGCCGAACGACATCCCCATGTTCGGCTGGGCCGCGCACGGTGTCGCGATGGCCAATGCCCACGCCGAGCTGAAGGCCGTGGCCGACGAGGTGACCACCTCCAACCAGGAGGACGGCATCGCGGTGGTGCTGGAGCGTCTGCTGGGCGCCGCCTGAGCCGCCGCGCCAGAGGAGAAGGTCCGGAACAGCCCGCG
The DNA here is from genome assembly GCF_040301925.1 of Streptomyces sp. NPDC000075. Classification (NCBI taxonomy): domain Bacteria; kingdom Bacillati; phylum Actinomycetota; class Actinomycetes; order Kitasatosporales; family Streptomycetaceae; genus Streptomyces; species Streptomyces sp. NPDC000075. Next base: position 109,410 of record NZ_JBEPFL010000003.1, read on the forward strand.
CCGTGAGGCGCGCTCGAAGTGGCTGTCCCGGACCTTTTTGTTGCTCCCCGCAGCTCCCACTGTGCCGCTGCCGCACGCCCCTTACCAGCGATTTTCTCCGGGGCCGCCGGGCGGGCGCGCGGGCTCACGTTTCACGTGAAACATCCACCCGGTGCGGATCCGGGTGCAGGGTCAGCGGCCAGGCCAGTAGTCCGACGGCCAGTGAGATGGCGTGGCCGAGGTCGGTGAAGGTGCCGCCTGTGAGCAGGGGGATCCCGAAGAAGGCCACGGCTCCGGCCAGGTAGAACCATCTCCAGGGGTTGGGGAGCCGGTAGGTCAGGACGCCGATGGAGGCCGCGAGTCCGTAGCTGACGCCGATGTCCACGACGTGGGTCATGCTGTGCGGCGCGCGGTTGTCCTGGATGGCCATCAGGAGGACCTTCTGGCTGGCGAGGGTGGCGACGATGTGGGCGGTCGCGACGATCACCAGCCAGCGCAGGGTGCCGAGCCAGCGTTCGACGGTGGCGTGGAAGAGCTCGAAGAGCAGGGCGTAGAGGGCGAGTGAGGCCGGGTTCTCGATCCAGAAGGCGCTGCTGAGCAGGGCCCGGAGGGGGTACTTCACGAGCTGGTGGATATTGCTGCTGTTGCGGTGGAGCAGCACGTGGTCGAGCCGGTCCGGGGCGATCGCCACGACGACGCTGGTCACGGCCACGATCAGCAGCCATATGTGCGTGCCGGGCGAGGAGCGTATCCAGGCCCGCAGCGGCCTGGACGGCTCGGGTCCGGTGTGCTCGATCATGACCCGATGATGCCCCGTACGGCCGTGCCCCGCCTGGCCGGTGGGCCGGGCGGGGCACGGTTTCGGCCGGTCGCGGCGGGTTACTCCTCGCCGGCCAGGGTGAGACGGCGCAGCTTCTGGCCCGCGTACACGGTGGCTCCGACGGTGACCGCGAGCAGCAGGAGCACGGCGGTGGGCAGGGCCACGCTGGAGTCCACGTACCCCTGTCCGGCGACCTTCTCGGCCAGGGCCAGGGCCCACTGCTGGACGCTGAGGGTCTTGGCACCGGAGACGAGGCTGCCGAAGAGCGACTCCCAGATCAGGGCGTAGACCAGGCCGAAGACGACCGCGTGCCGGCTGACGGTGCCCAGCAGCAGGAAGAGCGCGCTGTAGGCGATCGAGGCGACGAGCGCGGCGACGGTGTAGGCCACGGCGATCTGCTGGCCGTTGCCGTTGAGGATGAAGCCCGCGATCAGGGTGGGGACGGCCGAGAAGACCATGGTGACGGCGATGGCCACGATCAGCTTGGTCATGATGATCGTCGGGCGCTTCACCGGCTTGGAGAGCAGGTAGACGATCGAGCCGTCGTCGATCTCCGGTCCGATGGCTCCGGTGCCGGCGATGACGCCGATCAGCGGCACCATCGTGGCGAGGGCGAAGCCGCCGAGCAGCTCCGCGGCGACCTTGTCGTCCATGCCGGTGAAGAAGCGGACGACGGCGGAGATGACGATCAGCAGGGCGGGCAGCGCGAAGAGGATGGCCGCGCGGCGGCGGCCGAGGAGGGCCCGGTAGGTGAGCCGGGCGACGGTGGGGTTGTACATGGTTGCCAGCTCCTTTCAGGCCGCGACGAGGTAGGAGAAGACCGACTCGAGGGACTCGTCCGAGGGCGAGACCGTCAGCAGCCGGATGCCGTGCGCACGGGCGACCCGCGGCAGCAGCGCGGTGAAGCGTCCGAAGTCGACGGCCTGGATGCGCAGGGCGCCCTCCTTGAGGTCGACCTCGATGCCGGCGGTCGACGGGTCGGCGATCAGGGCCGCGGCGAGGGCCCGGTCGTCGGAGGAGCGGACGAGGTAGCGGTGCGGGCGGTCCGTCATCAGGCGGCGGATCTTGCGGAAGTCGCCCGACGCGGCGTGCCGGCCGGCGACGACCACCTCGATGTGGGAGGCCAGCTGTTCGACCTCCTCCAGGATGTGGGAGGAGAACAGCACGGTGCGGCCCTCGTCGCCCATGCGCCGCAGCAGGTCCATGAGCTGCATGCGCTGGCGCGGGTCCATACCGTTGAAGGGCTCGTCGAGCAGCAGCACCGACGGCTCGTGGACGAGCGCGGAGGCCATCTTCACGCGCTGGCGCATGCCCTTGGAGTACGTGGAGATCTTGCGGTCCTGGGCGTACTCCATCTCGACCGTGGCCAGCGCCCGCTGGGCCGCCGCGTCGTCGAGGCCGTGCAGCTCGGCGTTGGCGACGACGAACTCCCGGCCGGTGAGGAAGTCGTACATCGCCTCGCGCTCGGGCACGACGCCGACCTGCCGGTAGACCTGCTCGTTGCGCCAGATCGGCGCGCCGTCGAGGGTGACGGTGCCCGTGGAGGGGGCGAGGAAGCCGCCCATCATGTTGATGAGGGTGGACTTGCCCGCGCCGTTGGGGCCGAGGAGGCCGGTGACGCCGGGGCCGATGCGCATGGTCACGTCGTTGACGGCGACGACGTTCCCGAACCAGCGAGAGGCGTGGTCGATGTCGATGGTGGTCACAGCCCGGCCTTCCGGTAGCGGGCCATCAGGGCGGCGTAGGAGCCGGCGATGAGGCCGAGGATGACGAGCAGGTAGACGACGCCGGTGCCGGCCGAGGGGCCCTCACCGCCCGGGAAGGCGGAGGTCGCACCGAGGAAGGCGGTCTGCACGCCGTCGATCAGGGTGATCGGGGAGAAGAGGCCCAGCCACTCGATGGGGCCGGTGTTGCCGGTGCCGTAGGCGACGGCCTGCACGGTGGAGACGGCGCCGTAGGGGATGAGCAGCATGGCGATGACCGCGGCCACGCCGAACCCGCGGCGCGGGGTGAGGGCGGCCATGACCAGCCCGAGGCCCGCGAAGAGCAGCGACAGCAGAAGTACGGACACGAGTGCCTGCCCGAATCCCTTGGTCTGGTGACCGAAGTCGAACTTGGCCAGGAGCGAGCCGATCCACATGATCAGCAGGGGTGTGGCGGTGAGGATGAAGAGGGCCGAGGCCATCGCGGCGTACTTGGCCAGGACGTAGTCGACCCGCTCGATGGGCCGCGAGAAGTACAGCGGCACCGTCTTGAAGCGCAGGTCCCGCGAGACCGACTGGGGTGCCTGGGAGGCGAGGTAGAGCCCGATGACCACCTGCGTGGTCAGGGCGTACGTCGTGTACTTGATCGGCAGGTCGGTGGAGCCGGGCACCGCGATGGCGACCGCGACGATGATCAGCGCGGGGACGCACATCACCGCGAAGAGGATCATCGGCAGGACCTTGGACTTGGCGGAGCGGCCGAGCCCGTACGCCCCGCGCAGCGACTGCGAGAACAGTGAGGTGCGGGCGTAGGCGCGGCCGAGCCGGGGCCCGTCGTAGGACCGGTAGCCGATGTTGTGGATCTGGGTGGAGGTCTCAGGCGCCATCGGTACCGGCTCCCTTCTGCTGGATCTGGATCCGCTGCGCGGACTGGTCGCTCTCGCGGAAGACCTCCGCGATGTGGTGGCGGCGCTGTTCCATACGCACCAGGCCGACGCCGAGGTCGGCGACGGTGTCGCGGACGACGTCGTACGTGTCCTCGCCCGTCGCCTCGACGAGGAGGATGTGGCCGGCTCCGGGCAGGCCCTGTTCCTCGCCCGCGTGGAGGGTGATGCCCGCCTCGGTGAGCGCCTTGCGCAGGGCTGCCGTTCCGTCCGGGTGCGCGTCGGAGTCGGTGACCTCGACCGCGAGCGTGGTGGTGGTCTGGGTGAAGTCGCTGGTGGAGCTGGAGCGCAGCAGCTTGCCGCCGTCGATGACCACGACGTGGTCGCAGGTCCGCTCCAGCTCGCCGAGGAGGTGGGAGGTGACCAGCACCGAGATGCCGAAGTCGGTGTGGACGCGGCGGATCAGGCCGAGCATCTCGTCACGGCCCACCGGGTCGAGCCCGTTGGTCGGCTCGTCGAGGAGGACCAGTTGCGGGTCGTGGACGAGCGCCTGGGCCAGCTTGACGCGCTGCTTCATACCGGTGGAGTAGCCACCGATGGGACGGTAGCGCTCCTCGTACAGCCCGACGTGGCGCAGCGTGTCGGCGGTCCGCTCGCGGGCGGCCGTGGGCGGCAGTCCGGACATCCGCGCCATGTGGACGACGAACTCGGTGGCCGAGACGTCGGGCGGCAGGGCGTCGTGCTCGGGCATGTATCCGACGCGCTCGCGGATGGCGCTGCCGTGCGTGGCGACGTCCAGTCCGAGGACGGCGGCGCGCCCCTCGGTGGCCGGGGACAGCCCGAGCAGGATCTTGATGAGCGTGGACTTGCCGGCTCCGTTGGCGCCCACGAGCCCGGTCACTCCGGGTCCGATGTCCAGGGAGAGCCGGTCGAGGGCGGTCACTCGGGGGTACCGCTTGCTCAGGCTTTCGGTCGCGATGACAGTCACGGATTCGACGTTAGTGCCGGGGCCCGGGCGGATCGTCAGACCTGGAGCGGGATCCGGTATCCGTCTTGAGGACTACGGACCCTGACGGAAGGCTGACGCCGGCCGGGCGGGCCGGGGAGTTGTCCACAGGTCCGTGCACGACCCTTGACGTGATCTCCGGTCATTGTCACATTCATCAGTGTCAACTTTCGGCGCGTACGGCTAACAGGGACGGACGGCTGTCATGGCTGGGGACACGGACACCAGGGAACGCACCGCGCGGGGCTCGGCGCGGCGGACGGCCGAACTGAGCGGCTTCAGGGAGGTCCAGCGCCTCGCCTACGAGTGCGCCGAGACCGTGGCGGCGCAGTTGCGGGCCGGGGTGACCGAGCGCGAGGCGGCCCGGATGCAGCGCGAGTGGCTGCGCGAGCGCGGGGTGCGGGACTGGTTCCACCTGCCCTTCGCCTGGTTCGGGGACCGCACCGCCTTCGCGAACTTCAAGATCCCGCTCCAGTTCTTCCCGACCAACCGCAGGCTGGAGCCGGGGATGCCGTTCATCCTGGACATGGCGCCGGTCTACCGCGGTTTCGCCGCCGACATCGGCTACTCGGGGAGCCTGGGCCTCAATCCGGTGCAGGACCGGCTGATGTCCGACCTGCGGCCGCATCGCACGCTGATCCTGGAGCAGGTGCGCGAGCGCCGCCCGCTGCGCGAGATCTACGAGAACGTCGAACGGCTGATGACCCGCCAGGGGTACGCCAACCGGCACCGGGCCTATCCCTTCGGGGTCATCGCGCACAAGATAGACCGGGTCAAGGAGCGCCGCTGGTCCCCGACCGCGTTCGGGTTCGGCATCCAGTCCCTGAAGGGGCTGGCCTCCGACGCCCTGCACGGCCACCGCGAGGGCTGGTCCCCGCTGTGGAGCCCCTACCACTTCTCCGACCACCCGCCGCAGCCCGGCCTGTGGGCGGTGGAGCCGCACCTGGGCTTCCGCGGCACGGGTGCGAAGTTCGAGGAGATCCTGGTCGTCACCGACTCCCGGGATCCCGAGGAGAGCGCGTTCTGGCTGGACGACGACCTGCCGCACGTGCGGCGCTGGACCGAGGAGAAGGCGGCATGAGCGGGATGAGCGGCACGGCACTGGCGGGCGCGCGCGAGCGCTGGGTGAGCACGGGCGGGATCGAGCTGTGCGTCGTCGAGCTCGGTGAGGCGGACCGGCCCACCGTGCTGCTGGTGCACGGCTACCCGGACAGCAAGGAGGTCTGGTCGGAGGTCGCGGAGCGGCTCGCGGCCCGCTTCCACGTGGTGCTGTACGACGTGCGCGGGCACGGCCGGTCCTCGGCTCCGGTCCCGCTGCGAGGGGGCTTCACCCTGGAGAAGCTGACGGACGACTTCCTGGCCGTGGCGGACGCCGTCAGCCCGGACCGGCCCGTGCACCTGGTGGGCCACGACTGGGGCTCCGTCCAGGGCTGGGAGTTCGCCACGGTCGCCCGTACGGAGGGGCGGATCGCCTCCTTCACGTCCATGTCCGGCCCCTCCCTCGACCACTTCGGGCACTGGATCAAGAAGCGGATGACGCGTCCCACCCCGCGCCGCGCCGCCCAGCTGCTGAACCAGGGCGCGAAGTCCTGGTACGTCGGCATGCTGCACACGCCGGTGCTGCCGGAGCTCGCCTGGCGCGGCCCGCTGGGCAAGCGCTGGCCGAAGATCCTCGCGCGGCTGGAGGAGGTCCCGCCCGGCACCTCCTACCCGACGTCCTCGCTGCCGTCCGACGCGGCACACGGCGCCTGGCTCTACCGCGACAACGTCCGGCCGCGCCTGCGCCGGCCGCGCGCCGACGCGTACGCCCACGTACCGGTGCAGCTGATCACCCCGACCGGGGACGCCTTCCTCTCCGAGCGGCTCTACGACGACCTGGAGCGGTGGGCTCCGGACCTGGTGCGGCGCACCCTGCCCGCGAAGCACTGGATCCCCCGGACCCGCCCCGACCAGGTGGCCGCCTGGATCGGCGAGTTCGTCACCTCCCGGGAGGAGCCCACGGCGAAGGCCCCCGAGCAGAAGGCCCCGGGCAAGCACGCCGACCGGTTCGCGGGACAGCTGGTGCTCGTCACCGGCGCCGCCAGCGGCATCGGGCGGGCCACCGCCTTCGCGTTCGCCGAGGCCGGGGCCCGGGTCGTGGCCGTGGACCGGGACGGCGAGGGGGCGGCCCGCACCGCCGAGATGGCCCGGCTCGTCGGCGCCTGCGACGCGTGGGGCGAGTGCGTCGACGTCAGCGACGAGCAGGCGATGGAGAAGCTCGCGGCGAAGGTCGCAGCCGAGTACGGCATCGTCGACGTGCTGGTCAACAACGCCGGCATCGGGCTGTCGGGATCCTTCCTGGACACCTCGTCCGAGGACTGGAGGAAGGTCCTCGACGTGAACTTGTGGGGGGTCATCCACGGCTGCCGGATCTTCGGGAAGCAGATGGCCGAGCGCGGTCAGGGCGGACACATCGTCAACACCGCCTCCGCCGCCGCCTACCTGCCCTCGCGGACCCTGCCCGCGTACAGCACCTCCAAGGCCGCGGTGCTGATGCTGAGCGAATGCCTGCGGGCGGAGCTCGCCTCGAAGGCGATCGGGGTCTCGGCGATATGCCCGGGCATCGTGAACACCAACATCACCTCCACCTCCCGGTTCGCGGGGGTGGACGCCGCCGAGGAGAAGCGCCGCCAGGAGCGGTCCTCGCGGCTGTACGGGCTGCGGAACTTCCCGCCGGAGAAGGTCGCCGACGCCATCCTGCGGGCGGTGGTGGAGAACCGTGCGGTGGTGCCGGTGACCCCCGAGTCCAAGGGCGCCCTGTGGATGTCCCGGTTCATGCCGAACACGCTGCGCCGGATCGCGAGGCTGGAGCCGCGGCTGTGACGGACATACCCCGCTCGATGCGGCGGTCGTACCATCCCTCGCAGGAGGGCTCGCTGCTCACGGCGGTCGAGTACCTGGCGGCGTCTCCTGCCGCCCGGACCGCCGCGGGCGCGGTCGGCCGAGCCGCCATGTCGTAGGGAGCCGGGATTGTCCGATCAGGCGCCAGCCGAGTACCGGATCGAGGATCTGGCCCACCACAGCGGGGCTACCGTGCGCACGATCCGTGCGTACCAGGACCGCGGCCTGCTGCCGAAGCCGGAGCGGCGGGGCCGGTCCAACGTGTACCGGGACACGCACCTGGCGCGGCTGCGCCAGATCGCGGACCTGCTGGACCGCGGCTACACCCTGGCCTCCATCAAGGAGCTGCTGGAGGCCTGGGACGCGGGGCGCGGGCTGGGCGGGGTCCTCGGCCTGGTCGCGGAGGTGCACGGGCCGTGGACCGACGAGGAGGCCGACCGGATCAGCCGGGAGGACCTCAACACGCGGTTCGGCGGCCTGCCCGACGACGGTGCGGTGGACGAGGCCTGTGAGCTCGGGGTGCTGGAGCGCATCCCGGGCCGCCCGGACGAGTTCCTGGTGCCCTCCCCGCAGGAGCTGGCGGTCGCGGCCGAGCTGTACGCGGCCGGGGTGCCCCTCGCGGCGATCACCGGACATCTGCGGGAGCTGCGCGGGCAGGTGGAGCACATCGCCTCGCGCTTCCTGGAGTTCACCACCGAGCACGTCTTCGCCCGCTACCTCGGGCAGGTGCCGCCGACGGACTCGGACGCGGCGGAGGCGACGACGATGGTGCGCAGGCTCCGCCCTCTGGCCCAGCAGACGGTCGACGCCGAACTGGCGCGGGCGATGCGGCTGTTCGCGACCCGGCACCTCCAGCGGCACCTGGGCGCGCCGGGAGCGGTCCAGCCGGCGGGACCCGCGCCGGTGGCCCTGCCCGCCGGCACGGTGAGGGCGGTGCAGGAGCTGGTGGGTCCCGAGCACGTGGCGGAGTTCGTCCGGGCCGCGACGGAACGCGAGCTCCAGGCCCGGACGATGAACGATCTGGCCAGCAGGGGCGGCCGGTAATGCTCGATCGGTAGTCCACAGGCGATCCCCAGGGCGAATCGCTCAGATGGATCCGAAACCCGCCGAAACGGCTGTGGACAACTCCCTTCTTCCTGTGGGCAACACGGGCCGCAGGTCAGACGATCACCTCGAACCCGGTACCAGGGCGGGGCATATCGGCCAACGGAGTGGGCGCGTCCGGCTGCCCCGGGCGTTCGTGCCCGGCCTCCGTCCGTCCGCGCTCGGGCCCGTAGAGGAGGGTGGCCAGGGCGAGGCCGAGGACACCGCCGGCCAGCTGCGCCGCGACGAACCCGGGCAGCGACTGCGGCGCGATACCGGTGAAGGAGTCACTGAAGGCGCGGCCGATCGTGCCGGCCGGGTTGGCGAAGGAACCCGACGAGGTGAACCAGATCGCGGCGGCGATGTAGGCGGCGACGGCGACCGGGATGAGCCTGGGGCGGCCGATGCGGCCGAGGCCCTGGATGACCAGGACCAGTCCGGCGGTGGCGACGATCTCACCGATCAGCAGGTGCCCGCCGCCGCGGACCTGGGTGGAGAAGGTGCCGGGGGTGCGGCCGAACATCGTCTCGGCCAGCACGGCGCCGCCGATGGCCCCGGCGGTCTGCGCGGCCGCGTAGGCGACGGCCTCACGGGCGTCGAGCCCTTCGCCGCCCGTACGGCGGGCCCACCAGGCGGTGAGGGTGACGACGGGGTTGAGGTGGGCGCCGGACAAGGGCCCGAAGAGGGTGATGATCAGACCGAGGCCGATCGCGGACGCGAGCGAGTTGGCGACGAGGGCGACACCGGTGTCGCGGCTGAGGGACGCGGCCTGGATGCCGGACCCGATCACCACCACGAGCAGGCTCGCGGTGCCGATGAGCTCGGCAGCCGTGCGCCGCAGCAGTGAAGCCTTATTTGTCATAGTTTCTCCCTCTGAAATAAGCGTGTAGCGGAAAATATATTCCGTATCTTGGAACCTTGATAGAGGGAGTCCAGGAGCGCCCCGAGTCGGCCCGGGCGCGAAAAATCGCTGCTGACGGCGGGTCCGAGCCGTCAAGCTGGGGACATGGATGACCGACGCACCGTGAAGGTGTCCAAGTACGTCTCGAAACACCTGCGACATCAGCCGGAACGGATCGGACTGACACTCGACCCGCAGGGCTGGGTGGAGATCGACGATCTTCTACGCGCCGCGGCGGCGCACGGCTTTCCGTTCAGCCGTGCCGAGCTGGAACACGTGGTCGCCACCAACGACAAACAGCGGTTCGCCGTAGACGGCAACCGCATCAGGGCAAGTCAGGGCCACACCGTGGCGGTGGACCTGGGCCTGCCGGAAGCCGAACCGCCCGCGTACCTCTACCACGGCACCGTCGCCACCGCCCTCGGGGCGATCCGCTCCGAGGGGCTGCGCCCGATGGCCCGCAACCACGTGCACCTGTCGCCCGATCGGGAGACGGCGACCCGCGTGGGGGCGCGCCGGGGCCGACCGGTCGTCCTCGCGGTGGACGCCGGGGCGATGCGCGCGGCCGGGCACGTCTTCCTGCTCAGCGCCAACGGGGTATGGCTGACGGACGCCGTACCGCCGGAGTTCCTGCGCTTCTCGTAGCGGCTCGGGAACTCCGGCAGGCGGGACTTCGGCGGGCCGACCGGAGACCGGTCGTCAGGCGCCCAGCTGGGCGAGCGCCTCGGTGGCGATCCGCTCGAAGACGGCCTCGTCGGCCGCGAAGTCGGAGTCCGGGATCGGGGCGTGGACGACCAGTTCGGTGAAGCCCAGCTCGCGGTGGCGGCCGGCGAAGTCGACGAACGCGTCCACCGACTCCAGCATGGTGCCGCGCTCGGGGGTGAACCCGGTCAGCAGGACGCGTTCGATGGACCCGGGCTCCCGCCCGGACTCCGCCAGGGCCTTCTCCAGCTTGCCGACCTGCCCGCGCAGGGCCTCCAGGGACTGCTCGGGCGTCCCCTCGAAGACCTTGGGGTCACCCGCGGTCACCCAGGCCTGGCCGTACTTCGCCGCCAGCTTCACACCCCGGGGGCCGGTCGCGGCCACGGCGAACGGCAGGCGCGGACGCTGGACGCACCCGGGGATGTTGCGGGCCTCCTCGGCGGAGTAGAAGGCACCCCGGTGGGTCACCGCGCTCTCGGTGAGCAGCCGGTCCAGCAACGGGACGAACTCGGCGAAGCGGTCCGCCCGCTCACGCGGGCTCCACTCCTCCTGCCCCAGTGCGGTCGCGTCGAAGCCATTTCCGCCGGCGCCGATACCGAGGGTGATCCGCCCGCCGGAGATGTCGTCCAGGGACATCAGGTCCTTGGCCAGGGTCACCGGGTGCCGGAAGTTCGGCGAGGTGACCAGCGTGCCCAGGCGGAGCCGCTCGGTGACGGCCGCGGCGGCGGTCAGGGTGGGCACCGCACCGAACCACGGGCCGTCACGGAAGCTCCGCCAGGTCAGGTGGTCGTAGGTGTAGGCGGTGTGGAACCCGAGCCGCTCGGCCCGCTCCCACTGATCACGGCCCCCGTCGTGCCACGGGCGGACCGGCAGGATCACGGTGCTCAAGCGAAGACTCATGTCACCGAGCCTACGGTGCGAGCCGATTCTGCGCTGTGAGCCACGTTTCACGTGAAACATCTCTTCCCGATCATGGTGAACGGGTGGGAACCCATGGGCGAAGATGGAGCGGTGACCTCGGCTCCCCAGCGCCCGGAAGGGCCTTTCCCCGCACCCCGGCTCATCGCCACCGACCTCGACGGCACCCTGCTGCGCGACGACAAATCCGTCTCGCAGCGCACGGTGGCCGCGCTCGCCGCCGCCGAGGAGGCCGGGATCGAGGTCTTCTTCGTCACCGGCCGCCCGGCCCGCTGGATGGACGTGGTCAGCGATCACGTCCACGGGCACGGCCTGGCGATCTGCGCGAACGGGGCCGCCGTCGTCGACCTCCACGCCGGACGGGAATTCGTCCGGGTGCGGGCGCTGCCGCGGGCCACCGCGCTCACGGTCGTCGAGACCCTGCGGGCCTCCGTCCCCGGTACCTCCTTCGCGGTCGAGACGACCGACGGCATCAACTACGAGCCGGCCTACCCGCCCTTCTTCCAGGACCCGGGCGCCACGGTCGCCACCGCCGAGAAGCTGCTGCGCGAGGAAGAGGACGGCAGCGCCGCACCGGTGCTGAAACTGCTCGCGCACCACGCCGAGCTGTCCCCCGATGACTTCCTCGCCCTGGCCCGTGAGGCCGCCGGGGCCTACGCCTCGATCACCCGCTCCAGCCCCACCGCCCTGCTGGAGATCAGTGAGCTCGGGGTCTCCAAGGCCAGCACGCTGGAGCTGTGCTGCGCCGAGCGCGGCATCTCCCCGGCGGAGGTCGTCGCCTTCGGCGACATGCCGAACGACATCGAGATGCTCCGCTGGGCCGGGGCCTCGTACGCGATGGGCAACGCCCACGCGGACGTGATCGCGGCCGCCTCGGGCCGGACCGTGGCCAACGACGAGGACGGGGTCGCCGTCGTCATCGAGCGCATCCTCGCCGAACGCGCCGTCCGCAACGAATCCGTCTAGGGCCGGGCTAGAGCGGGGCCTCCCACACCAGGGCGGTCCCGCCGCCGCCCTCACCGAGGCCGGGGCCGTACCAGCTGGAGCCGCCGAGGGACTCGGCTCTGCGGCGCAGGTTCCGCAGGCCGCTGCGCCGTCCTCCCTCGGGAATGCCCACCCCGTCGTCGGCGACCTCCAGCCGCACTCCCGGCCGGCCGTCGGCCAGGCTGACGGTGGAGTCGACGACCACCTCGATCCGCGACGCGTCCGCGTGCCGGAAGGCGTTCGACAGGGCCTCGCGCAGAGCGGCGATCAGGTTCTTGCCGACCAGTTCGCCGACGGCCGCGTCGATGGGCCCGATGAACCGGTGCGCGGGCTTGAAGCCCAGCGGGACGGCGGCCATGTTGATCTCCCGCAGGACGCGGGTGCGCAGCCCCGAGGGGGCTTCGGCCGGGCCCTGCTGGAGCGCGAAGATCGCGGTGCGGATCTCCTGGATCGTCACGTCCAGCTCGTCCACGGCCTTCCCCACACCGTCGCGGACCTCCGGCACGATGGAGCGGCGCTGCGCGCCCTCCAGCATCATCCCGGTGGCGAACAGCCTCTGGATGACCAGGTCGTGCAGGTCCCGGGCGATCCGGTCACGGTCCTCGAACACCGCGAGCCGCTCCCGGTCCCGCTGGGCCTCGGCCATCATCAGCGCGAGGGCGGCCTGCGAGGCGAACTGCGTGGCCAGGGTGCGCTCGGCCTCGGTGAAGGGCCGCTTGCCCCGGGCGCGCGGGGTGACGAGCGCCCCCAGTACGCGCCCGCCGCTGTGCAGAGGCAGCATCATGCAGGGCCCGTACTGGCTCGTGAGCCTGCTGATCATGCGGGGGTCCGAGGAGGCGTCGTCCACGAAGACCGGTTCGCCCTGGAGGAGTCTGACCACCACCGGGCTCTCGGCGGGGACCACCACGCCCAGCGAGGTGGCCGGGTCGTCGGCGGAGACGGCGACGATCTCCATCCCGCCCTCCTCCGCCGGCAGCATCACGATCCCGGCCGCCGAATCGGCCAGGTGGCGGGCCTGCTCGGCGACCACCGCGAGGGCGTCGTCCGCGTCGCCGCCCGACAGCAGCGCGGTGGTGACCGCCACCGAGCCGTCGATCCAGCGCTCCCGCTGGGTGGCCGCCTCGTACAGCCGGGCGTTGCCGATGGCGATGCCCGCCTCCGTGGCCAGCACGCGGACCATGTGGACGTCGTAGTCGTTGAACTCGCCGCCGCCGTTCTTCTCGGCCAGGTAGAGGTTGCCGAAGATCTCCCCCTGCACCCTGATGGGGACGCCGAGGAAGGTCTTCATGGGCGGGTGGTGCGCGGGGAAGCCGGACGAGCGCGGATCCTTCGTCAGATCGGCGAGGCGAACCGTGTCGGGGTGGGAGATCAGCGCGCCGAGCAGCCCCCGCTTCCCGTCCGGACGATGGCCGATCCGCTCCGCCTCCTCGGGGCCGAGACCGAAGGTCACGAAGTCCGACAGTCCGGGGCCGTCCGTGTCGACGACGCCGATCGCCGCGTAGCGGGCGTCCGCGAGCTCGGCGGCCGTCTCGCAGATGCGGTCCAGCGTGGAGTGCAGTTCGAGACCCGTCCCGACGGAGCGCATGGCCTCCAGCAGTTGCGGCACCCTCGCGGTCAGCTCGGTGGACAGCCCCTGGAGGCCGCGGGTGGCCTGGGTGGCGGCCTCCACCGGGTCCTGTGCTTCCCGGGCGGGCTCCGGCGGTTCCTGGGACTCCTGCACTGACATGCCCTTGAGCCTAGTAAGTCCCGTTTAGGAGGGAAAGTCAGCTCGTGGAGTCGGCCGTGGACTCGGCCGGAATCGCACCTGCCCGACGTTCCCGCTCCAGCAGACTGCGCAGCGGACCCTCGACGGAGGCCAGATCCGCGTACGTACCCCGCTGCACGACCGCGCCCCGGTCCAGTACGAGCACCTCGTCGACCGCCTCCAGCCCGGCGAGCCGGTGCGTGATGAGCACGGTCGCCCGGCCCTCGGTCGCCTCCAGCAGGTCCGCCGTCAGCGCGTCGGCGGTCGCCAGGTCCAGGTGCTCGGCCGGCTCGTCGAGAACGAGGACGGGGAAGTCCGCGAGCAGGGCGCGGGCCAGGGCCAGCCGCTGGCGCTGGCCTCCCGAGAGCCGCTGCCCGTGCTCGCCGACCAGGGTGTCGAGCCCGTCCGGGAGTCCGTCGGCCCACTCCAGCAGACGCGCCGCGGCGAGCGCCCCCCGCAGTTCTTCCTCGCTCGCGCCGGTGCGGGCCAGGCGCAGGTTCTCGCGGACCGAGCTGTCGAAGATGTGGGCGTCCTGGGCGCACAGGCCGACGAAACGGCGGACCGCGTCACCCTCCAGGGTGCGCGCGTCCGTCCCGCCCAGGGAGTACGTCCCCTCGCGCGGGTCGAGGAAGCGGAGCAGGACCTGGGCCAGGGTGGTCTTGCCGGAGCCCGAGGGACCGACGACCGCTATGCGCCGACCCGCCTCCAGGGTCAGGTCCAGCCCGCGCAGCGCGTCCCGCTCCTGACCGCCGTGGCGGGCGGCGAGTCCGCTGAGCTTCAGCGGGAACGGCGAGGAAGGCAGCTCGCGGGGCTCGGCCGGATCGGCGACGGGCACGGGCGCGTCGATGACCTCGTACACGCGCTCGGCGCTGCGGCGTACCCGCTGCCGGTACTGGACCGCCATCGGGAGCCCGCTGACCGCCTCGAACGCGGCGAGCGGGGTCAGGACCACCACCGCCATGGCCACCCCGGACAGCCGTCCGTCCGCGACGGCGCCCGCACCGGCGAACGCGGCGCACACCACGGTGAGCCCGCACACCAGGGCGGACAGCCCGCCGCCCAGTCCGGCGGCCGCGGCCCCGCGCGAGGCGATCCGGGTGAGCACCCCGTCGGCGTCCCGCGCCCGGGCCTTCCGGTCGGTGAGGGCGCCGGCGACGGTGAGTTCCGCGGTACCCGTCAGCAGGTCGGCCACCCGGGTGGCGAGCTCGCCCCGGGCGGGCGCGAGCCGCCGCTCGGCGCTGCGCGCGCACGCCCCGCTGACCAGCGGAACCCCGATCCCGGCCACGAGCAGGCCCGCCGCCAGCGCCGCGCCCGCACCGGGCAGCAGCCAGGCCGTGAACGCCACCGATCCGGTGCCGACCAGGAGTGCGGTGCCCACCGGCAGCAGCCAGCGCAGCCAGTAGTCCTGGAGGGCGTCGGCGTCGGCCACCAGACGGGACAGCAGGTCCCCGTGCCGCTGCCCGCGCAGTCCGGCCGGCGCGATCCGCTCCAGCCGCCGGTACACGGCGACCCGCAGGTCGGCGAGCATCCGCAGGACGGCGTCGTGCGACACCAGGCGCTCGGTGTAGCGGAAGACGGCCCGCCCGAGGCCGAAGGCGCGGGTGGCCGTGACGGCCACCATCAGGTACAGCACCGGCGGCTGCTCGGACGCCCGGGAGATCAGCCACCCGGACACGGCCATCAGGCCGACGCTGCACCCGACGGCCAGCGCCCCGAGCAGCAGCCCGAGCCGGAAGCGGCCCTGCCAGGCCGAGGCCACGGCCCGCACGCGCCGCAGCGGATCTCCGCCACCCGAGTCCACGCCCCCGCCGCCGGCCCGTTCCCGCGAGGCGCCGAGGATCCACTCCCCGGGGTCGGACATGCCCGCGGCGGTACGCGGGGCGGCGCCGGCGGCCGGGAGCGGCGCCGCATCCCGCGCGGCCCCGTCCTGCTCGCCCTCGCCCACCGCCACCACCCGGTCGGCGACGGCCAGCAGCGCCGGGCGGTGCACCACGAGGAGGACGGTACGCCCGGCCGCGAGACGCCGTACGGCGTCCACGACCGCCGCCTCGGTCTCCCCGTCCAGGGCGGCCGTCGGCTCGTCCAGCAGCAGCACCGGCCGGTCCGCGAGGAAGGCCCGCGCCAGGGCCAGCCGCTGACGCTGGCCTGCGGACAGGCCGGTGCCGCCTTCGCCCAGCAGTGTCCGCGTCCCGCGCGGCAGGGCCGCGACGAACTCCCAGGCCCCGGCGTCCCGCAGCGCCGCCTCCACCGCTTCGTCACCGGCGCCGGGCCGGGCCAGGCGGACGTTCTCGGCGATGGTTCCGGCGAACAGGTGCGGCCGCTGGGGCACCCAGGCGATCCGCTCCCGCCACTGTTCGAGAGAAAGCCCGGCGAGGTCCGTACCACCGATCCGGACCTGTCCGGCCGTGGGCGTGACGAAGCCGAGCAGCACGTTCAGCAGGGTGGATTTGCCCGCCCCGCTCGGGCCGGTGAGCGCCACGCACTCGCCCGGACCGACCATGAGCGACACCGGCCCGGGGGAGGAGACGGCGCGCCCTTCGTGGCGGACCTCGACCGCGTCGAACTCGATGACCGGTCCACCGGCCGGGACGGGGGCCCCGGCGCCCGGACCGGGGGCCGGGGTCTCCAGGACGGCGAAGATCTCTTCCGCGGCCGCGAGCCCCTCGGCGGCCGCGTGGTACTGGGCGCCGACCTGACGCAGCGGCAGGTAGGCCTCGGGCGCGAGGATCAGGATGACCAGGCCGGTGTAGAGGTCCAGGTCCCCGTGCACGAGCCGCATGCCGATGGTCACCGCGACCAGCGCCACCGACAGGGTGGCGAGGAGTTCGAGGGCGAAGGAGGACAGGAAGGCGATGCGCAGCGTGCGCATCGTGGCCTGGCGATAGTCGTCGGTGATCTTGCGGATGGATTCGGCCTGCGCCTTGGCACGGCCGAAGACCTTCAGCGTCGGAAGCCCCGCCACCACGTCGAGGAAGTGCCCCGACAGCCGGGACAGCAGCCGCCACTGGCGGTCCATCCGGCTCTGGGTGGCCATCCCGATGAGGATCATGAACAGCGGGATGAGCGGCAGGGTGACGACGATGATGGCCGCCGACACCCAGTCCTCGGTGACGATCCGGGCGAGGACCGCCACCGGCACCACCACCGCGAGCCCCAGCTGGGGCAGGTAGCGGGAGAAGTAGTCGTCGAGCGCGTCCACTCCCCGGGTGGCCAGGGAGACCAGGGAACCGGTTCGCTGCCCGCCGAGCCAGCCGGGCCCGAGGTCCGCGGCTCGTTCGAGCAGCCGGCCGCGCAGCTCCGACTTGACCGCCGCGCCGGCCCGGTGCGCGGCCAGCTCGGTGAGCCAGGCGACCAGGGCGCGCCCGAGCGCCACCGCCGCGAGCAGCAGCAGTGGCGTTCGGAGCGCCCCCGCGTCGAGTCCCCGCTCGAAGGTTCCGACCACGATGTCGGCGATCAGCATCGCCTGGCCGACGACCAGCCCCGCCCCGGCGAGCCCGAGTGCCACCACCGCCCCCAGGAAGAGGCGCGTGGAGCGGGCGTACCGGAGCAGACGCGGGTCGATCGGTTTCACGTGAAACATCCCCTCGGCAGGGTCGGGCGGGGTGACGCGCGCGGTCAGTGCGCGTCGGCGATGTGCTGCGTACCGATCCGCTTGCGGAACACCCAGTACGTCCAGCCCTGGTAGAGCATCACGAGCGGAGCGGCCACACCGGCGCACCAGGTCATGATCTTCAGGGTGTACGGGGTGGACGAGGCGTTGGTGACCGTGAGGTTCCACGCCTCGTTCAGCGAGGACGGCATGACGTTCGGGAACAGCGTCAGGAAGAGCATCGCGACGGCGGCCGCGATGGTGATCCCGGACAGGGCGAACGACCAGCCCTCACGGCCCGCCAGGTTGAAGCCGATGGCGGCGACCAGGGCGGCCACGGCGACGGCCATGGCGATCAGGCTCCGGCCGTCACCGCGCGAGACCTGGGTCCAGATGAGGAAGGCCAGGGCCAGCACGGCCGTCACCACGCCCAGCCGGGTCGCCAGCACCCGCGCACGGTCCCGGATGTCCCCGACCGTCTTGAGTGAGGCGAACACCGCGCCGTGGAAGGTGAACAGGGTGAGGGTGACCAGGCCGCCCAGGAGCGAGTACACGTTGAGCAGGTCGAAGAGGTTTCCGACGTACTCCATGTGCTGGTCGATCTTCACCCCGCGCACGATGTTGGCGAAGGCCACGCCCCACAGGAAGGCGGGGATCAGCGAGGTCCAGAAGATGGCGTGTTCCCAGTTGGTCTGCCATCTGTCCTCGGACCGCTTGTGCCGGTACTCGAAGGCGACGCCCCGGACGATCAGGCAGACCAGGATGAGCAGCAGCGGCAGGTAGAACCCGGAGAACAGGGTGGCGTACCACTCGGGGAAGGCGGCGAAGGTGGCACCGCCCGCCGTGAGCAGCCAGACCTCGTTGCCGTCCCAGACGGGGCCGATCGTGTTGATCAGGACCCGCTTCTCGGCACGGTCGCGGGCGAGGAGCTTGGTGAGTACGCCGATACCGAAGTCGAAGCCCTCCAGGAAGAAGTAGCCGATCCACAGGACGGCGATGAGTACGAACCAGACGTCGTGAAGCTGCATGGTGTGCTCCTTCCTGCCTCAGTACGAGAAGGCCATCGGCCGGTCGGCGTTCGCGTCGTCCCCGCCGATCCGGGCGGGCGGGTTGAGATCGGCCTCCGTCAGCTCGGGCGGGCCGGCCTTGACGTACTTCACGAGGAGCCTGACCTCGATCACGGCGAGGACGGCGTAGAGCAGCGTGAAGCCGATCATCGAGGTGAGGACCTCACCCTGCGAGACGTTCGGCGAGACCGCGTCCCTCGTGCGCAGCACCCCGTAGACCACCCAGGGCTGGCGGCCCATCTCGGTGAAGATCCAGCCCCAGGAGTTGGCGAGCAGCGGGAAGCACATGGTCCAGAGCGCGACGAGCCAGTACAGCTGCGAGAACCTCGGGCTGAGCGCCTTCTTGAAGAGGACGAGATGGGGGACCTCGTCCTCCCCGGTGCGCAGCGCGGGCGGAAGCAGGAAGCGCTTGCGGGTCAGCCACAGCCCCAGCACGCCGATGCCGAGGGAGGCCATACCGAAGCCGATCATCCAGCGGAAGCCCCAGTAGGCGACGGGGATGTTCGGCCGGTAGTCACCGGGGCCGAACTTCTCCTGCTCGGCCTTGTTGACGTCGTTGATGCCCGGGACGAAGGAGTCGAAGTCGTTGTTGGCGAGGAACGACAGCACACCCGGGATCTCTATGGCCACCTTGTTGTGGCCCTTGTCGACGTCGCCATAGGCGAAGACGGAGAAGGGCGCGGGGGCCTCGCCGTCCCAGAGGGCCTCGGCGGCGGCCATCTTCATCGGCTGCTGCTTGAACATCACCTTGCCGAGCATGTCTCCGCTGATGGCGGTGCCCATACCAGCGATGATCATGACGACCAGACCGAGCCGCAGCGAGCTGCGCATCACGGGGACGTGCTTCTTGCGCGCGAGGTGGAAGGCGGAGATGCCGACCATGAAGGCACCGCCGACCAGGAAGGCGGCCGTGATGGTGTGGAAGAACTGGGTGAGGGCCGTGTCCTGGGTGAGCACGCGCCAGAAGTCGGTCAGCTCGGCCCGGCCCCGCTCCTCGTTCATGCGGTAGCCCACCGGGTGCTGCATCCAGGAGTTCGCCGCGAGGATGAAGTACGCGGACAGGACGGTCCCGAGCGAGACCATCCAGATGCAGGCCAGGTGGATCTTCTTCGGCAGCTTGTCCCAGCCGAAGATCCACAGACCGATGAAGGTCGACTCGAAGAAGAAGGCGATCAGCGCCTCGAAGGCCAGGGGAGCCCCGAAGATGTCGCCGACGAATCGCGAGTAGTCGGACCAGTTCATGCCGAACTGGAACTCCTGGACGATGCCGGTGACGACACCCATCGCGATATTGATCAAGAAAAGCTTGCCCCAGAACTTCGTGGCCCTGAGGTATTTCTCCTTCTCGGTGCGCACCCACGCGGTCTGCAGGCCGGCGGTCAGCGCGGCGAGCGAGATCGTGAGCGGAACGAAGAGGAAGTGGTAGACGGTGGTGATGCCGAACTGCCAGCGCGCCAATGTCTCAGGCGCCAAAGCTAGGTCCACGTCGTCTGCTCCTTGTCGTCGCCGTGGTCACAGCGGGCAGTCTGCCTGGCGGGTTCCCCCCATAACGGGAGGAAGCAGGACACGCTTGTGAACGCGTTCACATTCACAAGCATTATGTCCTACACGCTCTGACCGGAAACAGGCGGGGGTCCCCTTCAGCGGCATCACCGTGCCGGACCCCTAGCCAAGAAATTCAACAGATTGTTGAATGTGGCCATGCAGATTCGAATCTCATGGCCTGCGGGCCTGCTCACCGCGACCCTCGACCCCACTCCGACCAGCAAGGCACTGGCCGCCGCCCTCCCGATCTCCGCCTCCGCGAACACCTGGGGCGAGGAGGTCTACTTCGACACGGGCGTCTCCGTGGACCTGGAGCACGACGCCCGCCAGGTCGTGGAGCCCGGCACGGTCGCCTTCTGGACCGAGGGCAACGCGCTCGCACTGCCCTACGGCCCCACGCCCATCTCGCGCGGGGGCGAGAGCCGCCTGGCGAGCCCCTGCAACGTGCTCGGCTCGTTCGACGGCGACCCCCGCCTGCTGGCCACCGTGCGCGACGGCGACCCCATCCGCGTGGAACTGGTCTGACGACTACAGCTCCTGCACCTCCTACAGCTCCTTGAAGAAGGCCTCCGCCGTGTGCAGGAAGAGGTCATTGGCCTCGGTCTCACCGATCGTGACCCGAAGGCCCTCGCCCGCGAAGGGCCGGACCACCACACCGGCCTTCTCGCAGGCCGCCGCGAACTCGGCGGTCCGCTCCCCCAGCCGCATCCAGACGAAGTTGGCCTGCGTGTCCGGGACCGTCCACCCCTGGGCGAGCAGCGTCTCGTGCACCCGGTTGCGCTCGCACACCAGCGCGCCGACCCGGCCCATCAGCTCGTCCTCGGCGCGCAGCGAGGCGACCGCCGCGTCCTGTGCCAGCTGGCTGACACCGAAGGGCACCGCCGTCTTGCGCAGCGCCGCCGCGACCGGCTCGTGCGCCACGGCGAAGCCGACGCGCAGGCCGGCCAGGCCGTAGGCCTTGGAGAACGTACGCAGCACGGCGACGTTCGGGCGGTCGCGGTAGAGCTCGATGCCGTCCGGCACGTCGGTGTCGCGGACGAACTCGCGGTAGGCCTCGTCGAGCACCACCAGGACGTCCGAGGGCACGCGGTCGAGGAACCGTTCCAGCTCGGCGCGGCGCACCGCGGTGCCGGTCGGGTTGTTCGGATTGCAAACGAAGATAAGCCGCGTGCGGTCGGTGATCGCGGCGGCCATCGCGTCGAGGTCGTGGACGTCCCCGTCGGTCAGCGGGACCCGGACCGACGTCGCACCCGAGATCTGCGTGATGATCGGGTACGCCTCGAAGGACCGCCACGCGTACATGACCTCGTCGCCCGGGCCGGCCGTCGACTGGATCAGCGACTGGGCCACACCCACCGAACCGGTGCCGGTGGCGATGTGCTCGGCGGGCACGCCGAAGCGGTCCGCCAGCTCGTTCACGAGGCCGGTGCACGCCATGTCCGGGTAGCGGTTGAAGCGGCCGGCGGCCGCGACCGCGGTCTCCAGGACCCCCGGCAGCGGCGGGTACGGGTTCTCGTTCGAGGACAGCTTGAAAGCGACGGCCCCGCCCTCGGCGGCGGGCTTGCCGGGCTTGTAGGTGGGGATGCCGTCCAGCTCGGCGCGCAGCTTCGGGCTCTTCTCGCTCACCGCAGGTCCTCCTCGACCGTCCCGTCGACGTCTCCGTCGACTCAATACTGCTCACCTTATGAGGATTCCGCCGATCCGAGAATGGCGGGCGCCAGGAACACAGGGGGAGCGCGCGCATATATGCGCGCGCCGGTGGCCCGCGCCGTGGCGCGCGTCCCTCGTGCAGGTGAGTTGCGACCGGCCGGGGGCCACCGCGTTTTGGCATGCCCGTACCCGCCGACAGGCCCCACCTTTGGCTCAAATCACCAAATACCTTCAATTCCAAGGTCATTGGGGGTGGCGAACCAAGCAGAATCGTGCCTGTCAACCCGTGCATATGCACCTGAACCACTCTCCCCTCCGAGCCCTACTATCGGCTCGCCATGACAGCAGCAGGGAAGCATCACGTGAGCCGGGCCGAGACCACCCGGCGGGTCGGCGGCCGACAGGGCCGGGCCGGTATCAGGGATGTGGCCGCCGCCGCGGGCGTGTCCATCACCACCGTGTCCGACGCGCTCAATGGCAAGGGGCGGCTGCCGGACGCCACCCGTCGCCACGTCCGCGAGGTCGCCGACCGACTGGGCTACCGCCCGTCAGCCGCCGCCCGCACGCTCCGTACCGGAAAGTCGGGCCTCATCGGCCTGACCGTGACGACGTACGGGGATGAACCTTTCACCTTCACCGAATTCGCGTACTTCGCCGAGATGGCGCGGGCCGCCACCTCGGCCGCGCTCGCCCGCGGCTACGCCCTCGTCATCCTCCCGGCCACCTCGCGGCACGACGTCTGGTCCAACGTGGCCCTCGACGGCACGGTCGTCATCGACCCCTCCGACCACGACCCCGTCGTCAGCGAGCTCGTGCGCCAGGGCCTGCCCGTGGTCTCCGACGGCCGGCCCGCCGGCACCCTCCCCGTCACCGCCTGGGTCGACAACGACCACGAGGCCGCCGTCCTGGGCCTGCTCGACCACCTGGCCGCCGCCGGAGCCCGCCGTATCGGGCTGCTGACCGGCACCACCACCGACACCTACACCCGGCTCTCCACGACCGCCTACCTCCACTGGTGCGAGCGCGTCGGCCAGGACCCCGTCTACGAGTCCTATCCCGCCCACGACCCCTGCGCGGGCGCCGTCGCCGCCGACCGCCTCCTCGCCCGGCCCGACCGCCCCGACGCCGTCTACGGACTCTTCGACCCGAACGGCACCGACCTCCTCGCCGCCGCCCGGCGCTACGGGCTGCGGGTCCCCGAGGACCTGCTCCTCGTCTGCTGCAGCGAGTCCACCGTTTACGCGAACACCGAGCCGCCCATCACCACGCTCTCCCTCAAGCCGCGCCGCATCGGAACCGCCGTCGTGCAGCTGCTGATCGACGCGATCGAGGGGGTCGACACGGGCCGCCCGGTCGAACAGGTGGTCCCGACCGAGTTGATCATCCGTACCTCCTCGCAGCGCAGAACCCCCCGCACCACCGTCAGTCCGCCACGCTCACCGTCTCAGGACTGACCGCCGGACCGCCGTATCGGCGGGGCCCGAAGGCCCCGCCGAGGATTTCGACAAGCCTCATATCGGTCGAAAACGGCAGGAAGGTTTGGCTCCGCCCAGGATTCACCACCCCTGGTGCGTCACAGAGCGCGAGCCGCATTCCTATGATGGGCGCACGACATCACGGACCCTCCGCCCCGGAGGTGAGCAGGGTCCGCAGGTGTACGGCAGCGCGACGGTGGTGGAGGGGTCGATGACTCAGGGGGCCGGTCAGGGACCCGCGATGCGGACGGACACGCTGCGGGACTTCCGGGTGCCGGTCAACGAACCCGCACCGTACGCCGCGTCCGCCGGCCTGCCCGGGGAGCCGCCCGCGTACGGGGGGTACCCCGCGTACTACGCACCGGAGGCCGTCCCGCAGCAGCGGACCGCCTCCGCGCACGCGGAGTTCCCCGCCGCCGGCTCCGAGGACGACCTCGACGGCTACACCCCCACCCAGCGCGACCTGCCCGTCATCGGGCGCGGAGCGACGGGCGGGCCCGGCGACACCGTCCAGGTCCAGTACGTCCCGCAGGAGGCCCCGGCCGCCGGCTCCGGACCGCTCTACGTCGTGGGCGACGTACACGGCTACCTGGACGAGCTCATCCGCGAACTCCAGGCGCAGCACCTCATCGACGCCGACTGCCGCTGGTCGGCGGGCAACGCCCGGATCTGGTTCCTCGGCGA
This sequence comes from Streptomyces sp. NPDC000075, assembly GCF_040301925.1. NCBI lineage: Bacteria > Bacillati > Actinomycetota > Actinomycetes > Kitasatosporales > Streptomycetaceae > Streptomyces > Streptomyces sp. NPDC000075. The sequence continues at coordinate 133,024 of NZ_JBEPFL010000003.1, forward strand.
CTTCACCGACCGAGGCCCGGACGGCATCGGCGTCATCGACCTCGTCATGCGGCTGTCCGCCGAGGCCGCGGCCGCCGGGGGCTACTGCAAGGCCCTGATGGGCAATCACGAACTGCTGCTCATCGGCGCCAAGCGGTTCGGGGACACCCCCGTGAACTCCGGCGCCGGCACCGCCACCTTCCAGGCCGCCTGGCTGCTCAACGGGGGCCAGCGCACCGACATGGAGCGGCTGGAGGACGTCCACCTCCAGTGGATGTCCCGGCTGGACGCGGCCACGCTGGCGGACGGACACCTGCTGCTGCACTCCGACACCACGGCGTACCTGGACTACGGCGACTCCATCGAGGACGTCAACGACACCATCCACGAGCTGCTCAACCGCCACGACGCCGACATCACCTGGGACCTGTTCCGCAAGTTCACCAAGCGGTTCGCCTTCCGTGACGAGGAGACGGGCCCGCAGGCCGTGCGCGAGCTCCTCGGCACGTACGGCGGCAGCCGCGTCGTCCACGGCCACAGCCCCATCCCGTACCTCCTCGGAGAGGTGGGCACCGAGGACGGCGACGACGGGCACGGGCCGGAGGACGTCCACGGACCGCACGTGTACGCGGACGGACTGGCCATCGCGATGGACGGCGGCGTCACCATGGCAGGCAAACTGCTGGTCCAACAACTGCCGCTGAGCGACTGAGCGTTCACCCAGCGGGGTATTTCCCGAAAGTCCCTGTCACCCCATGGCCGGGGCGCTCTACCATCGCCCTGTCCGTAGCAGGCTCTCCTCCGTTTTGCGCCGGCGCCCGGTTCCATGCGGGCGTACCGGCTCGTACGGAGCATCGGGGGATGCACATGACCAGCGGTCCGCACCTGCTCATCGAAGACCGACCCGAGTTCGACCGGCTCCTAGACGAGGCGCTGCGCACGGCGGACGAACGGCCCGAACTCGCCGCCCTCGGCGAACGGCTGAACGCCGAACAGCTGCGCACCATGGCCCTGAGCGCCATCGCGCTGCTGACCGCCGCGGCCGCCGCCGAGTACGCCCACTACGTGAAGGTCCGGGAGGAACTGCGCGACGAGGCCCTGTCGGGACGGGGCAACACCGACGGGGACACCACCGAGGACGGTGACGGGCCGGGCGACGGCGGCGGCGCGGGCGTGAGCGCCGTGGTGGCCGTCCTCGCACCGGTCCTGGCCGGCACCGCCATGCTGATCTTCCTGCTGGTGGGGTACTGCCTGAAGGCGATCGATCCCGAACCCGCCTTCGCACGGACGATGCTGACGGCCGGTTGGCTCTTCGGCGGGCTCACCGTGGTGGCGCTCGTCTTCGCGGTGGTCTCGCTGCTGGTGGCGGCCCTGCGCAACAGCTCGACGGAGGTGGCCGCGGAGGAGAGCGTGCCGATACCCGACGTGCTCGCGCGGGCCCGGGAGGCCTGGCGCAACGCGCTGCTGGAGCGGGGCATCATGCCGTTCCTGCGCGACGCGCTGGCCGATCCGACCGCCGGGACGGGCTACCCGGTGCCCCGTACGCCGGGGGCCGGGCGCATCCCCCACCTGGGATACACCCGGCCCGACTTCAGCAGCCCGTCCGACGGGGCCGCCGGGCCACGGCCCGGCTACTCCAGCCCGGATTTCACGAGCCCGGACTTCGGCGGCCCGGAACACCGGCCGGACTGAGCGCCTACTTCATGCCCTTGGGGCGGTGGTTGGGGTCCCCCATCGGAACTGTGCCGCGCCGCAGGGGCGGGTGGTCCACGGGAGCCGGGACGGAAGTCCACGCCTGGTTGCACGTGAGACCGAAGTCGCTGGCCGGGTTCTCGGTGCAGTCGGTCTCGTAGATCCGCCCGTCGGAGCCGACGGACTCGACGTGCACCAGTCCGGCGTGGTCGCTGACGGCGATGCCGCACAGGCTCACTCCGGTCGGGATGCCTCCGTTGTCACCCAGGTTGTTCCATTCGAAGTCCCGGTTCGTGATGCCGGTGAGCCTCCGGATACCGACCCAGGGAGTGCCGCTGAGCAGGACGGCCTTGACCTCTTCGGCCGAGTTGGGCTTGTACTGGGCGACATCGGTGCACGGACCGGTGGCACCCGTCGCACCGGTCGCGCCCGTGGCACCGGTCGCGCCCGTCGCGCCGGTGGCGCCCGTCGCACCAGTGGCGCCCGTCGCGCCGGTGGCTCCGGTGGCACCCGTCGGCCCAGTGCCGCCCGTGGCACCCGTGCCGCCCGTGGCACCCGTCGCGCCGGTGGCGCCGGTGGCGCCGGTGGCACCCGTCGCACCCGTCGGGCCGGTCGGCCCCGTGCCGCCCGTCGCGCCCGTCGCGCCCGTCGCGCCCGTCGCGCCGGTGGCGCCCGTCGAGCCGGTGGGTCCGGTGGGTCCGGTGGGTCCGGTCGGGCCGGTGGCGCCCTTCGGGCCCCGCGGGCCCCGTGGACCGCGGCAATCATCGTCGTCGTGGCCACCACCTCCGGGTGCCCGGTCGGACAGCCGGGCCTCAGGGCGGTCGTCGCCGTCCCCGTGGTGGTGCGGTTTCTGCTTGCAGTGGTCCTCGCCGCCACCGCCGCCGACCGCCGGGCGGGCTGCTACCGCCGTCGACCCGGTCTGCTGCGCCACGGCGACGACAGGCCCGACGACACCCACCATGACGAGGGAGAGCGAGGCCAGGGTGCCTCCTGCCAGCCAGGTCCTGCCCCTCGGAAGAGGACCGAGGGGAACGGCCTTGGACCAGTGCTCACGACTCATGGAGCGCTCCTTCAGCAGAGACTCGAACCGGAACCATCGGGCTCCGATGGCGGGTAGAGCCTCTCTCGCCGGGCGCGGATCGCCTCGTGACGCCCTCGGTGCCGCTCCGTCTATCAGCGCACCGGCTGACTCGATGCCGCCAATCGGGCCAACTCGGACTTTTCCGGCGTGCCAGCCGCGGGCACCCCGCGCCCGCTTCCTAGAGTCCCCGAGGATGAGACCAAAAGTCTGCCTGAACATGATCGTCAAGGACGAGGCCCCCACCATCCGGAAGTGCCTCGACTCGGTGCGTCCTCTGATCGACACCTGGGTGATCGTCGACACCGGCTCGACCGACGGTACCCAGGACGTCATCCGGGACTGCTTCGGCGATATCCCCGGGACCCTCCACGAACGTCCCTGGAAGGGCTTCGACGGGAGCCGGACCGAGGCCATCGAGCTCGCCCGCGACCAGGCCGACTACCTCCTGTTCATCGACGCCGACGACGCGATGGAGGTGGAGCCGGGGTTCCGGATGCCGGAGCTGACCCTCGACGCCTACCGGATCGCCCTGCACGACGGGCCGATCGTCCACTACCGGCCGGCGCTCGTCTCCACGCGGCTGCCCTGGCGGTACGTCGGCGTGCTCCACGAGTACATCGACTGCGGCGGCGCGTACAGCCTGGGGACGCTCCGAGGAGCCCACATCCTCAGCATCGGCGGGGGCGCCCGGCTCCGGGAGGGCGGCCAGCGGCAGAAGTACCTGCGCGACGCGGCGGTCCTCGAACAGGGCCTGGCCAAGGAACCCGGGAACGCCCGCTACATGTTCTACCTCGGCCAGAGCTGGCGGGACGCGGGAGAGCAGGAGAAGTCCCTGGCCGCCTACGACCGCCGGGCGGCCATGGTCGGCTTCTACGAGGAGACGTACCTCGCCCGGGTCTACGCCGCACGGGCCGCCGCGAGCCTGGGCCGTCCGGCGGCCGAGGTGATGGACCGCTACCTCCGCGCGTTCGAGAGCCGGCCCTCGCGCGCCGAGGCGATCGGGGACCTCGCGGGCATCTGCCGCGTGGAGGAGCGCTGGCCGCTGGCCTACATGTTCGCCAAGGAGGCCGTCCGCATCCCGTACCCGAAGGACGTCCTGTTCGTGGAGTACTCCTGGCACGAGTGGCGGGCCCTCGACGAACTCGCCATCGCCGCCTACTGGGTCGGCGAATACCGTGAGTCGCTGGAGCTCTGCGAGCGTCTGCTCAACGAGGGCAAGCTCCCCGATGAGCACCGTGAACGCGTCAGCGCGAATCTCGACTTCGCCCGCGCCAAGCTGGGCACGGGGACGTTTCACGTGAAACACCCCGCCGTTTCACGTGAAACATCCCCCGCACCTGCCTAGCCCGCCTGGCTAGCCCGCGGCCCGGTCGCCGAGCGGGCGCCGCCGCTGGGTGGCGTCCGTCAGCGCCGGCGGGAGCCAGACACCATCGGGGTGGTAGAGATTCGCACCCGGGGCGACGATCTCGTCGATCCGGTCGAGCACCTCGTCGTCGAGGACCAGCCCGGCCCCCTTGGACAGCGACTGGAACTGCTCCATGGTGCGGGGCCCGATGATCACCGAGGTGACCGCCGGGTGCGCGAGGGGAAAGGCCACCGCCAGCTCCGGCAGGGTGCAGCCCAGGTCATCAGCGATCCCGAGGAGCTTCTCCACCGCCTCCAGCTTGGCCACGTTGCCCGGGAGGGCCGGGTCGAAGCGGGCCGGGTGGAGCTTCGCCCGCCCCGTGGTCAGGTCGACCGGCCCGCCGAGCCGGTGCTTGCCGCTCAGGAATCCGGAGGCGAGGGGGCTCCAGGTCAGCACGCCCATCCCGTAGCGCCGGGCGACCGGCAGCACATCGGCCTCGATGCCTCGCGCGAGGATCGAGTACGGCGGCTGCTCGGTCCGGAACCGGGGCAGCGCCCGCCGCTCGGCGACGTGATGGGCTTCGACCAGTTCCTCGGCGGGAAAGGTCGAACAGCCGAAGGACCGGATCTTCCCGGCCCTGACGAGATCCCCGAGGACGGACAGGGTCTCCTCGACGTCGGTCGAATGGTCGGGCCGGTGCACCTGGTAGAGGTCGATCCAGTCGGTGTCCAGCCGGCGCAGGCTGTCCTCGACGGCCCGCACGATCCAGCGGCGCGAGTTCCCGCTGCGGTTGCGGCCCTCTCCCATCTGGAAGTGGACCTTGGTGGCGAGCACGACGTCGTCACGCCGCCCCTTGAGCGCCTTGCCGACGATCACCTCGGACTCGCCCGCCGAGTACATGTCCGCGGTGTCCACGAAGTTGACGCCCTGGTCGAGGGCGGCGTGGACGATCCGCACGCAGTCCTCGTGGTCCGGGTTACCCACCGCCCCGAACATCATCGTGCCGAGGCAGTGGGCACTCACCTCTATGCCGGTCCCGCCCAAATTCCGGTATCGCATGGTCATGCGGCCGCACTCTAGGAGCTGGAGCGCACTCCAGCGCAAGACCCTTTGACGCAGTCCGGACCCGGCCGTCCCGCGACTCCCCCCATGAGGTCGCGGGACGGTCCGTCCGGCCGGATCAGTCCGCCAGCGGCAGGTAGACGCGGTTACCGGACGCGGCGAACTCGGCGGACTTCTCCGCCATGCCCGCCTCGATCTCCTCGGCCTTCAAGTCACCGCCGTGCTCGCGACGGATGTCCTGGGAGATCTTCATCGAGCAGAACTTCGGACCGCACATGGAGCAGAAGTGCGCGGTCTTCGCGGGCTCGGCCGGGAGCGTCTCGTCGTGGAACTCGCGGGCCGTGTCCGGGTCGAGGGCCAGGTTGAACTGGTCCTCCCAGCGGAACTCGAACCGCGCGTCCGACAGGGCGTCGTCCCACTCCTGGGCACCCGGGTGGCCCTTGGCCAGGTCGGCCGCGTGGGCCGCGATCTTGTACGTGATGACGCCGGTCTTCACGTCGTCGCGGTTGGGCAGGCCCAGGTGCTCCTTGGGCGTCACGTAGCAGAGCATCGCGGTGCCCCACCAGGCGATCATCGCGGCGCCGATGCCGGAGGTGATGTGGTCGTACGCGGGCGCGACGTCCGTGGTCAGCGGGCCGAGCGTGTAGAACGGCGCCTCCTCGCAGATCTCCTGCTGGAGGTCGATGTTCTCCTTGATCTTGTGCATCGGGACGTGGCCCGGTCCCTCGATCATCGTCTGCACGTTGTGCCGCTTGGCGATCGTGTTCAGCTCGCCCAGCGTCTTCAGCTCCGCGAACTGCGCCGCGTCGTTGGCGTCCGCGATGGAGCCGGGGCGCAGGCCGTCACCCAGCGAGTACGTGACGTCGTACGCCGCGAGGATCTCGCAGAGCTCCTCGAAGTTCGTGTAGAGGAAGTTCTCCTTGTGGTGCGCCAGGCACCAGGCCGCCATGATCGAGCCGCCGCGCGAGACGATGCCGGTCTTGCGGCGGGCCGTCAGCGGCACGTACGGCAGCAGCACGCCGGCGTGGACCGTCATGTAGTCGACGCCCTGCTCGGCCTGCTCGATGACCGTGTCCTTGTAGATCTCCCAGGTCAGGTCCTCGGCGCGGCCGTCGACCTTCTCCAGCGCCTGGTAGAGCGGCACGGTGCCGATCGGGACGGGGGAGTTGCGCAGGACCCACTCGCGCGTGGTGTGGATGTTGCGGCCGGTCGAGAGGTCCATGACCGTGTCCGCGCCCCACTTGGTGGCCCAGGTCATCTTGTCGACCTCCTCCTCGATGGAGGAGGTGACGGCCGAGTTGCCGATGTTGGCGTTGACCTTCACCAGGAACCGCTTGCCGATGATCATCGGCTCGATCTCCGGGTGGTTCACGTTGGCCGGAAGAACCGCGCGGCCGGCGGCGATCTCCTCGCGGACGACCTCGGGGGAGACGTTCTCGCGGAGCGCGACGTACTCCATCTCCGGGGTGATCTCGCCCCGGCGGGCATACGCGAGCTGCGTCACGGCCTGGCCGCCACGGCCCCGGCGCGGCAGGCGCGGGCGGCCGGGGAAGACGGCGTCGAGGTTCTTGAGGCCGCCGCGGGGCGAGGTGTGCTTGATGCCGTCGTCCTCGGGGCGCACGGGGCGGCCCGCGTACTCCTCGGTGTCACCACGGCCGATGATCCAGTTCTCGCGCAGCGGCGGCAGGCCGCGGCGCACGTCGGTCTCGATCTGCGGGTCGGTGTACGGACCGGACGTGTCGTAGAGCGTGACGTCCTTGCCGTTGGTGAGGTGGACCTGGCGGACCGGCACCCGGATGTCCGGGCGGGAACCCGCCAGGTATCCCTTGTGCCAGCCGGGCTGGCGCTCGGTCTGGCCGTCGGCGTTCTCGCCGGCGGCAGGCGTGCGTGCGTCCTGAATGGTCATGAGACCTGATCTCCCTACGCCGGCATTACCCGGTAACAGGTTCGGCGGTCGACGCAGCCTCCTCCCGTACGCATCTCCTGCGCGTACGGTGATCAGCGCCCTCTCAGCCCGGTGCTCCGAGCTCCCGCGTTGTGCAAAGTAGCCCCCACGCTAGCGTCATCTGTGGCGTGCTGAACAGTGGGCCCCCTCATCTGTTGCGATGATCTGCCGGTGACGACCTCGCCGCAGCCCCCACACGAGCCCACTGACCCCTTGGGCCACACCGGCCACGAGCATGCGTCCCACGGGCATGCGGCCGGCGGTGCACAGGGTCCTTCGCACAGCCACGGATCCCCGGGGCACGGGCCCGGGCACGGCCACGGCCACAGTCACGGCCACGGGCCGGCGGCCCCCGTCTCCAAACACCTGCGCAAGGTGATCTCCGCCGTCCTGATCCCCTTCGCCGTCGCCGTCTTCGTCGGCATGGTCGTGCTGTGGCCCGGCGGCGCCCCCGCCCACGAGCGCACCGGGGTGGGTTTCGACCGCCAGACGCAGCAGGGCAAGGTGGTCGCCCTCTCCGACGTCGACTGCAAGTCGGTGAACGCCTCCCAGGTGCCCGCCACCGGCAACACGCCCGCTCCCGAGGGGCGCGGGGCGCAGACCGGGTCGTGCAAGCGGGCCACCGTCGAGGTGGGCACCGGAGCCGACAAGGGCCGCGTCTTCTTCGAGATCGTCCAGCCGGGTGCGCCGAGACAGCTGGAGAAGGGCCAGGAGGTGGTGGTCGCCTACGCGCCGGACGCCCCGCGCGACCTCCAGTACTCGGTGATCGACCTGAACCGGAAGTTCCCGATGGCCCTGCTGGCGGCCGTCTTCGCGGTCGCGGTGGTCGTCGTCGGCCGGATGCGCGGGCTGTTCGCGCTCATCGCGCTCGTGGTCAGCTTCGGGGTGCTGACCCTCTTCATCCTCCCCGCGATCCTTCAGGGTTCGAACCCCCTGGTCGTCGCGGTGGTCGGAGCCAGCGCGATCATGCTGATCGCCCTCTACATGTGCCACGGGCTGACCGCCCGCACCTCGGTGGCCGTCCTCGGCACCCTGGTCTCGCTGCTGCTGATCGGGCTGCTGGGCTCGTTGTTCATCGGCTGGGCGTTCCTGAGCGGGAACACGGACGACAACACCGGGCTGATCCACGGGCTCTACCCGAACATCGACATGAGCGGTCTGCTGCTCGCGGGCGTGATCATCGGATCGCTCGGCGTCCTCGACGACGTGACGGTCACTCAGACCTCGGCCGTCTGGGAACTCCACCAGGCGGACCCGAACATGGGCCCGCGGGCCCTGTACCGCGCGGCCATCCGGATCGGCCGCGACCACATCGCGTCGGTGGTGAACACGCTCGTACTGGCGTACGCGGGCGCGGCGTTGCCCCTGCTGCTGCTGTTCTCCATCGCGAACAGCAGCATGGGCACCGTGGCCAACAGCGAGCTGGTGGCGGAGGAGATCGTACGGACCCTGGTGGGCTCGATCGGGCTCGTGGCCTCGGTCCCGGTGACCACGGCGCTGGCCGCGCTGGTGGTGTCCGCGGACCGGCCCGGTCCCGCCGGCAGCCCTGCGGCGCCGGCCCGTGGCGGGCGGGGCCGGCGGCGCAAGCGCTGACGGGGCGGGACGGGCCCCGAGGGGGCCGGGGGCGTCAGCCCGCGTTCTGCTCGTTCTGCTGCTGGGCCTCGGCGAGGATCCTGCCGAGTTCCTCGTCGAGGGTCTCCTCGAAGTCACCGAGGCTGCGCTCCTGACCGAGCGGAACGAGCCGGTCGGTGCGGTCGAGGAAGGCGACGAGCGGGGCGGCGCCGGCGCGGAACAGGGCCCGGTCGCCGCCGACCTGAAGGCGGATGTGGACGTCGCAGAGCGCTCCCGGATCGGTGGGGGCGATGTGCACGTCCCCGTCGCCGCACGGCCTGTTGATGCCGTCGAGGAGCAGCTCCCGGCCGAACGCCCAGGTCACCGGGGCGTCTCCGGGAAGGTGGAAGGTCAGGCGTACGGCGTAGGGGTCCCGGGCCTCGTACCGGAGCTCCACCGGAATACGGAAGGCGAGCTCCTCGGAAACGAGGAAGCTCATCATGACCTCTGCCTGTACCGACTCGCGCATTGCCTACCCCTGTAGTGGAAGTGGCCAGGAATGAACCCTCAGGGCCCTCTTGACAAGGGTGGTGGAAGCGCAAGCAGATCACAAGGAGTGAGTTTTCAGATACTGATAGAGAACGAGAGGGTGCTCAACAGCGCGCCTACTTCACTCCGTAGTCGATCGACTACACAGAGCAAACGTGATTCCTGGTGCACAGGTAGAGAAATGGCCATGGTCGCGGCGGTGTCCCCGGCGGTGATCGGGATGGCCGCGCAGACCGTCCCCAGGGCGTACTCCTGACGCTCGGTCACCGGCTGCATCCGCTCCAGGGAGCCGATCCGCTCCTCCAGCGTGCGCATGTCGCGCACGGTGTACGGCGTGATGCCCTCGACCGGATGACGGTCGTAGTAGTCCCTGCGCGTCTTCTCGTCCAACTGCCCCAGCAGGCACTGGCCGATGGCGTGCGCGTGCGCCGTGGCGCGGAAGTCGGCCCATTCCTCGCAGGCGGGGTTCGCCGGGGTGTCCGAGACGCCCACGACCTCGATCTCGCCCTCGCGGTAGACCGCGAAGTAGACGGGGGCCCCGACCACGTCGCGGAAGTGCGCGAGGGAGTCGAGGATCATGCTGCGACGTTTCTGCTGAAGTCCCCCGTGCCCCAGCCTGGCGGCCGCTTCGCCGAGGACGAACACCCCGCCCTCGCGGCGCAGATAGCCTTCGTGCGTCAGGGTGCGAAGCAGGTGGTACGCGGTGGGGAGCGGGAGCCCGGCCTCGCGCGCCAGCTGTTTCGCCGGGGCTCCCCCGCTATGGGACGCCGCCGCTTCCAGCAGCCGGAGCGCCCTCTGCACCGAACCGATCAGCGTCGGCACACCGGCATTGTGAACCGGAGACAAAGCTCACCCCCAGGCGTGGCGGCGGGCCCGGGGGCCCGCCGGCGCCCAGGGATCGGCACGGAATGCCAGCCTATCCACCGATTGCCACGGGATGAGAGGTTTGGCAGGCCATGTTCGCCCGCCTGGCGCAATGCCCGTACCCCTCGGGCGGGGCGGCCTACCAGCCGTCGGAGGAGCTCTTCGCCCCGTTGCCCGTGAACTTCTTGACCACGAAGACCAGACCGCCGACCAGCGCCGCGAACAGCAGCACCTTGAAGGCGAAGCCGATCAGCGTGCCGATGATCGTGGTGATGATGCCGCCGAAGACGAAGAGGGCCAGCAGCGGAACGGCGACCCACTTGACCCACCACGGCGTGCCCGCGAACATCGCTCGGATCCCGTCCATGTCCCTACCTCTTCCTCGTCCTCGCCGGTGTCCCTGGCTCTTCTTCCTTGGTCACGAGCTTAGGAGCGCGAGGCACCGGCCGGGGGCCCGTGAGCCCCCGGAACCCCCTGACCCGCCCCCTAGGGGGATCAGGGGGACGACCCTCACTCCGCCGGGTCCTCAGGCCTCCGGCAGCGTCCTCAGGCCTCCGGCGGGGAGAAGACGACCATCACCTTCAGCGGCTCGGTGATGTGGTGGAACTTGTGCGGCACCCCCGCCGGGACGTAGACGACGCTGCCGTTGGCCACCGTCGTCGTCTCCTCCCCGACCGTGATCGAGGCACGGCCGCTCACGACGAAGTACACCTCGTCCTGACGGTGCGGCTGCTGCGGGTCGCTCTGTCCCGCATCGAGCGAGTAGAGCCCGACCGACATGTTCCGCTCACGCAGGAACTGCAGGTAGGCGCCGTCGTTGGCGGCTCGTTCCGCTTCGAGCTCGTCCAGCCGGAAGGCCTTCATGTTCGCTGTGCCCCTTGCCCTTGCCCGGTGGTGCCGGGAATCCGCTGATCTGCCGATGCCCGACCCGTGTGTTCTCTGCCACGATCAGACACATGACGAATTTCGTAGTCAAGACGCTCGCCAACGCGGGGGCCCTGGCCGTCGCCATCTGGCTGCTCTCCGGCATCACCCTCGACGACGGCAGCAGCCTGGGCCGCCGCACTCTGACGCTGATCCTGGTCGCGCTCGTCTTCGGCCTGGTCAACCTCATCGTCAAGCCCGTGGTGAAGCTGCTGTCCATCCCCCTCTTCATCCTCACCCTGGGCCTGTTCACCCTCGTGGTGAACGCGCTGATGCTGCTGCTGACCTCCTGGGTGGCCAAGCAGCTCGAGCTCAGCTTCCACGTCGACGGCTTCTGGACCGCCGTCCTCGGGGGCCTGATCATCTCCGTCGTCTCCTGGGCCCTGAACCTGGCCCTGCCCGACAAGAACTGAGCGGGCCACCCGTGTACCGCGTGTGCTTCGTCTGCACCGGCAACATATGCCGGTCCCCCATGGCCGAGTCCGTCTTCCGCTCGCACGTCGCCGAGGCCGGACTGGAGGACCTGGTCGAGGTCGACAGCGCCGGCACCGGCGGCTGGCACGAGGGCGACGGCGCCGACCCGCGCACCGTGGCCGTGCTGGAGGCCGCCGGCTACGCACAGGACCACCGCGCCCGGCGGTTCCGGGCCTCCTGGTTCGACCGGCTCGACCTCGTCATCGCACTCGACGCCGGCCACCTGCGCGACCTGCGCGCCCTCGCCCCCACACCGGAGGCGGCCGCCAAGGTCCGGCTGCTGCGCTCGTACGACCCGGCGGGCACGTCCGTACGCGGCTCCGGATCCGGCTCCCTGGACGTACCCGACCCCTACTACGGCTCCTTCGACGGGTTCGAGGAGTGCCTGGAGCTGGTCGAGGCCGCCAGCACCGGCCTGCTGGAGGCCGTACGCGCAGCCGTGAAGGAGCACACCCCGTGACCGCCCACCCCACCGGCGGACCGGACGCGCCGGTCCCCTACGGCGACGGGACCCGGGCCGTGCGCGCCGGGCTGCCCGAGCCCGTCAAGAACGAGCCGCCGCTGCCCGGCCCCGTGTTCGCGGCCCACTTCCACCTCCCCGGCGAGGTGGCCGGCCCGTACACCTACGGCCGCGACACCAACCCCACCTGGACCCTGCTGGAACGGGCGATCGGCGAGCTGGAGGCGCCCGGCCGTACGGACGTGGACACGATCGTCTTCGCATCCGGCATGGCCGCGGTCTCCGCCGTCCTGCTCTCGCAGGCCCGCGCCGGGGACACCGTCGTCCTGCCCGACGACGGCTACCAGGCACTGCCCCTGGTCCGCGAGCAGCTGGAGGCGTACGGGGTCCACGTGCGCACCGCGCCGACCGGCGGGGACGCCCAGCTCACGGCCCTCGACGGGGCCCGGTTGCTCTGGATCGAGACCCCCTCCAACCCCGGGCTCGACGTGTGCGACGTACGCCGCCTCGTGGCGGCCGCGCACACCGCCGGCGCCCTGGTCGCCGTCGACAACACCCTCGCCACCCCGCTCGGACAGCGGCCGCTGGAGCTGGGCGCGGACTTCTCCGTGGCCAGCGGCACCAAGGGCCTGACCGGCCACGGCGACCTGCTGCTCGGCTACGTCGTCTGCCACGACCCGGAGCTCGCCGCGGCCGTCCGGCGCTGGCGCAAGATCGTCGGCGCGATCCCCGGGCCCATGGAGGCCTGGCTCGCCCACCGCTCCCTGGCCACCATCCAGCTGCGGACCGAGCGCCAGTGGGCCAACGCGCTGGCCGTCGCCGAGGCCCTCGCCGACCGCACCGAGGTGACCGGGCTGCGCTACCCGGGCCTCACCTCGGACCCCTCCCACAAGACGGCGGCCCGGCAGATGAGCGGCTTCGGGTCGGTGGTCTCCTTCACCCTGCCCGACCGGGCGCACGCGGAACGCTTCATGTCCGCCCTGCGCCTGGTCGAGGACGCCACGAGTTTCGGCGGGGTGCGCTCCACCGCGGAGCGGCGCGGGCGCTGGGGCGGCGACGCCGTGCCCGACGGTTTCATCCGCTTCTCGGCAGGCGCGGAGGACCCCCGGGATCTGGTCGCGGACGTGCTCAGGGCCTTGGAGCGAGCGGATTCCGGCGCCTGAACACCGGTGGGAAAGCGGTCCGAGCCTCCCCCCTGGTGGCTCGGACCGCATCGGGTTCCTGCCCACAAGAACCACGTCGACAAGGCTAGTTGACTCTGCGTCAGAGTCCAATCACGGTAACGACAGGAACCTATCGGCATATTTATAGTTGAAGGCCCCCACCGAGAGGGGCCGCCATGGACCTGGCCCTGCTGCGCACCTTCGTCGCCGTGCACCGGGCCGGCTCGTTCACCCGGGCCGCCACGCTCCTCGGGCTGTCCCAGCCCGCGGTGACCTCCCAGATCCGCACCCTGGAGCGCCAGCTCGGCCGCCCCCTGTTCCACCGCCGCGCCCGCGGCGTCACCCCCACCGCCGTCGGCGACGAGCTCGCCCACCAGGCCGCCCCGCACCTGGACGCCCTGCTGCGGATCGCCGAGACCGAGCGGCAGGCCGCCGGGGCCCTGCGCACCCTGCACCTCGCCGGTCCGCCCGAGTTCCTGAGCCTGCGGGTGCTCCCCGCCCTCGCACCCCTCGTCGGCCACGGCCAGACCCTGCGCACGGTCTTCACGGCCGACGCGGAGGAGAACCTCGCCGGGCTCGCCACCGGGCAGCACGACCTCGTCGTCACCACCGCCCGGCCGCGCGGCGGCCCCTTCTCGGCCGGTGCCCTCTGCGACGAGGAGCAGGTCCTGGTCGCGGCGCCCTACTGGGCCGCCCTCGCCGGCCCCGGCGAACTGCTGGCCAAGGGCCCCGAGGCCCTCGACGGGATCCCGGTCGTCGAGGTCCACGAGAGCCTGCCGCTCGTCACCCGCTACTGGGCCGCCGTGTTCGACGCCGTACCCGGCTCCGCGTTCGGCACCGCCGCCACCGTCGTCGCACCCGACCTGCGGGCCGTGCTGGAGTGCGTCAGGGCCGGCGCCGGGCTCGCCGTCCTGCCCCGCTACCTCTGCCAGGACGCCCTCGACCACGGCCAGGTCGTCGCCCTGCTGGAGCCCGCCGTACCCCCGCTGCGCACCTGGTTCCTCGTCGTACGCACCGGCAGTCTGGCCCTCGCCCACCTGGCCCGCGCGCATGACCGGCTGCTGCGCGCCGCCGCGCACTGGTGAGCCACTGGTGTTTCGGACGATGGCGAGTTTCAGATGCCCGGGCGCGGGCCACTCTTCTCCCATGACCGAACGTCCCGTGGTCAAACGCACCGCCCGAGCGATCCTGCTCGACGGTGACGACCTGATCCTCATCAAGCGCACCAAGCCCGGCGTCGATCCGTACTGGCTCACCCCGGGCGGCGGTGTGGAACCCTCCGACGCCACCGTCGTGGACGCCCTCCACAGAGAACTCGACGAGGAACTCGGCGCCAAGATCACCGACGTGGTGCCCTGTTTCGTCGACACCGTCGAGCACATCGGCTCGGGCGGGGTGACCGGGGTGAAGGTGCAGCACTTCTTCGTCTGCCACCTCGAGTCGATGGACCCCGGCCGGAGGCACGGCCCCGAAGTCGACGAGCCCCAGGGCGAGTACGAGATCGTCCGCGTGCCCTTCAGCCGGGTCGGGATCGCCGCCGTCCACCTCGTCCCGCTCTCGCTGCGTCACTACCTCGACGGCAACATCGAGGGTGTGCGCGCCATGCACGCCCCGGACCTGGGCTGAGGACGCTGAGGAGCGGGCGGGTGTGCGCCGGTCTCAGCCGGCCACGCCCACCAGCTCCTCCAGCGCGTCGTAGCGGATGCGCTCCCCGGGGATCCCGATCCGCTTGAGCGCGTCCACACCGCTGCGGATCATCGCGGGCGGCCCGGAGATGAAGGCGTCGTACGAGCTCCAGGGCCCGTGCTCACCGACCGCGTGCGGGAGCTGGCCGGCCATGCCCTCACCGATCACCGGGCGCACCGACAGCCACGGGTGGGAGCGCTGCAGGCCCAGCAGGGTGTCCTTGTCGTAGAGGTCGTCGTCGCTGCGCGCCCCGACGAAGACCTCCACGGGCCGGCGTTCGCCGTGCTCGGCCACGTCCTCGATCAGCGCCTTGATCGGGGCGATGCCGGTCCCCCCGCCCAGGCACAGCATCCCGTTGTCGGTGCTGTGGTCCACCACCATCGAACCGGCCGGCGGGCCCAGCCGCAGCACGTCGCCCGGGCGGGCGTGCCGCACCAGGGCGTTGGAGACCCACCCGGCCGGAACGGCCTTCACGTGGAAGGACAGCAGGCCGTCGGCG
The DNA here is from genome assembly GCF_040301925.1 of Streptomyces sp. NPDC000075. NCBI lineage: Bacteria > Bacillati > Actinomycetota > Actinomycetes > Kitasatosporales > Streptomycetaceae > Streptomyces > Streptomyces sp. NPDC000075. Next base: position 148,298 of record NZ_JBEPFL010000003.1, read on the forward strand.
CGCGGGGCCGAGGCGAAGGAGTAGTGCCGCCACACCCGCGGCCACCACGGGGTCTCCAGACTCGTGTACTGGCCCGCGAGGAAGGGGTACGGCTGGTCGGGGCGGACGGTCAGCACGGCGATGTCAGGGGTGCGCAGGTCGTGGGAGACCACCTCGGCGTGCCACCACGCCGGGGCCCGCACCTCGTCCTCCGCCGCCGCGTCGATCATGATCTGTGAGATCGCGGTGTACGCGCGCACCCAGGCGGCCTCGGCCTCCGGGCCCCAGGTGAGCTCGGCGTACCGGGCCAGCGCCCCGAGCAGCGCCTCGCCGACCGCCGGATAGTGCCCGGCCAGGGTGCCGTACTTACGGTGCCCGGTGCCGAGCCGTCGCAGGTACGGGGTGAGCACCGCCGGGTCGTCGATGTGCTCCGCCGCGGTCAGCAGTGCCTTCAGCAGCCGGTCGCGCTGGACGTCCATGGCCGCGGGGAACATCTCCCGCACCTCGGGGTGCCCTGTGAAGACCAGGGCGTAGAAGTACGAGGTGACCTTGTCGGCGATGGGTGCGATCTCGGCAAGGGTCCGGCGGATGAGGACGGCGTCGGGGGAGGGTTCGGCGGCACCGCCCCCGGAAGGTATCCAGCCCGTCGGTCTCGCCGATCTGGTGGGCGGAAGGTCCATGCGGTGCCTCGCTTCGAGCATCTCGGTCGGGTCTCACACGCCACGGCCTCGAATCCGTGGTTCCGGGTTTCACAGCGTGCCAGCCGACCGGGGGCCCTGCGGGGGAATGGGGAAAAACCGGGTGTCGAACCCACGATCCCCTTAAGATGCCGCGACTTCCGGGCGCGCCTCCTCCAGGAGCTGGTATGCCTCCCGAAGGTCACGGCCCTCGTAGACGTGGGTGGCCCGCTCCACCAGGTGCGGGCGGGCGTTCACCGCCACCGACCGGGGGAGGGCCCCGAAGAGGACCGCGTCGGTCATCGAGTCCCCGTACGCGACGCAGTCGGCCCGGGTCACCCCGAACCGCTCGCACAGCCGGTCCGCGACCGTCAGCTTGCCCTCGGGCGTCAGGATCCCCGCCACGTCGACGGGGCGGGTGAAGGGCACCTCGGGGAAGACCGAGCCGTGAGCGGCGTGCGCGCCCCACTCCAGCAGGAGCTCGACGAAGAACGACGGGGACAGGGAGATCACCGCGCAGTAGTCCCCGCGCTCGCGGATCTCCTGCCAGACGTCCCGGATGCCGAGCAGCCACGGGGCCCCGTCGAAGGCCGCCCGGACGTGTTCGGGCGTCAGGTCGGCCCACATCTCGCGGGCCGCCTTCGAGAAGTCCTGCGGGCCGATCTCCCGGGCCCCGAAGGCCCGCTCCAGCTCGGCGATCTCGGACTCCAGGCCGAGCTGCCGGGAGATCTCGACCGGGGCGGCCGAGCCGTACATCAGGGTTCCGTCGAGATCGAACAGGTGCAGCATCGTCATAGCGGTCGAGGCTAATCCCTGCGTTCGGCGCGAAGCGCCCTGTTTCACGTGAAACACGGCGCGAAGCATCGTGTTTCACGTGAAACATCGGCCGGCCGGATCCCGGAATCCCCTGGACGCCCCACGAGGCGATGATCCACTCTGGGCCGGTGACACCACCTCTGCTCACCGATCTGCCGATTCGCGCGCTGACCCCGGACGACCTCCGCCACTGCGCCGACCTGTCCCAGGACCGCGGCTGGCCGCGCGAGGACCACAAGTGGGGGCTGCTCCTCACCGCCGGCACCGGGTACGGCGTCGACGCTCCCGACGGACGGGGGCTCGCCGCGGCCTGCGTCGTCACCGCCTACGGGGACACCCGGGCCAAGCCGGACCTCGCCGCCATCGGGATGGTCCTCGTCGCCGACCGCTTCGCCCGCCGGGGCCTGGGCCGCCACCTGATGCGGTACGTCTGCGACGACGTCCTGGCCGGGGTACCGCTCACCCTGCACGCCACCCCCTACGGCCGCCCCCTCTACGAAGAGCTCGGCTTCGACACCACGGGCCGGGCGGAGATGCTCCGCGGCGCCTTCCTCCCGGAGCCCGCGCGGAAGGGTTCCGGCGGCATCCCGGTCCGGCCGGCCACCGCCGAGGACCTCGCCGGGATCATCCGGCTGGACACCGAGGTGTTCGGTACCGACCGGACCCACATGATCACGCGTCTGCCGGCTTTCACGGACCGGCTGCTCGTCGCCGAGGACGGATCCGGGGCGCTCATCGGTTACGCCGCCCTCTGGCCCAACATGGAGACCCATGTCATCGGCCCCCTGATCGCCCGGGACCGCGCCACCGCGCAGGCTCTGGTGACGGCCCTGGCCGCGACCACCGACCGGCCCCTGCGCACGGACGTCGACGTACGCCACGAGGAGCTCGTCTCCTGGCTCAAGGAACGCGGCCTGCAGTCCCTGGCCTTCAACGCCGTGATGACCAGGGACATCCCCGGCCCGCCCGGTGACTGGACCCGCCGCTGGGCCCCCCTCACCGTCGCCGCCGGCTGAGGAGAGGACACCGACCGTGCACGAGACCGCCGATCTGGTCATCCGCCCCGCCACCGGGGCCGACCTGCCCGCCATCGTGGCCATGCTGGCCGACGACCCGCTGGGGGCCACCCGCGAGTCCCCGGACGACCTGACCCCGTACGTCGCCGCCTTCAAGCGGCTGACCGAGGATCCTCACCAGCACGTCATGGTCGCCGTCCGCGGCGAGCGGGTCGTGGGCACCCTCCAGCTGACGTTCGTGCCGGGCCTGTCCCGCCGGGGATCGACCCGCTCGATCATCGAAGGGGTCCGCGTCCACGCCGACGAACGCGGCGGTGGCCTGGGCACCCGCTTCATCGAGTGGGCCGTCGAGCGGTCCCGCGAGGAGGGCTGCCGACTGGTACAGCTCACCTCGGACGTGAGCCGCACCGACGCCCACCGCTTCTACGAGCGGCTCGGCTTCACCGCCTCCCACGTGGGGTTCAAGCTCCAGCTCTGATCCCGGGCCCCCGCCGGGCCGGGCCGCTCTCCGCGGCCCGGCCTACGATCGGGAGGATGAGCACCGGCCTGCCCCTCGTCACCACCGCCGACCGCCGCAACCGGCTCGGCCGCCGGCACCGCCTGGCCCCCTCGGCCCGCGCCGCCACCCTGGGCGAAGTCGCGGACGCGGTCGTCGCCCTGCACGCCACGGACGCGGCGACCGTCTACCTCTCCGCCCGCGCCCGCCTCGCCGAGGGCTACGGGCCCCCGGCGATCGAACGCGCGCTGTACGAGGACATGAGCGTCGTCCGGCTGCTCAGCATGCGCAACACGCTCTTCGCCGTGTCCGCCGAGTTCGCGCCCTACGTGGACTCCTCCACCGCACGCGCGATCGCGGCGAAGGAGCGCCGGACCTTCCTGAAGCACCTCGCGGAGGACGGCCAGGGTCTCGGCGCCGACTGGCTGGCGGCCGCCGAGACCGCCGCCCTCGACGCGCTCGACGCCCGGGGCCCCTTGACCGGCAGCCAGCTCTCGGCGGCGGTGCCCGTGCTCCAGCAGAAGATCACCATCGGCCGGGGCAAGAAGTACGAGGCCGAGACGGGCGTCGCCACCCGCGTCATCCGCCTGCTCGCGGCCGACGGCCGCATCCGCCGGGACCGGCCGCGCGGCTCGTGGACCTCCAGCCAGTTCCGGTGGCGGCACACGCAGCCCTGGCCGGCCGTGCCCGCCGCCGAGGCCCGCGCCGAGATCGCCCGCCGCTGGCTGCGCGCCTACGGCCCGGCCACCGAGGCCGACCTCAAGTGGTGGACCGGCTGGACCCTCACCGACGTGCGCAAGGCCCTGGCCGCCGTGGGCCCCGAGCAGGTCCGCCTGGACGACGGGGGCGCCGCGCTCGTCTGTCCCGGCGACACCGGGCCCGAACCCGCCACCGAGCCCTGGGCCGCCCTGCTGCCGGGGCTCGACCCCAGCGCCATGGGCTGGGCGGACCGGAGCTTCCACCTCGATCCGGCCCACCGGCCCGCCCTGTTCGACTACGCGGGCAACATCGGCCCGACCGTGTGGTGGAACGGCGAGATCGTCGGCGGCTGGGCCCAGCGGCAGGACGGAGAGATCGTCTGGCGGCTCCTGGCCGCCCCCGGGCGTGACGCCGAGGAGGCGATCGGGACCGAGGCCGCCCGGCTGGGAGCCTGGGTGGGCGACGCCCGGATCACTCCGCGCTTCCGCACCCCCCTGGAGCGCGAACTCGTCTCCTGACCGGGGCGCGGAGCGTCAGCCGATGCCCCGCCAGCCCTGCGGGTCCACCCCGCCGGGCACCGGTGCCTGCGGATCGTAGGGCTCGCGCGTGAAGACGAACGAGCCCAGGTCGAGGTGGCTCAGGGAGCCGTCCTCACGCCGGACGGCCCGCAGGGTCTCACCGGCGTAGTAGCCCGTCACGCCCGTCCACGTGCCGTCGTGCTCCGCGCGGAACCGCGCCGACCGGCCCGTCACGCCCACGGGGCCCATCTCCAGCGACCCGTCCGACTTCAGCCGCAGGGCGTGCGGGGCGGTGCCCCAGTACCAGACGCCGCAGAGCTCCAGCGGAACCCGGTCCGCCTCCGCGAACGGCCGCCACGGGGCGGAGAACCGGGGCTCCGCGTCCGCCACGATGGCGAGCAGGTCGGTGGCCACGGTCGAGGCGGCCAGGCCCGACGTGCAGTTCGACAGCACCACGGCCGCCACGTCGTCCGCCTCGCTCAGCCAGAGCCCGGCGACGAAGCCGGGGAGCGAACCACCGTGCCCGACGAGCCGGCGCCCGCGCTGGTCCGCCAGCTGGAGCCCCAGCCCGTAGCCGAGTTCGGCCAGCCCAGGCTCCGGGGGCGCCGCCGGGGCCCGCATCTCCCGTGCGCTCTCCGCGCTCAGCACCCGCTCGTCGCCGCGCGCCAGCAGCACCGCGAACCGTGCCAGGTCGCGGGTGGTCGACCACAGCTGGCCGGCCGCGGCCATCAGCCCGAGGTCCTCCGCCGGCTCCGGCATCATCACGTCGGCCCACGGGTGCACCGCCCAGCCGCCCGCGTGCGGGGCCTGCGGCCGCGCGCTCGTACGGTGCAGTCCCAGCGGCTCCAGCACCTCGGCCCGCAGGACGTCCTCCCACGGCTTCCCGCGCAGCGCCTCGACCAGTGACCCCAGCAGGGTGTAACCCGGGTTGGAGTAGTGGTGGCGGCTGCCCGGGGTGTGCTTGAACGGCTCCTCGCCCAGCACCTCGGCGAGCCCCGGGCGCTGTGCGCCGGGGGTGCGCTCCCACCATTCACCGGGCGTCTCGGCGGCCAGTCCCGCGCTGTGGCACAGCAGCTGGGCGATGGTCACCTCGTCGGCGCCGGTCCCGGGCAGGTGCTTGCCCAGCGGGTCCGAGAGCGCGAGCAGCCCCTCGTCCCGCAGCCGCATCACCAGGACCGCCGTGAAGGTCTTGGTGATCGAGCCGATCCGGTACTGCACGTCCCCGTCGGGGCCGTGGCCCTCGACGGAGGTCCGCGAGCCCTCCCAGACCACCTCCCCGCCGCGCACGACGGCCGCCACCACGGACGGGGCCCGGCCCTCGCTCTGCGCGACGGCGATCCGGTGGTTCAGCGCACGCCGGGTGGAGGGCAGCAGTTCCAGGTCTTCAGAGAGCGCGTCCATGATCGAGTGGGCCCCGTTTCCTTGATCGTCGCCGCGACTCTACCCCGGCGGGTCAGCCCTTGGCCGGGATCGGACGCAGCCAGTCCGCCGGATCGGGCGCGTGACCGTGCTGGACGTCGAAGAGGGCGCGCCGGATCGCCAGGGTGACCTCGCCGGCCTAGGTGTTGGCCATGTCCACGAACCGCGAGTAGTGGCCCTGGAAGGCCACGGTGATGGTGGCCGTCGGACCGTTTCGGTGCTTGGCCACGATCAGGTCCGCCTCGCCCGCGCGGGGGGACTCCTTCTCGTACGCGTCCTCGCGGTGCAGCAGGATCACCATGTCGGCGTCCTGCTCGATGGAGCCGGACTCACGCAGGTCGGAGACCATCGGCTTCTTGTCGGTGCGCTGCTCGGGGCCACGGTTCAGCTGGGAGAGCGCGATCACCGGCACCTCGAGCTCCTTCGCCAGCAGCTTGAGGTTTCGGGACATGTCCGAGACCTCCTGCTGGCGGCTCTCGGGACGGCGCGAGCCGCCCGACTGCATCAGCTGGAGGTAGTCGATGACCACGAGCGAGAGGTCGTTGCGCTGCTTGAGCCGGCGGCACTTGGCGCGGATCTCCATCATCGACAGGTTCGGGGAGTCGTCGATGTACAGCGGGGCGGCCGAGACGTCGGGCATCCGGCGGGCGAGCCGGGTCCAGTCGTCGTCGGTCATGGTGCCCGAGCGCATGTGGTGCAGGGCCACCCGGGCCTCCGCCGACAGCAGGCGCATGGCGATCTCGTTGCGGCCCATTTCGAGGGAGAAGATGACGCTCGGCAGGTTGCTCTTGATGGAGCAGGCGCGGGCGAAGTCCAGCGCGAGCGTCGACTTGCCCATGGCCGGTCGGGCCGCGATGACGATCATCTGGCCGGGGTGCAGGCCGTTGGTCAGGGAGTCCAGGTCGGTGAACCCGGTCGGGACGCCCGACATCTGGCCGGAGCGCGATCCGATGGCCTCGATCTCGTCGAGCGCGCCCTCCATGATGTCGCCGAGCGGCAGGTAGTCCTCGGAGGTCCGCTGCTCGGTGACGGCGTAGATCTCGGCCTGGGCGCTGTTGACGATCTCGTCGACGTCGCCGTCCGCCGCGTATCCCATCTGTGTGATCTTCGTACCGGCCGCGACGAGGCGGCGCAGGACGGCCCGCTCGTGGACGATCTCCGCGTAGTACTCGGCGTTCGCCGCGGTCGGCACCGACTGCACCAGGGTGTGCAGGTACGAGGCCCCGCCGACCTTGCTGATCTCGCCGCGCCGGGTCAGCTCCGCGCCGACGGTGATGGGGTCGGCCGGCTCGCCCTTCGCGTACAGGTCGAGGATGGCCTGGTAGATCGTCTCGTGCGACGGGCGGTAGAAGTCGTGGCCCTTGAGGACCTCGACCACGTCGGCGATGGCGTCCTTGGACAGCAGCATGCCGCCCAGCACGGACTGCTCGGCGTCGAGGTCCTGGGGCGGGACGCGCTCGAAGCCGCCGCCCCCGCCGTCCCAGGAGCCGCCCTCGCGGCCTCTGTCGCGCTCCTCGCCGTCACCGCGGCCACGGCCCTCGCCGCTCCGGCGCGGACGGGCGGGCAGACGGTCTCCGGGACCGCTGTCGGCCCAGGGGTCGTCCATGGGCTCGGGCATGCTCACCGGGCCGCCTCCTCCCGTCCGCAACGCGGACCTCGCCGTGTCACTCTTTCTACGACACGGCTCTGACATTCGGGACACCCGGATCGGCTCTCGGCGCGTCGGGCAACGCACAACGGTAGGGCCGCGGGCGACGTCAGCCAATCTTGTTATCCACAGGCTGTGTGGATGACATGTGGACGACGGACCCAATGCTGTGGGTAAGTCGCCCGAAGCTGTGCACAGACCGGGGGACGACGCTGTGGACAAAATCACCTGACACGCCCAGACACCGCCTCTGACCTGCGATTTTATCGTCCACGGGGAGCCGCGCGGAAAATTCTTGGCCCCTGCCCCAAGATCGCCCCCAACGGTCCGCCGCGAACGTCCAAGTCAGCGCCGTGGTAATGATCCATGGACCCTTGCACCCATTACCTGTGGAAGATTAGATTGGGCACATGACACAGGCCCCCACAGCAGAGAAGGCCGCCCCGAGACGGCACGACCGCGAGATCCTCGCGCTGGCCCTGCCCGCCTTCGGCGCTCTCGTGGCCGAGCCCCTCTTCGTGATGGCCGACAGCGCCATCGTGGGCCACCTCGGCACCCCTCAGCTGGCCGGCCTCGGCGTCGCCGCCGCGCTCCTCACCACCGCCGTGAGCGTCTTCGTCTTCCTCGCCTACGCCACCACCGCCGCCGTCGCCCGCAGGGTGGGCGCCGGCGACCTCCGGGCGGCCATCCGGCAGGGCATGGACGGCATCTGGCTCGCCCTCCTGCTCGGCGCGGCCGTCGTCGCCGTCGTCCTGCCCACCGCGCCCTGGCTGATCTCCCTCTTCGGCGCCTCGGACACCGTCGCCCCCTACGCCGTCACCTACCTGCGCGTCTCCGCACTCGGCATCCCGGCCATGCTCATGGTGCTGGCCGCCACCGGGGTCATCCGCGGGCTCCAGGACACCCGGACCCCGCTCTACGTGGCCATCGGCGGCTTCGCCCTCAACGGCGCCCTGAACGTGGCCCTGGTCTACGGAGCCGGGCTCGGCATCGCGGGATCGGCCTGGGGCACGGTCATCGCCCAGTGCGCCATGGCCGCCGCCTACCTCTGGGTGGTGGTCCGGGGCGCCCGCCGGCACGGAGTCTCCCTGCGGCCCGACGCGGCCGGCATCCGGGCCTGTGCCCAGGCGGGCGTACCGCTGCTGGTCCGCACCCTGTCGCTGCGCGCCATCCTGATGATCGCGACCGCCGTCGCGGCCCGGCTGGGGGACGCCGACATCGCCGCCCACCAGATCGTGCTGTCCCTGTGGAGCCTGCTCGCCTTCGCCCTGGACGCCATCGCCATCGCCGGGCAGGCCATCATCGGCCGTTACCTGGGCGCCGGCGACACCGAGGGGGCCCGGGCCGTCTGCCGCCGCATGGTGCGGTGGGGCATCGGCTCCGGTGTCGTGCTGGGCCTGCTGGTCGTCCTGGCGCGCCCGGTGTTCATTCCGCTGTTCACCGCGGACCCCGTGGTCGAGGACGCCCTGCTCCCCGCACTGCTGGTCGTGGCCCTGGCCCAGCCCGTCTGCGGGGTCGTGTTCGTCCTCGACGGAGTACTGATGGGCGCCGGTGACGGCCCCTACCTCGCCCGGGCCATGCTGCTGACCCTCGCCGTGTTCGCCCCGGCGGCCCTGCTCGTCCCCGTCGTCGGCGGCGGACTGACGACGCTCTGGTGGGCCATGACGCTGATGATGCTGGTCAGGATGGCCACCCTCCAGCTGCGCGCCCGCTCGGGCCGCTGGCTGGTGGCGGGCGCCACCCGCTGACCGGAGGCGATGTTTCACGTGAAACGTCGCCCCGGAGACGACGAAGGGCCGCACCCCCGGAGGGGTGCGGCCCTTCATGCGCTGCCCTTAGGCGGCGACGACCTCGATGCCCACGTTCGCGGCGACCTCGGCGTGCAGACGCACGGAGACCTGGTACGAACCGAGGGTCTTGATCGGGGAGCCCAGCTCCACGCGGCGCTTGTCGACCTTCGGGCCACCGGAAGCCTCGATCGCCGTGGCGATGTCGGCCGGGGTGACGGAACCGAAGAGACGACCGGCGTCACCCGCGCGGGTGGCCAGACGGACCTTCACGCCCTCGAGCTGGGCCTTGACCTCGTTGGCCTGCTCGATGGTCGCGATCTCGTGGATCTTGCGGGCGCGGCGGATCTGCGCCACGTCCTTCTCGCCACCCTTGGTCCAGCGGATCGCGAAACCACGCGGGACCAGGTAGTTGCGAGCGTAACCGTCCTTGACGTCGACGACATCGCCGGCGGTACCGAGGCCAGAGACCTCGTGGGTCAGGATGATCTTCATTAGTCGGTCACCCTTTCCTTAGCGCGCGGTGGACGTGTAGGGCAGCAGCGCCATCTCACGGCTGTTCTTCACGGCCGTGGCGACGTCACGCTGGTGCTGCGTGCAGTTGCCGGTAACGCGGCGGGCACGGATCTTGCCGCGGTCGGAAATGAACTTCCGCAGCATGTTCGTGTCCTTGTAGTCCACGTACGCGGTCTTGTCCTTGCAGAACGCGCAGACCTTCTTCTTAGGCTTGCGCACAGGCGGCTTCGCCATTGTGTCTCTCCTGTGTGATCAAGAAGTGGGGGTGGAGCTGCCCTTAGAAGGGCGGCTCGTCCGAGTAGCCACCGCCGGAGCCGCCGGAGCTTCCGCCCCAGCCGCCCCCGCCGCCGCCCTGCTGCTGGCCACCGGCCGGCGCGCTGGACGCCCACGGGTCGTCGGAGGGAGCTCCGCCGCCCTGCTGGCCGCCGCTGGGGGCTCCGCCCCAGCCACCGCCGCCGCCCTGCTGCTGACCGCCGCCGCCGTATCCACCCTGGCCACCGCGACCGGTGGTCTTGGCGACCTTGGCCGTGGCGTTCTTCAGGCTGGGGCCGACTTCCTCGACGTCCAGCTCGTAGACCGTGCGCTTGACACCCTCACGGTCCTCGTACGACCGCTGCCTCAGCCGGCCCTGCACGATGACGCGCATGCCCCGCTGGAGGGACTCGGCGACGTTCTCGGCCGCCTGCCGCCACACCGAGCAGGTCAGGAACAGGCTCTCGCCGTCCTTCCACTCGTTGGTCTGACGGTCGAAGGTGCGGGGGGTGGACGCGACACGGAACTTCGCGACCGCCGCACCCGAGGGGGTGAAGCGCAGCTCGGGGTCGTCGACGAGATTGCCGACGACCGTGATGACGGTCTCGCCTGCCATGGATGAACCTCTCGGCGGGGATTGCTGCTGGGCTGCTGTGCTACTCGGTCCCGATTACCGCTGAACCGGAGTTCAGTGGGTCTCGGGGCGAAGGACCTTGGTCCGGAGAACCGACTCGTTCAGGTTCATCTGGCGGTCGAGCTCCTTGACGACCGCAGGCTCGGCCTGCAGGTCGAGGACCGAGTAGATGCCCTCGGGCTTCTTCTTGATCTCGTAAGCGAGACGACGACGGCCCCAGGTGTCGACCTTCTCGACCTTTCCGTTGCCCTCACGGACGACGGAGAGGAAGTTCTCGATCAGGGGGGCGACGGCGCGCTCCTCGAGATCGGGGTCGAGGATGACCATCACTTCGTAGTGACGCATGTGGAACCCACCTCCTTTGGACTCAGCGGCCACGGTCGTTCCGTGGCAGGAGGGTCGTGATGCGTGCCGCACGGCGTCCGAGAGCAGACACCGCGCAGACCGTACAGACTACCTGCTCGACTCCTTCCGGTTGAAATCCGGCGGGAGGGGGCCACAATCTGTAGGCACCGGGTGTGCTCGGTGCTATGCCCTCGGCCCAGGCCGGAGGCGGCGTCGCCGCACCGCTCTGCTCCAGCCAGGAGGTGCCTTCCGATGGCACAGGCAATGGATCGTCCGCCCATCTCCCTGCTCGCGACCGACGGCAAGCCCCACCCCCTCCAGGACACCCTGGTGGCGGTCACCCTGATCCTCGGCGCCGTGGCGTTCGTCACTGCGTTCTTCCACAATCTGCACCTGCTCAGCTCCTGGACGGGGCTGATCGGGATCGTGACCGGCGCGTACGGCCAGTTCATCTCCGCGACGACGCGCGAGCGCTTCGCACTGATCATCGGCCTTGGCGCGGCTGGGATCGGCTTCTTCCTCGGAATGGCGCACGGCGGCCTCTTCGGCGGCTGGCTGGGCTGACCGGGGGACCTCCTCGGCGGGGCGCCGGCCGGACACCGGCCCGGGCTACGGCCCGTCCCCCAGATGGGTGGCGCCCCCGTCGCAGTAGGCTTCGCGCCATAGCAGCGAAGCCGCCCGAGGAGACAACCCGCATGAGCCTGTCCCTGCGCACCATCAGCCGAGAGCAGCATCTGGCGTACCTCCAGAGCCTGCCCTCGGCTAGCCACTGCCAGGTCCCGGCGTGGGCCGACGTCAAGAACGAGTGGCGCTCGGAGAACCTGGGATGGTTCGACAAGTCCGGTGAACTCGTCGGCGCCGCCCTCGTCCTGTACCGCCAGCTGCCCAAGGTGAAGCGGTACCTCGCCTACCTCCCCGAGGGCCCGGTCATCAACTGGTACGCCCCCAACCTGGAGGAATGGCTCCAGCCGATGCTGGCGCACCTCAAGCAGCAGGGCGCCTTCACCGTGAAGATGGGCCCGCCCGTCGTCATCCGCCGCTGGAACTCCGCCGCCATCAAGGCCGGCATCCAGGACCCCGAGGTCAAGCGCCTGCGTGACGTGGAGGCCTCGTACATCGAGCCCCGCGCCTTCGAGGTGTCCGACAAGCTGCGCCGCATGGGCTGGCAGCAGGGCGAGGACGGCGGCGCCGGCTTCGGCGACGTCCAGCCCCGCTACGTCTTCCAGGTGCCGCTGGCGAACCGTTCGCTGGACGACGTCCTCAAGGGCTTCAACCAGCTGTGGCGCCGCAACATCAAGAAGGCCGAGAAGGCCGGAGTCGAGGTCGTCCAGGGCGGCTACGAGGACCTGCCGACCTGGCAGTACCTCTACGAGATCACCGCCGAGCGCGACAAGTTCCGCCCGCGCCCGCTCAGCTACTTCCAGCGCCAGTGGACGGCCCTCAACTCCGAGGACCCCAACCGCATGCGCCTGTACATCGCCAAGCACGAGGGCGAACCGCTCGCGGCCGCCACGATGCTGACGGTCGGCCAGCACGTCTGGTACTCCTACGGCGCCTCCGCCAACCACAAGCGCGAGGTCCGGCCCTCGAACGCCATGCAGTGGCGCATGCTGCGCGACTCGTACGCGCTCGGCGCCAGCGTCTACGACCTGCGCGGCATCAGTGACACCCTGGACGAGAACGACCACCTGTTCGGCCTGATCCAGTTCAAGGTCGGTACGGGCGGCGAGGCCGTCGAGTACGTCGGCGAGTGGGACTTCCCGCTCAACAAGATGCTGCACAAGGCGCTCGACATCTACATGTCGCGCCGCTGACCCCCACCCCGCCCCTTCCACACACACCGCACCGCTGCACCTCGCAGCTATCCGAGAGAGGCTCCGGACGGGCATGGCGCTCACGCTCTACGTCGACACCGCGCGCTGGCGTGCGCACCAGAAGACGATCATCGACCAGTTCCCCGGTCTGATCCCCGTCTGCAAGGGCAACGGCTACGGCTTCGGCCACGAGCGGCTGTGCGAGGAGGCGACCCGGATGGGCGCCGACATCCTGGCCGTCGGGACCACGTACGAGGCCGCGAGCATCAAGGACCGGTTCGGCGGCGACCTGCTCGTCCTCACCCCCTTCCGGCGGGGCGAGGAGCCGGTGCCGCTGCCGGACCGGGTGATCCGCTCGGTGGCCTCGGTGGACGGGGTCCGCGGCCTGGTCGGCGCCCGCGTGGTCATCGAGTGCATGAGCTCGATGCGCCGCCACGGCATCTCGGAGCAGGACCTCGGGATGCTCCAGTCGGCGATCGAGGACGTCCGGCTGGAGGGCTTCGCCCTGCACCTGCCGCTGGACCGCCCCGACGGCTCGGACGCCGTCGAGGAGGTCATCGGCTGGATGGACCGGCTGCGCGCGGCCCGGCTGCCGCTGCACACCATGTTCGTCAGCCACCTGCGGGCCGAGGAGCTGGCCCGGCTCCAGCAGCAGTTCCCGCAGACCCGCTTCCGCGCCCGCATCGGCACCCGGCTGTGGCTGGGCGACCACGACGCCACCCAGTACCGGGGGGCCGTCCTGGACGTCACGCGCGTGGTCAAGGGCGACCGGTTCGGCTACCGCCAGCAGAAGGCCGCCTCCGACGGCTGGCTGGTCGTCGTCGCCGGCGGCACCTCGCACGGCGTGGGCCTGGAGGCTCCCAAGGCCCTCCACGGGATGATGCCGCGCGCCAAGGGCGTCGCCCGGGCGGGCCTGGCCACCGTCAACCGCAATCTCTCGCCCTTCGTCTGGGCGGGCAAGCAGCGCTGGTTCGCCGAGCCCCCGCACATGCAGGTGTCGATCCTGTTCGTGCCCTCGGACGCGACCGAGCCGAAGGTGGGCGACGAGCTGGTGGCCCACCTGCGCCACACCACGACGCAGTTCGACCGGGTGCTCGACGCCTGAGCCCGGTCCCGCCGGGCCGGGAGCGTCCGGCCCGGCCCCGGTCAGTCCCGGGGCTCCACGCCCCAGTCGACCCGCCGTCCCTCCGAAGGCGCCGCGTACCGCGGCGCCTTCGCCTTGTCCCCGAGCACGAAGACGTCCTCGGCCCCGTCGAGGACCCCGCCGGACGGGTCGTCCGAGCCGTCGCGCCGTACGACGTCCCGCTCGGGGAGCAGGATGTCCCGTACGACGACCCCGCACAGGTAGAGCGTGGCCAGCAGGTGGATCGCGATGGCCAGCTGGTAGCCCTCCAGCGGCAGCCCCTGGTGCTTGTCCCCGCTGGTCGTGTAGGCGAGGTAGAACCAGATCCCCAGGAAGTAGGCGACCTCGCCGGCCTGCCAGATCAGGAAGTCGCGCCAGCGCGGCCGGGCCAGCGCCGCGAGCGGGACGAGCCACAGCACGTACTGCGGTGAGTAGACCTTGTTGGCCAGGATGAAGGCGGCAACGACCAGGAAGGCCAGCTGGGCGAAGCGGGGCCGCCGGGGGGCCGTCAGCGTCAGCACGCCGATGCCCAGGCACAGCAGCAGGGTCAGCCCGGTCGCGTAGGTGTTGGCCCCGTCCAGGGGGTTGCCGGAGCGCTGGGAGATCAGCAGCCAGACGGAGCCGAAGTCGATCGGCCGGTCCTGGCTGAAGACGTAGAACCGCTTCCAGCCGTCCCAGGCGTAGAGCATCACCGGCAGGTTGACCACGAGCCAGGAGACGACCGCGCCGCCGGCGGCGGCCCCGAAGGCCCGCCACTTCCCGGCCCGCCAGCACAGGACGAACAGCACGCCGAGCAGCAGCACGGGGTAGAGCTTGGCCGCGGTCGCCAGGCCGATGAGGACGCCGGCGGCCAGCGGGCGGCTCCGCGACCACATCAGCATCGCGGCGGCGGCGAGGGCGACGGCCGGGAGGTCCCAGTTGATGGTCGCGTTGAGCGCGAAGGCCGGGGCCAGGGCGAGGAGCAGGGCGTCCCACGGGCGGCGGCGGTGGGTCCGGGTCACGCAGACGGCGATGACGGCGGCGCAGGCCATCAGCATGCCCGCGTTGACCATCCAGTACATCTGCTCGCGGTGCTGGATGGCCCCGGACGAGGGGGTCAGCCAGGAGGCGGCCTGCATGAAGGCGCCGGTGAGGACCGGGTACTCCAGGTACTGCATGCCCCCGTACTTCGGGTCGACCGCCAGGTCCGGGAACTTGTCGCGGTAGGGCACGAGGCCGTCGGCGAAGCCCCGGGCGGAGTACAGGTGGGGGATGTCTGAGTAGCAGGCGTGCGTGTACTGCGAGCCCGCCCCCTGGAACCAGGCCCAGTCGTAGCACGGCAGCTTCTGCACCATGCCCAGCGCGAACATGCCGAGGGCCACGAGGACCACGACGCGGACGGGGGTCAGCCAGTGGCCGCCGGGCCGGACGTGCCGGCCGGCCGGCCCGCCGATGAGCTCGCTGCCGGCGGCGGCGACCTCGTCCTGCCCCGTGGGCGATACGGGCGGCCGGTCCTCGTGCACCTTGGTCATGGGCTCATCCTGCCGTACCGGCCCGGCCACGGGGGAGGGCCGCCGCACGGTGTGCGACGGCCCTCGGTGGTGCGGGCGGGGCGGGTCAGCCCTGGGTGCCCATGATGCTGCCCCAGTTGGTCGTACCGCCCTGGTTGCGGCCCGGGCGGCCGGTGGCGGGCGGGGAGGGCACGTCGGTGCTCCCGCCGGTGCCGCCGCCGGCTCCGGTGCTCGTACCGGCCGCGGTCTGCGGGTCGCACAGGTTCCACGGCTTGGGTTTGCACGGCTTCCCCTGCGAGGGGGAGGGCGACACGGACGTGGACGGCGAGGGCGACACGGACGTCGACGGCGAGGGCGACACGGACGCCGAGGCCGAGGGGCTCGGCGAGGGGGCGCCGGCGGCGTCGGCGACGACGCCGGTGTCCTCGGCCTCCGGGAAGTCCTTGACCGGGCTGCCCTTGAGGGCCTCGCGCATGTACTCGGTCCAGATCACGGCGGGGATGTCACCACCGTGGATGGAGTCGACACCGCCCACGTGGTTCATGGACATGAGCTTCTTGTCCTTGGAGTTCGGGTCGTTGCGGAAGAGGGTGACCGAGGTCGACAGCTCCGGGGTGTAGCCGACGAACCAGGCCGACTTGTTCTGGTCCGTGGTACCGGTCTTGCCCGCGGCGGGCCGGCCCAGCTTCTTCGCCTTGGTGCCGGTGCCGTTCTCCACGACGTTGCGCAGCACCTTGGTGATGTTGTCCGCGACCGAGTTGTCCATGGCCCGGGACTCCTTGGGGGCCTGGAACCCCGGCACCTCCTTGCCGTCCTTCTTGACCTGGAGCACGGAGAAGGGCTCGTGGTGCGTGCCGGACGCCGCGAAGGTGGCGTAGGAGTCGGCCATGCGGATCGCGCTGGGCGTCGAGGTGCCGAGGGCGAACGAGGCGTTGTTGTTCTCGTCCATCGACTCCTCCAGGATGCCGGTGGACTTCGCGACCTGGCGGACCTTGCTGTGGCCGACGTCGAAGACGAGCTGGGCGAAGGGGACGTTGATGGACTTCTCCATCGCCTCGTTCAGCGTCACGTAGCCGTACGGGTACTCGCTCTCGTTCTTCTGCTTGAACGGCTGGCCGTCGGGGCCGAGCAGCGGCTTGCCCGAGCGGTCGTTGATCACCGTGAGGTCGTTGGCGTTGTACTTGCTGGCGGCCGAGATGCCCGAGCCCTTGGAGTTCTGCGTGCCGTACTCCATGGCCGCCGCCAGCACGTACGGCTTCCAGGTCGAGCCGACCGGGACGCCGGAGGTGTTGGCGTTGTTGGCGAAGTACTTGTGGTCCCAGCCGGGCCCGCCGTACAGGGCGACGATCGCCCCGGTCTTCACGTCGACGGAGGCGGCCCCGAACTGCACGAAGGTGTCGTACTCGGGCCGCTTCTTCTCGTCGAGGAAGTCGTTGCGGGTGTCCTCGACCGCCTTGGACAGGGCGTCCACCCTGGGCTTCTGGAAGGTGGTCCGGATCGTGTAGCCGCCGAGGGCCATCCGCTCGGCGCTGATGTCGGCCGTCTTCATGACGTACGCCTTGGCCACCTCGACGAGGTAGCCGGTCTGGCCGGACATGCCGCTCGCCTGGGCGAGGTCGACCCGGGCGGGGAACTCCTTGTACTTGTCCCGCTCGGACTGCTCCATGCGGTGCACGGCGACCTCACGGTCGAGCACCCACGCCCAGCGGGCCCGGGCGCGCTTCTCGTTGGCCTCGGGAGTGGCCGCGGAGCCGACGCCGCCGTCGGGGTTGTAGAGGTTGGGGCCCTTGAGCAGGGAGGCGAGGAAGGCGCTCTCGGACGGGTTGAGGTCCTTGGCGTCCTTGCCGAAGTAGGCGCGGGCCGCGGCCTGGATGCCGTAGGCGTCACGGCCGAAGTAGGCGGTGTTCAGGTACCCCGCGAGGACCGTGTCCTTCTCCTCGGTGGCACCCAGTTTGATCGCGATGAAGAGCTCGGTGACCTTGCGCTTGAGCGTCTGCTCGGAGTCGAGGTAGGTGTTCTTGACGTACTGCTGAGTGATGGTGGAGCCACCCTGGGTCGAACCGCCCGTGGCCATGTTCACCACGGCGCGGGCGATACCCATGGGATCGACGCCTTTGTCCGTCTCGAAGGACTCGTTCTCGGCCGCGATCACCGCATTCCGCATGGAGATCGGAATCTGGTCGATCGGGACGATCTGGCGGTTCGTGGACCCGCCGGTGGCCACCATCTGGGTGCCGTCGGCCCACTGGAAGACGTTGTTCTGCGCCTTGGCCGCCTTGTTGGCGTCCGGGGTGCCGACCATGGCGATACCGACGCCGGCCCCGGCGATGATGAAGGCGAAGAAGCCGAGTACGGTACCGCCGACCAGCTTCCAGGAGGGCACGAACCGCTTCCAGCCGGCCTTCCCGGCACGGGGGTAGTCGATGAACCGCTTGCGACCGCCACCACCCTTCCCACCTGGGCGTCCTCGTCCGGCGGCGGGGCGCTGGGCGGCCCGGCGGGCGTCGGCGCGGCTGCCGTGGGCGCCGCGGTCCGCGGAGGGTCCGCCGGGCGGTGCGGCAGGGGTCTCCCGTCCGGGCGCGGAGCCCCGTCCGGGGCGCTGCGGGGCAGCGCGGCGTGACGCGGCGCGGCCGCCGCCTTCGGGCTGCGACGGTTTGCGGCGGTGCTCGCTCATCGAACGACTACTCCTCGGGCAGGCGAGTGGCCTGGAAGCGGCAGGTGATTCCGGTTCCCCCCGGTGGTCCTGCCGCACAGCCTACGCACGGTCAAAACCCAACCAGTGCCGAAGTTCACCCCAAATCAGGCAACTTGCGTCGTACGAATTGGTGATGTGACGCCGGTCACCATGTCTCGGCTTGTCGCCGGAAGCGGCCCGATCTATGGTCTGGATGTATCGAGCCGATACATCAGCTCGGCATAAAACTCAGAGGCAGGCGGAGAGGGGCAGGCGGATGAGCAGGCGCTCAGGCATCCTCGAGTTCGCCGTCCTCGGCCTGCTTCGCGAATCCCCCATGCACGGCTACGAGCTTCGCAAGCGGCTCAACACCTCGCTGGGGGTATTCAGGGCGTTCAGCTACGGGACTCTCTATCCCTGCCTCAAGACGCTGGTCGCCAACGGCTGGTTGATCGAAGAACCGGGAAACGCCCCGGAAGACGCTCTCGCCGCTTCACTCGCAGGGCGCCGCGCCAAGATCGTCTACCGGTTGACGGCAGCGGGTAAGGAGCACTTCGAAGAGCTCCTCTCCCACACCGGCCCCGACACCTGGGAGGACGAGTCCTTCGCCGCCCGCTTCGCCTTCTTCGGCCAGACCGAACGAGAAGTGCGGATGCGCGTGCTGGAGGGCCGTCGCAGCCGGCTGGAGGAGCGCCTGGAGAAGATGCGCGCCTCGCTCGCCCGCACACGGGAGCGCCTGGACGACTACACGCTCGAGCTGCAGCGGCACGGAATGGAATCCGTCGAGCGTGAAGTGCGCTGGCTGAACGAGCTCATCGAGAGCGAGAGGGCGGGACGGGACCAGAGACGACCCGGTCCGTCCGACGAAACAAAGTGAGACCTGCATCTCGCAGGCCTCGTTCCGAGAACAAACAGGGAGCAACCGGAATGGGTTCGGTTCGCGTAGCCATCGTCGGCGTGGGCAACTGCGCCGCCTCGCTGGTGCAGGGCGTCGAGTACTACAAGGACGCCGACCCGGCCAGCAAGGTCCCGGGTCTGATGCACGTCCAGTTCGGCGACTACCACGTCGGTGACGTCGAGTTCGTCGCCGCGTTCGACGTCGACGCGAAGAAGGTCGGCCTGGACCTCTCGGACGCCATCGGCGCCAGCGAGAACAACACCATCAAGATCTGCGACGTTCCGAACAAGGGCGTCACGGTCCAGCGCGGCCACACCCACGACGGTCTCGGCAAGTACTACCGCATGACGATCGAGGAGTCCTCCGAGGCCCCGGTCGACGTGGTCCAGGTCCTCAAGGACCGCCAGGTCGACGTCCTCGTCTGCTACCTCCCGGTCGGTTCCGAGGAAGCGGCGAAGTTCTACGCCCAGTGCGCCATCGACGCCAAGGTCGCGTTCGTCAACGCCCTCCCGGTCTTCATCGCCGGCACCAAGGAGTGGGCCGACAAGTTCACCGAGGCCGGTGTCCCGATCGTCGGCGACGACATCAAGTCGCAGGTCGGCGCGACCATCACGCACCGCGTGATGGCCAAGCTGTTCGAAGACCGCGGCGTCCGCCTCGAGCGCACCATGCAGCTCAACGTCGGCGGCAACATGGACTTCAAGAACATGCTCGAGCGCGACCGCCTCGAGTCGAAGAAGATCTCCAAGACCCAGGCCGTCACCTCGCAGATCCCCGACCGCGAGCTCGGCGAGAAGAACGTCCACATCGGCCCGTCCGACTACGTCGCGTGGCTCGACGACCGCAAGTGGGCCTACGTCCGCCTCGAGGGCCGCGCCTTCGGCGACGTCCCGCTGAACCTCGAGTACAAGCTCGAGGTGTGGGACTCCCCGAACTCCGCCGGTGTCATCATCGACGCCGTGCGCGCCGCGAAGATCGCCAAGGACCGCGGCATCGGCGGCCCGATCCTGTCGGCCTCCAGCTACTTCATGAAGTCCCCGCCGGTCCAGTACTTCGACGACGAGGCCCTGGCCAACGTCGAGAAGTTCATCAAGGGCGAGGTCGAGCGCTAGTCAGCGCCCCGGTCGGGTCCAGGGTCCCCCGGGACACCTGCACTTCGACGCTTCTTCCACCGAGGGTCTCCGGACTATGTGTCCGGAGACCCTCGGTGTATGTGACCCTTGCCCACATGCCTGTCGTACGTGATCTGCGCGTACTCCTGCGCCGGAGGGACTTCCGCAACCTGCTCGCCGTACGGCTGCTGTGCCAGGCGGCCGACGGGACGTACCAGGTCGCGCTGGCCACCTATGTGGTCTTCTCGCCGGAGAAGCAGACCTCGCCCGCCGCCATCGCCTCGGCCATGGCCGTACTCCTGCTGCCCTACTCCGCCATCGGCCCCTTCGCCGGGGTACTGCTGGACCGCTGGCGCCGCCGCCAGGTCTTCCTCTACGGCAACCTGCTCCGCGCGCTCCTCGCCTGCGTCACCGCCGTGCTGATCGTCGCGCACGTACCCGACTGGCTCTTCTACGCCTCGGCGCTGTCCGTGACCGCCGTCAACCGCTTCGTCCTCGCCGGTCTCGCCGCCTCCCTGCCCCATGTCGTGGAGGCCGAGCAACTGGTGACCGCCAACGCCCTCTCACCCACTGCCGGAACCCTCGCGGCCGTCGCCGGCGGCGGCCTGGCCTTCCTCGTACGGCTGCTGGCCTCGGGATCCAACGCCCTCGTCGTCCTGGTCGGCGCCGGCCTCTATCTGTGCGCGGGGCTGGTGGCCCTGCGGCTGGCCGCCGGCCTCCTGGGGCCCGATCACCCTCCCGGCGGGACCCGCCCGTCGGTCGCCGAAGGGGTCGTGCTCACCGTCCGGGGCATGGCCGAGGGGCTGCGGCACCTGGCCGAGCGACGGGAGGCCGCCCGGGCCCTCACCGCCATGACGCTGATGCGGTTCGCCTACGGGGCCCTGACCGTGATGCTGCTGATGCTCTGCCGCTACTCCTGGTCGGACGACGAGGCCGGCGGCCTGGCCCTGCTGGGGATCGCCGTCGGGGTCTCCGGAGCCGGGTTCTTCGCGGCCGCCGTGGTGACCCCCTGGCTCGTGGGCCGGCTCGGGCCCCTGGGCTGGATCACCGCCTGCGCGGCCGGAGCGGCCGTCCTCGTACCGGCCCTCGGCCTCTTCTTCGCCCCCGGTCCGATGCTCGTCACCGCCTTCGCCCTGGGCGTCGCCACCCAGGGGGCGAAGATCTCCACCGACACGGTGGTGCAGTCCCGGGTGGACGACGACTACCGGGGCCGGGTCTTCTCCGTCTACGACGTGCTGTTCAACGTGGCCTTCGTCGGGGCGGCCGCGGTCTCCTCGCTGATGCTCCCCGCCGACGGCCGGTCCGTGGCCCTGCTGATGACCACGGCCCTGATCTACGCCGGTGCGGCCGTGTTCCTGCGCCGCAGGAGTCGGCGGGAGCGATGTTTCACGTGAAACACGGGCACCGTTTCACGTGAAACATCGACGGGTCAGCCCTGGGAGGCCTGCTCGGCCCACCACTGCTTGAGGGCCGCCACCGCGGCCTCGCGCTCCATCGGGCCGTTCTCCAGCCGCTGCTCCAGCAGGAAGGCGTAGGCCTTGCCCACCGCCGGCCCCGGACCGATCTCCAGGACCTGCTGGATCTCGTTGCCGTTCAGGTCGGGGCGGATCGCGTCCAGCTCCTCCTGCTCCTGGAGCTGCGCGATCCGCTCCTCCAGGCCGTCGTAGGTCCGGGAGAGCGCGTTGGCCTTGCGCTTGTTGCGGGTGGTGCAGTCGGACCGGGTCAGCTTGTGCAGCCGGTCCAGGAGCGGACCCGCGTCGCGCACGTAGCGCCGCACCGCGGAGTCGGTCCACTCGCCGTCCCCGTAGCCGTGGAACCGCAGGTGCAGCTCCACCAGCCGGGACACGTCCTTGATCATGTCGTTCGAGTACTTCAGCGCCGTCATGCGCTTCTTGGTCATCTTCGCGCCCACCACCTCGTGATGGTGGAAGGAGACCCGGCCGTCGCTCTCGAAGCGGCGCGTACGCGGCTTGCCGATGTCGTGCAGCAGGGCCGCGAGCCGCAGGACCAGGTCCGGGCCGTCCTCCTCCAGCGCGATCGCCTGCTCCAGGACGATCAGCGAGTGGTCGTAGACGTCCTTGTGGCGGTGGTGCTCGTCACTCTCCAGCCGCAGCGCGGGCAGCTCCGGCAGGACCCGGTCGGCGAGACCGGTGTCGACCAGGAGCGCCAGACCCTTGCGCGGGTGGTCGGAGAGCAGCAGCTTGTTCAGCTCGGCCTGTACCCGCTCCGCCGAGACGATCTCGATTCGGTCGGCCATCGCCTTCATGGCCGCCACCACCTCGGGGGCGACCTCGAAGTCCAGCTGCGCGGCGAACCGGGCCGCGCGCAGCATGCGCAGCGGGTCGTCGGAGAAGGAGTCCTCCGGGGTTCCGGGCGTCCGCAGCACGCCGGCGGCCAGGTCCTCCAGACCGCCGTGCGGGTCGACGAACCGCTGCTCCGGCAGGGCCAGGGCCATGGCGTTGACGGTGAAGTCCCGGCGGACCAGGTCCTCCTCGATCGAGTCGCCGTAGGAGACCTCGGGCTTGCGGGAGGTGCGGTCGTACGCCTCGGAGCGGTACGTCGTGACCTCGATCTGGAAGTTCCGGGAAGCGTCCCCGACGCCGGCGGCCTTCTGGGCGCCGACCGTGCCGAAGGCGATGCCGACGTCCCAGACGGAGTCCGCCCACGGACGCATGATCTTCAGCACGTCCTGGGGACGCGCGTCGGTGGTGAAGTCGAGGTCGTTGCCGAGACGCCCGAGCAGCGCGTCGCGTACGGACCCGCCGACCAGGGCGAGGCGGAAGCCCGCCTCCTGGAACCGGCGGCCGAGCTCGTCGGCGACGGGTGCGACCCGCAGCAGTTCACTGACCGCGCGGCGCTGCACCTGACTCAGGGCACTGGGGTTGTCTTCATTGGCGTTCGGCACAACAGAAAAGGGTACGTGCCCCGCCCGCCGGGGGCCGCCCGGTTTCTCCCGGGCGGGACCGCGCCGGAGCCGGGAACCGGAACCGATCCGGAACGGATCTTGTGGAGCAAGGCGCGGCACTCGCGCACAGCGCGCCTCGTTACCATGCGTGGACGCAGAACCGACGACCACTGACACTTCGAGGGACTGGTGAGCGCGTGGCCGAGGCGGCAGAAATCCAGGGGGCGGCCTCCGTCCCTGCCCGGCGCCGATGGCTGCGGCGGGCGGTCGTCCTGCTGAGCGGGACGCCGGTACTGGCCGCTCTGATCTACGCCCCCGCCCCCGTGGCCCAGGCCGCCGAGTCCACCGTGGACGTCCAGCTGTCCGAGGTCTCGCCCAGTGCACCGGTCAAGAGCGACACGCTGACCATCCAGGGGACCGTGGTCAACAACGGCCGCGAGACGGTCAAGGGGGCCCACGTCGGACTGCGGGTCGGCCCCATGGTGGGCGACCGCTCGGCCATCGACGAGGTCGCGGACCGCAAGGGCTTCCGGCCGGGGGCGGACCCGGGCGAGATCGACCCGGCCTTCGCCGTGAAGATCGACTCCCTCCCCTCGAAGGTCGGCCAGCCCTTCACGATCAAGGTGCCGGTGAACAAGCTGGACCTGGGTGCCGACGGCGTCTACCAGCTGGGCGTCTCCGTCTCCGGGTCGACCGAGAGCCGCCCGTCCGAGCAGGTGCTCGGCATCCAGCGGACCTTCCTGCCCTGGCAGCCGGACCCGGCCGCCAAGCGGTCCTCCCTCACCTACGTGTGGCCGCTGATCTCCACGACCCGCGTCACCGCCGAGACCGGCTCGGACGAGGTCCAGACCCCCGTCTTCATGGACGACTCCCTCGCCGAGGAGCTGCGGCCGGGCGGCCGGCTGGAGCGGATGGTCTCGCTCGGCAAGGACCTGCCCGTCACCTGGGTCATCGACCCGGACCTGCTGGCCACCGTCGACGCGATGACCAAGGGCTACCGGGTGCGCGGCGCCGACGGCGCGAAGCCCGTCCAGGGCCGCAGCAAGGCCGTCGCCGAGCAGTGGCTGAGCTCCCTGGAGCAGGCCGTCCAGGGCAAGAAGGTCGTCGCCCTGCCGTTCGCGGACCCCGACATCGCCTCCCTCGCCCACCGCGGCAAGGACGTCTCCGGCACCCTGGGCCAGCTGCGGCCCGCCACAGACAAGGCGAAGCAGGCCGTCGAGACGGTGCTGCACGTGCCCGCCTCCACCGACTTCTCCTGGCCCGTCGACGGCGCGATCGACCCGTCGATCGTGAACGTCGCCACCTCAGCCGGCGCCCACAACGTCCTGACCCGCAGCGACAGCCTCCAGGAGACAGGCTCCCTCGGCTACACGCCGAGCGCCGCCCGCCCCATCGGCGCGGGCACCACCGCCGTGGTCGCCGACGCCTCCCTGTCCACGGCCTTCGAGGGCGACATGGCCAGCGCCGGGAACTCCACGCTCGCCGTGCAGCGGTTCCTCGCCCACAGCCTGGCGCTGAACCTGCAGAACGGCGACGAGCCGCGCAGCTACGTCGTCGCGCCCCAGCGCCGCCCCTCCGCCAGCCAGGCCGATTCGATGGCCATCGCCCTGCGCGGGCTCCAGGCGGCGCGCTGGACCCAGCCCTCCGACCTGGAGGCGGCCGCCGCCGCCAAGCCCGACCCCGGCGCCGCGACCCAGGTCCCCGGCGCGGGCCAGTACCCGGAAGCCCTGAGCAGGCAGGAGCTCCCGGTGTCGGCGTTCGAGAAGATCCGCACCACCCAGAGCACCCTGGACCACTTCAAGGTCATCCTCACGGCGCCGGACCGGGTCGAGATCCCCTTCGGCAACACCACCAACCGCGAGATGTCCACGTCCTGGCGCGGCCGCCCCGAGGAGGCCGACCGCTACCGCGACGAGGTGCAGTCCTACCTGGTGGGGCTGACCGACAAGGTCAAGGTCATCCCCAAGTCCGACGCCACCTTGTCCGGACATAGCGCGACGATCCCGGTCAGCGTCCAGAACAGCCTCGTCCAGGACGTACACAACCTGGTACTGAGGGTGAAGTCCGCCAACCCGACCCGTCTGATGGTCGGCGACGGCGGCGAATCGGAACAGGAAGTCACCGTTCAGGGCGGCCACAGCCAGACGGTAAAGTTCACCGCCAACGCCACCGCGAGTGGTCCGGTCGAGGTCACCGCACGCCTGTTCACGAAGGACGGCGTGCCGTACGGCAAGGAACGCAGGTTCACCGTCGAGGCCACCGAGATCACCCCCACCGTCATGCTCGTCATCGCGGGCGGCGTGCTCCTCCTCGTCCTGGCCGGCATCAAGATGTACGCCAGCCGCAAGCGGGTCGCCGCCCGGGCGGCCGCCGAGGAGAGCACGCAGCCGAGTGACGAGAGCACGGACACCGGACCGCAAAGCACAGAGGGGTCCGGAACGGGTGAGACAGTGGACCGTTGAGCGATGCCGTGGCCGGTCGGCCTGGGGACGATGAGGTGGGGTTGCGATGAACGCGCCGTACGACGGTGACCGCGCGCAGGGCGCTGGCGGGCCTGGGCCCTCCCAGGGCACTGCCCCCGGCACTCCGGTGCCCGGGCAGGTTCCGCCGCCCGCGCCCGCGCCGGACCACGACCCGTACGTCCAGGACGCCTACGACCGCGACCCGTACCGGTCGCAGGACCTGTCGGCCCAGGACCCGGTGGCCGAGGTCCTCTACGACCGGGCCTCGCACCCCCCGCCGCCGCCCGGCACCTTCCAGGAGCCCGGCCCGCTCTACGCGGCCCCGCAGGCGCCCTCGCACGGCCCCGACCCGCGCGTCTGGGCCCAGACCCCGCCGCCCGAGCCGGACGGCCCCTCCCGCCACCTGCCCTACGGCGACCACGCGGCGACCACGCAGTTCGTCGGGGTGGACTCGCTCGTGACGGCCGCCTCGGACGAGCAGCCCGAGCCCGACGCCTTCACCCACCTCTACCGCGACCAGCAGGCGGCCCCCGGCGCTCCGGCCGAGGAGGCCCCCGTCGCCGCGCCGGCCCCGAGCAAGCCCGCCGGCAAGGCGGCCAGCCTGCTCAAGTCCAGCGCGCTGATGGCGGCGGGCACGATCGTCTCCCGCATCACCGGCTTCGCCCGCACCCTGGTCATCGCGGGTGCCATCGGCGTCGCCACCCTCAACGACTCCTACCAGGTCGCCAACACCCTGCCGACGATGATCTACGTCCTCGTCGGCGGCGGCGCCCTGAACGCGGTCTTCATCCCGCAGCTCGTCCGCGCCATGAAGAACGACGACGACGGCGGCGAGGCCTACGCCAACCGCCTGCTCACCCTCGTCATCACGCTCCTGGGCGCGGTGACCACCGTCTGCGTCCTCGCCGCCCCGCTCTTCATCCGCATGATGTCCCCGACGATCGCCGGCGATCCGAAGCGCCTCGACGTCGCGGTGGCGTTCGCCCACTACTGCCTGCCCACGATGTTCTTCATGGGCGTCCACGTGGTGCTCGGTCAGATCCTCAACGCCCGGGGCCGGTTCGGCGCGATGATGTGGACCCCGGTCCTCAACAACATCGTCGTCATCGCCACGTTCGGCGCCTTCATCTGGGCCTTCGGCGGCTTCACCGCCTCCGGGGTCTCGGAGGCGACCATCACCCCCGAGGGCGTCCGCCTCCTGGGCATCGGCACCCTGCTCGGCCTCGCCGTCCAGTCCCTCGCGATGCTGCCCTACCTGCGCGACGCCGGCTTCAAGCCGCGCCTGCGCTTCGACTGGAAGGGCCACGGCCTCGGGAAGGCGGCCGGGCTGGCCAAGTGGACGTTCTTCTTCGTCCTCGCCAACCAGATCGGCCTCGTCGTCGTCACCCAGCTGGCCACCGCGGCCGGCACCGCCGCCGAGAAGGCCGGCCACGGCGGTACCGGCATCACCGCCTACAACTACGCCCTGCTGCTGTGGCAGATGCCGCAGGCCATCATCACCGTCTCCGTCATGACGGCCGTCCTGCCGCGCATCTCCCGCTCCGCCCACGACGGCGACGCCGCCGCCGTCCGCGACGACATCTCCTACGGCCTGCGCACCTCGGCCGTCGCCATCGTGCCCTGCGCCTTCGCCTTCCTCGCGCTCGGCGTCCCGATGGCCACCCTGCTCTACGCCAGCGCCGGCAAGGACGCCGTCAACATCGGTTACGTCCTGATGGCCTTCGGCCTCGGCCTGATCCCGTACTCGGTCCAGTACGTGGTCCTGCGCGGGTTCTACGCCTACGAGGACACCCGGACCCCCTTCTACAACACGGTCATCGTCGCGGCGGTCAACGCCGGCGTCTCGGCCCTCGCCTACTTCGTCCTGCCCGCGCGCTGGGCGGTCGTCGGCATGGCCGCCGCCTACGGCCTCGGTTACGTGGTCGGCGTCGGCGTGGCCTGGCGCCGCCTCAAGTCCCGTCTCGGCGGCGACCTCGACGGCGCCCACGTGATGCGCACCTACACCCGCCTGATCGGCGCGTGCGTCCCGGCCGCCGCGGCCGGCGGCGCCGCCGCCTACGGGGTCATGCACGTCCTGGGCAGCGGGGCCCTCGGCTCCCTCGCGGCCCTCGTCGCCGGCGGCATCGTGCTGGGGGCCGTGTTCCTCATCGCCGCCAAGCGCATGCGGATCGAAGAGCTCAACTCCATGGTCGGAATGGTCCGCGGCCGACTGGGACGCTGATGCGCACAACCGTCGGGCCCCATCGCGTGTCGTGCATAGCGCCGGACTGTGGGCACAATTGGCATGGCTTCGCAGACTGGCCGACAGCGCGCAACGGATGGGGAGGCAGGGACGACGGTGGCGGAACGTAGCACAGCTGCCGTCGACGTGGCCGACAACAGCGGCGACCAGCCGCTGGCCGCAGATGCGGCCAAGGCCACGGCCGACGGGGTGGACACCCAGAACGGACGAGCCGCGGACGAGCCCATGCCCGAGAAGGACGGCGAACGCAGAAGCGCGGCACCCGCGGCCGCGCCCGAACTCCACAGCGGCCACAAGCTCGCGCGGCGCTACCGCCTCGAGGAGTGCGTCACCCGTCTGGACGGATTCAGCAGCTGGCGTGCCATGGACGAGAAGCTGCGCCGGGCCGTCGGGGTCCACCTGCTTCCCGCCGACCACCCCCGGGCCCGCACCGTCCTGGCGGCGGCCCGCTCCTCCGCGCTGCTCGGCGACCCCCGCTTCGTCCAGGTCCTCGACGCCGTCGAGGAGAACGACCTCGTCTACGTCGTCCACGAGTGGCTGCCCGACGCCACCGAACTCACCGCCGTCCTCGCCGACGGCACGCTGGAGCCCCACGAGGCCTACCAGCTGGTCAGCCAGGTCTCCCAGGCTATGGCCGCAGCCCACCGCGAGGGCCTGGCCCACCTGCGCCTGACGCCGAGCGCGATACTCCGTACCTCCACCGGCCAGTACCGCATCCGCGGCCTCGCCGTGAACGCCGCCCTGCGCGGCATCACCAGCGACACCCCGCAGCGGGCCGACACCGAGGCCATCGGCGCGCTGCTGTACGCCGCCCTCACCCAGCGCTGGCCGTACGAGAACGACGCCTACGGCCTGCGCGGCCTGCCCAAGGGCGTCGGCCTGCTCGCCCCCGACCAGGTCCGGGCCGGCGTCCACCGGGGTCTCGGCGAGCTCGCCATGCGCGCCCTCGCCAACGACGGGGCCACCGCGTCCCGCCAGGAGCCCGCCTGCACCACCCCGGAGGAGCTGGCCAAGGCCGTCGCCGCGATGCCCCGCATCCGGCCGCCGGAGCCCGCCTTCACGGCTCCGCCGGAGTACCAGCACACCACCTACCAGCAGGGCAGCTACGGCCGGCCGGCTCCCGTCGGCATGCCGACGACGAAGATCGCCGCACCCGTCCCCCCGCCGCCCCCGCTGCAGAGCCGTACCGGCCGTGCCCTCAAGTGGGGCGTCGCCGCCCTGCTGATCGCCGCCCTGGGCCTGGGCAGCTGGCAGCTGGCCGACGCCCTCCTGGACCACGGCAAGCAGAACAACAGCGAGACCACCCAGCCCCAGCAGCAGGGCCCCGCCCCGGAGAAGAAGGCTCCTGCCTCCGCCCTCCCCATCAAGGACGCGAAGGAATACGCCCCCGACGGCACCCCGCAGAACGCCGCCGACGTCGGCAAGACCTACGACGGGGACACCTCCAGCTACTGGCGGACCAAGAGCTTCTCCGACGGCCCGAAGATCGTGATCAAGCCCGGCGTCGGAATCATCTACGACCTCGGCTCCGAGCAGGAGGTCAGCGAGGCCTCGATAGGGCTCAGGCACGGGGGCGACCACACCACGCTGACGCTCTACGCCGTCGACTCGACGTCGCCGTCGCTCAAGAACGCCACCGACTCGAAGAAGAAGATCGCGGGCACGACCACCAAGGACAACAGCGCCAAGCTGAGCACGGACAAGCCGGTCAAAACCCGCTACGTGCTGCTGTGGATCACCGAGATGCCCTACGCGGGCTACGACGACTACAGCGGCGCCGGCTACAAGCAGGGCATCACGGACGTGAAGTTCAAGGGCTGACGCACGGCAGGGGAGGGGCTCACCGTTGGACGAAGCCGCAGCCGGCGACCGCAGCGACCAGGAACTCCTGGCCCTGCACGTCGCCGGGGACCCGGAGGCCTTCGGCGAGCTGGTGCGGCGGCACCGCGACCGGCTGTGGGCCGTCGCACTGCGGACCCTCGGCGACCGGGAGGAGGCGGCCGACGCCGTCCAGGACGCCCTGGTCTCCGCCTACCGGGCCGCCCACACCTTCCGCGGGGACTCCGCGGTGACCACCTGGCTGCACCGGATCACCGTCAACGCCTGCCTGGACCGTGCCCGCAAGGCCGCCTCCCGCCGGACCGCGCCCCTCGACGACACGGACCGCCTGGAACGCCTCCTGGAGCCCCACGAGTCCGCCGAGGCCCCCGCGGAACGCCGGGACCTCCACCGCCAGCTCCTGGCCGCCCTCGCCACCCTCCCCGCCGACCAGCGGGCCGCCCTCGTCCTCGTCGACATGCAGGGGTACCCCGTCGCCGAAGCCGCCGCCGTGCTCGACGTACCCGTCGGGACCGTGAAGAGCCGGTGCGCCCGCGGCCGGGCCAAACTCCTCCCGCTCCTCACTCATCTGCGCACGAATGCCGGGGATAACACCGCCACCGAGCGGGGAAGGAACCGGACGCCGGGGGCACCCGTCCCATCTGCGGCAGACCCCAGGCATCCAGAACCAGACCCAGACCCTGTGAAGGGCGGAGGTGGACGACCGTGACCCCCACGACCGGAACTGCCGGCACGATCCGGCACCCGGAGGTCTCGGAGATCTCCGACCTGACCGAAGGGCTCCTGTCCCCCTCCCGCGCCGCCGAGGTCCGCCGCCATCTCGCGGACTGCGCCCTGTGCGCCGACGTCCTCGCCTCCCTGGAGGAGATCCGCTCCCTGCTGGGCACCCTGCCCGGACCGCCGCGGATGCCCTCAGACATCGCCGGGCGCATCGACGCGGCCCTCGCCGCCGAGGCGCTGCTCGACTCCACCGCCTCCCGGGCCGAGGCCCTGCCCGCTCCCGGGCCGCGCGCCACGGCGGACGTTCCTCCTGCCGCCGCCGGGGGCGCCCCCGACGGGACCGTCCCGGTCCGGGCCGGGCGCCGGCCCGCCGGTCACCCGTCCGGCGCAACCGGCCCCGGCCGTCGCCGCGCCCGCCGCCGGATCGCCGTCCTCACCGGCCTCGCCGGGGCGGCCGCCTGCGTCCTCGGCGTCCTCCTCTTCAACGGACTGACCGGACCCGGCGCCCACGACACCACGACGAGCAGCAACACCGTCCGGGCCGCCGGCTCCGCCGCCCCCGGCGAGTACACCGCTCAGGGGCTCCAGCAGAACGTCCGCCGGCTGCTGGCCGCCGGGCCCGCCGCGAACACCCCCAAGACCACGCCCGGGGACTCGAACCGGACCATGGAGCTGGAGAACGCCTCCCCCGGTCTGGCCCCCGCCGAGCGGCCTGGCTCGCCCGAGCCGGCCCCGGCCTCCGTGCCCCCCTGCGTGCAGCGGGCCACGGGCCGCACCGAGACCCCCCTCGCCGCGGAACCGGGCCGCTACGAGGGCACGCCCGTCTATCTCGTCGTCCTGCCGCACGCGGAGGACCCCGCACTGGTGGACGCCTACCTCGTGGCCTCCGGCTGCACGGACAGCCCTTCCGGAACCCCGGGAAAGCCCCTCGTCACCCGGACGTATCCGCGCGGCTGAAGGAAGGCGGGTGCGTCTCCCGGCACATTCGGAGGCAGAGGGTGACGGCCGGGGAATGCGGGCGCCGTAGGATCCGTTGGGTGGGGTGAGAGTCCGCACCGGCCCCCGGTAGGCACCACGAAGTCCGCAGAGACGAGGAAAGAACCCGTGAGCGACGTACGAAACGTGATCATCATCGGCTCCGGGCCGGCCGGTTACACGGCCGCCCTGTACACCGCACGCGCTTCGCTCAACCCCCTGGTCTTCGAGGGTGCCGTGACCGCGGGCGGCGCGCTGATGAACACCACCGAGGTCGAGAACTTCCCGGGCTTCCGGGACGGCATCATGGGCCCGGACCTCATGGACAACATGCGTGCGCAGGCCGAGCGCTTCGGCGCGGAGCTCGTGCCGGACGACATCGTCTCCGTGGACCTCACCGGTGAGATCAAGACCGTCACCGACACCGCCGGCACGGTGCACCGCGCCAAGGCCGTCATCGTCACCACCGGCTCCCAGCACCGCAAGCTCGGTCTGCCCAACGAGGACGCGCTCTCCGGACGCGGCGTCTCCTGGTGCGCGACCTGCGACGGGTTCTTCTTCAAGGACCAGGACATCGCCGTGGTCGGCGGCGGCGACACCGCGATGGAGGAGGCGACCTTCCTCTCCCGCTTCGCCAAGTCCGTCACGATCGTCCACCGCCGTGACTCCCTCCGCGCCTCCAAGGCCATGCAGGACCGCGCCTTCGCCGACCCGAAGATCAGCTTCGCCTGGGACAGCGAGGTCGCCGAGATCCACGGCGAGCAGAAGCTCTCCGGCCTGACGCTGCGCAACACCAAGACCGGTGAGACCTCCGAGCTGCCCGTGACCGGCCTGTTCATCGCCGTCGGCCACGACCCGCGCACCGAGCTGTTCACCGGTCAGCTCGACCTGGACGACGAGGGCTACCTCAAGGTCGACGCCCCCTCGACGCGCACCAACGTCCCCGGTGTCTTCGGCGCCGGCGACGTCGTGGACCACACCTACCGTCAGGCGATCACCGCCTCCGGCACCGGTTGCTCCGCCGCTCTCGACGCGGAGCGCTTCCTCGCGGCCCTCTCGGACGCCGAGCCCGCCGCCGCGACCGTCTGACCCGCTCCACCCCTACACCCCACCCCGCAGGAAAGAAGGAGGCCGCTGTGGCCGGCACCCTCAAGAACGTGACTGACGCCGACTTCGACGCCGAGGTCCTCGGCAGCGACAAGCCCGTGCTCGTGGACTTCTGGGCCGAGTGGTGCGGTCCGTGCCGCCAGATCGCCCCGTCGCTGGAGGCGATCGCGGCCGAGTACGGCGACCAGATCGAGATCGTCAAGCTCAACATCGACCAGAACCCGGCCACGGCCGCCCGGTACGGCGTCATGTCCATCCCGACCCTGAACGTCTACCGGGGCGGCGAGGTCGCCAAGACCATCGTCGGCGCCAAGCCGAAGGCCGCCATCCTGCGCGACCTGGACGGCTTCATCCAGGTCAAGGCCTAAGGCCCGCCCCCGGCTACGGCCGGGGATGTTTCACGTGAAACGGGGCCGCCCCCTCCCGGGGGGCGGCCCCGTTCGCATACCCGGGGGCCGTCACAGCGGCCGCAGTGCCGGTTCCTTCCGCGCCCTCGCCCCGCCCAGCAGCCGGTCCAGGGCCAGCTCCACGTCTTCCTTCCACGACAGCGTCGAGCGCAGCTCCAGCCGCAGCCGCGGATACACCGGATGGGGGCGTACGGTCTTGAAGCCCACCGACAGCAGGTGATCGGCGGGCAGCAGGCAGGCGGGCCTCTCCCAACGGGCGTCGCCGAAGGCCTCGATCGCCTTGAACCCCCGGCGCAGCAGGTCCTTGGCGACCGTCTGCACCATCACCCGTCCCAGGCCCTGCCCCTGATAGCCCGGCATGATCCAGGCCGTGATCAGCTGCACCGCGTCCGGGGAGACGGGGCTCGTCGGGAAGGATGCGGCGCGCGGCACATAGGCGGGCGGGGCGTAGAGGACGAAGCCCACCGGGACCTCGTCCACGTAGACCACCCGGCCGCAGGAACCCCAGTCCAGCAGGACGGCGGAGATCCAGGCCTCCTTCTCCAGCTCCGCGGTTCCCGCTTTCACGGCGGCCTCGCCGGTGACGGGATCGAGCTCCCAGAACACACAGCTCCGGCAACGCCTGGGCAGGTCCTGGAGATTGTCCAGAGTGAGCGGTACGAGCCGACGACCCATGACCGCATCGTAACCACTGCCCCCTGCTTCTTCGAGGGTGGACATCTCGAGAAACAGGGGGCAGTGGGAAAGCGGGAGGGGACGGGCTACTCCCCGGAGAGGCCCTGCTCCAGCACCCGGCCCTCGCCCGGCGCCAGGGTCCCCAGGATCCGCTCAAGGTCCTCCATCGACGCGAACTCGACGGTGATCTTGCCCTTCTTCTGGCCCAGATCCACCTTCACCCGCGTCTCGAACCGGTCCGACAGCCGCGTCGCCAGCTCGCTCAGCGCCGGAGACACCCGGCCCCCGGCCCGCGGACCCTTGGGCTTCACCGTGCCCGACGGCTCCGAGCCCAGCAGGGCGACGATCTCCTCGATCGCACGGACCGAGAGCCCCTCGGCCACGATCCGGTGCGCCAGACGGTCCTGCTCCTCGGTGTCCTCCACCGCCAGCAGGGCCCGCGCGTGACCCGCCGAGAGCACCCCGGCCGCCACCCGGCGCTGCACCTGGGGCGAGAGCTTCAGCAGTCGGAGGGTGTTGGAGACCTGGGGCCGCGAGCGCCCGATCCGGTCCGCCAGCTGGTCGTGGGTGCAGTTGAACTCCCGGAGGAGCTGGTCGTAGGCGGCCGCCTCCTCCAGCGGGTTCAGCTGCGCCCGGTGCAGGTTCTCCAGGAGGGCGTCGAGAAGGAGCTTCTCGTCGTCCGTCGCCCGGATGATCGCGGGGATGCTCTCCAGTCCCGCCTCACGGCAGGCGCGCCAGCGCCGCTCGCCCATGACGAGTTCGTAGCGTCCGGGGGCCCCTGCCTGCCGGACCACCACCGGCTGGAGCAGACCCACCGTCCGGATCGAGGTCACCAGCTCCGCGAGGGCGTCCTCGTCGAACACCTCACGCGGCTGCTTCGGGTTCGGGGTGATGGCGTCCAGCGGAAGCTCCGCGAAGGTCGCCCCGGCCACCTCCTCCGGCGCCGGCACGTTGACCGACTCGCCCGGCACCGATGTTTCACGTGAAACATCCCCGGCTACCGCTGGGGGTGTCCCCGTGCTCTGGCTCAGAGCGGCGAGCTTCGCCGCGGCGATGCCCCGCTCCGACGTCAGTACCGGTACGGCCGACGGGGACGTCGACCCCGCGCCCACCACCGGCGCCTTCTCCTGGGGAGCGGCCGGGATCAGCGCGCCGAGCCCCCGCCCCAGACCCCTACGTCGCTCACTCACTGGATCCCCTCCGCCATGCTCTGCGTGCTGTTCATGCCCGCGCCCATGTGGGCGTTCTGGGCGTCGTAATGGATTCCGGCTCCCCGGAGCGCGATCTCCCGCGCCGCCTCCATGTAGGAGAGGGCACCACTGGAACCCGGGTCGTACGTGAGGACCGTCTGCCCATAGCTCGGGGCCTCCGAGATACGCACCGACCTCGGGATGCTGGTGCGCAGCACCTCCTTGCCGAAGTGGGTGCGCACCTCCTCCGCCACCTGCGAGGCCAGCCTGGTCCTGCCGTCGTACATGGTCAGCAGGATGGTGGACACGTGCAGGGTCGGGTTCAGGTGGGCCCGCACCAGGTCGACGTTGCGCAGGAGCTGGCCCAGCCCCTCCAGCGCGTAGTACTCGCACTGGATCGGGATCAGTACCTCCGCGCCCGCCACCAGGGCGTTCACGGTCAGCAGGCCCAGGGAGGGCGGGCAGTCGATCAGGATGTAGTCGAGCGGCTGCTCGTACGCCTGGATCGCGCGCTGGAGCCGGCTCTCGCGGGCCACCAGGGAGACCAGCTCGATCTCGGCACCCGCCAGGTCGATGGTGGCCGGGGCGCAGAAGAGGCCCTCCACGTCCACCACCGGCTGGACGACCTCCAGCAGGGGCCGGCTGTCGACGAGCACGTCGTAGATGGAGGGCACGTCCGCGTGGTGGTCGATCCCCAGCGCCGTGGAGGCGTTGCCCTGCGGGTCGAGGTCGATCACGAGGACCCGCGCACCGTGCTGGGCCAGGGAGGCCGCCAGGTTCACGGTCGTCGTGGTCTTGCCCACGCCGCCCTTCTGGTTGGCGACCACCATGATCCGGGTCTCCGCAGGCCGGGGCAGGGGGACACCGGAACGGCCGATGCTGTCCACCGCCAGCTGTGCGGCACGGACGAGGGGGGTGTCCTCGTCGTTGTCGACGAGGGGTGAGGGCGCTTCCGCCCCGGCCATCGCCGGGGGTGCGCCCAGCGAAACATCGTCGCCTGGGGGTTCAGAGCGGGGACCGGGGACCGGATCGGCCATCGGCCCCGCGAGGTTGGCGTCGGACCGCACGGTGTCACTCTCCTCGGCAGCGGGCTCGCGATGAACAGAGCCTGCCATGCCACCCGGCTCGCGAACCAGCGGGGCCCGTGCTCCTGTGGATGAATCCACCGTTGTGGACAACTCCGTCACCCCCGCGTCGCGGCGGGGACGGGGGGCCGAGGCAGCCCGGCCGCGGCTGATGATTCCGTGCAGCAGAGAGCGACGTTTCACGTGAAACACGATGCCGGGACGGAGTCTTCAGCCCACTACGACACTCCGAAATCCATACCTATAGGGCGCAACCCACCTCGGATCGCGCCCCCGGCCCGGGCGTCAGCGGCGTCGGCGCGTCCGTCCGACCCGCGCCGCCTTGGCCCGCTTGGCCGCGAAGCGCACCCCGCCGGGGCTCTCGCCGACCTCCACCCGGACCACCGTGGACATGGGATCGACCACGCCCTCGCCGACCTGGAGCACTGAGGTCTTCACCACACCGAGCCGGCTGAGGGCGGCCTTCGCCGACACCAGCTCCTCCTCGGCGGTATCGCCCTTGAGCGCCAGCATCTCGCCGTAGGGCCGCAGCAGGGGCACGCCCCAGCCCGCCAGCCGGTCCAGCGGGGCGACCGCGCGGGCGGTGACCACGTGCACGGGCTGGACCTTGCCCAGCACTTCCTCGGCCCGGCCGCGCACCACGGTGACGTGGTCCAGCCCCAGCAGCTCGACGGCCTCCTGGAGGAAGGTCGTCCGGCGCAGCAGCGGCTCCAGCAGGGTGATCTTCAGGTCCCGCCGGACCAGGGCGAGCGGGATGCCGGGCAGACCGGCGCCCGAGCCCACGTCGCACACGGTGACGCCGGCGGGCACCACCTCGGAGAGCACCGCGCAGTTCAGCAGGTGCCGCTCCCACAGCCGGGGAACCTCACGAGGACCGATGAGGCCTCGTTTGACACCCGCGTCCGCGAGCAGCTCCGCATACCGCACAGCTTCCGGGAAAAACTCACCGAACACCGCGCGCGCCTCTTCAGGCGCCGGGGGAAGCTCTGCTGCCTCCGTCACGGGGACCGTCCTTCCGTACAGAACCGCTCACGCTGAAACCGTGGTCGTTCAACTGCCAGGCTTACAAACATCGGCCCCGCCTGCGACACAGGCGGGGCCGACTCACAACATTCCGGTCAGGCCGGAAGCACAACGACGAAGCGCTGCGGCTCCTCGCCCTCGGACTCGCTCTTGAGACCGGCGGCCGCCACGGCGTCGTGGACGACCTTGCGCTCGAACGGGGTCATCGGAGCCAGCTTCAGCGGCTCGCCCGAGGCCTTCACGTCTGCGGCGGCCTTGGCGCCCACGGCCGCGAGCTCCGCGCGCTTCTTCGCCCGGAAGCCGGCGATGTCGAGCATCAGCCGGCTGCGGTCCCCGGTCTCCCGGTGCACCGCGAGGCGGGTCAGCTCCTGAAGGGCCTCCAGGACCTCACCGTCGCGGCCCACAAGCTTCTGCAGGTCGCGGCCGCCCGCGTCACTGACGATCGACACCGAGGCGCGGTCGGCCTCGACGTCCATGTCGATGTCGCCGTCCAGGTCGGCGATGTCCAGCAGCCCCTCGAGATAGTCGGCCGCGATCTCGCCCTCCTGCTCGAGGCGGGTGAGGGTGTCGCCACTCTCAGCGGCGGCGGTGGTGGTGCCTTCCGTCACGGGAGGGACTCCTTCTACTTCTTGGAGGGCTTGCTGGGGGGCGTCTGACGCTTCGACTTCGTCTGCCGCTTCGGCTGCTGCCGCTTCGTCGCGACACCGCCGCTCGCCGCGTCGGCGTCCGCCGTGGCCTCAGAACTCTTGATCACGGAGCCGTCCGCCTGGGCGGCCATGCCCTGCTTCGACAGCGCGGTGATGAACTTGCGCTCGTTGTCGTTGCGGTCCGGGCCCTTGGCCACGATCGCCGCGACGATCTTCTTCTTGCCCCGGCCCTTGACGTTCCCGTGGGTGGAGACGTGCTTCAGGAGACGGGTCAGGTACTGGTCCTGCGCCTTGCTGCCCGGCGTCGGGTTCTGGTTGATCACGTACATCTGCTGGCCCATGGTCCACACGTTGGTGGTCAGCCAGTAGACGAGGACGCCGACGGGGAAGTTGATGCCCATGAAGGCGAAGATCAGCGGGAAGATGTACATCAGCATCTTCTGCTGCTGCATGAACGGCGTCTTGACCGAGAGGTCGACGTTCTTCTGCATCAGCTGGCGCTGCGTGTAGAACTGCGACAGCGACATCAGGACGATCATGACGGCGGTCACGATGCGCACGTCGGTGATCGAGGCGTTGAGGCTCGCGACCTTCTCGCTGCTGTCCATGAACTTGGCGGCCAGCGGGGCGCCGAAGATGTGCGCCTGACGGGCGCTCTCCAGCAGCGACTGGTTGATCACGCCGATGGTCTTGCCGTTGGCGATGGCCGCGAGCACGTGGTACAGCGCGAAGAAGAACGGGGACTGCGCCAGGATGGGAAGGCACGAGGAGAGCGGGTTGGTGCCCGTCTCCTTGTACAGCTTCATCATCTCTTCGGACTGACGCTGCTTGTCGTTCTTGTAGCGCTCCTGGATCGCCTTCATCTTCGGCTGGAGCGCCTGCATGCCGCGCGTCGCCTTGATCTGCTTGACGAAGAGCGGGATCAGGCAGATGCGGATCAGGACCACCAGGGACACGATGGACAGGCCCCAGGCCCACCCACTGTCCGCACCGAAGATCGCCCCGTACAGCTTGTGGAACTGGACGATGATCCACGACACGGGTGTGGTGATAAAGCTGAACAGACTGGCAATCGTGTCCACTAATCAGGCTCCTTGAGCATTGCGAGATCTACGCAACGCACTGCGCAGCTGCTCGTGCCAACGCGGGCGTTTACGGGGTGGGACGTGGTCCACACCACCGGGGGACCACGGGTTGCACCGCAGGATCCGCCAGGCGGTCAGGACCGTCCCCTTCACCGCACCATGCCGGTCGATGGCCGTGAACCCGTAGTGCGAGCACGACGGGTAATAGCGGCACACCGGCCCGAGCAGCGGACTGATCGTCCACTGGTACAGCTTGATCAAAACGAGCAGCGGGTACTTCATCGAGCCGCGCCTCCCAGCAGCCGCGCCAGAGCGGCGTCCAGGTCGCGGGCCAGCTCGTCGACGCCGGCGTCACCCGCTCCGGGCAGGGCCCGCACCACTACCAGGCTACCGGCGGGCAGCTGGGCCAGCCGGTCGCGCACGAGGTGGCGCAGGCGGCGCTTGACCCGGTTCCGGACGACGGCGACGCCGACGGCCTTGCTGACGACGAAACCCGCACGCGGCGAGGGATCAGTCTCCCCCGGCTCGTGCGGGTCCGTGGCACCGCTGGTACGTAGGTGGACGACGAGGAGCGGGCGACCGGCCCGGCGTCCTCGGCGTACCGCGCTCGCGAAGTCCTCGCGCCGCCTCAGCCGATTTTCGGGAGACAGCACGACGTCACGACCTGCGCGTTGTTACGCGGAGAGGGCGGCGCGGCCCTTGCTGCGGCGGTTCGCCAGGATGGCGCGGCCGGCGCGGGTACGCATACGCAGACGGAAGCCGTGGGTCTTGGCACGACGGCGGTTGTTCGGCTGGAAGGTGCGCTTGCTCACTCGGGGGCTCCAGAGAATGAATCGTTGTGGCGGTACATCGCCTGGCTGTCACCGTGCGCCCACGAGGAACTCGCGTGTTCGCCCGAGTGGACACCGCTAATTGATCACAATTAGTGATCTTCGCCCATCGGTAGGCAGGCGGCAGCAGCCATCGACAACTCGACCTCGCTACGGTACGCGGGGCTACGCCATCCGGTCAAACCGAGCGCCCTCTGCCCCACACTGTGCACAGGCTGTGGACAACGACTTGAACCGCAGCCACCGGGCTGACTACCGTTGCCTGATCCCTGATTTTTTGTCCCGACCGTCCCAAAGAACCACACATTCGTGGGACGCGGGACCTGTGAGAGAGCGTGCTCTGTGGCTGACGTACCTGCCGATCTTGCCGCAGTGTGGCCACGCGTGCTCGAGAAGCTGCTCGGGGAGGGTCAGCAGGGGATCGAGCCGAAGGACAAGCAGTGGGTGGAACGCTGCCAGCCACTGGCCCTCGTCGCCGACACCGCCCTGCTCGCCGTCCCCAATGAATGGGGCAAGCGGGTCCTCGAGGGCCGCCTCGCCCCGCTGATCAGCGACGCCCTCAGCCGCGAGTGCGGCCGCCCGATCCGGATCGCCATCACCGTGGACGACTCCGCCGGCGAGCCCGCGCCCCCCGCCCCGCCCGCCCCCTCCCGCGACTCCTACGAGCCGTACGGCGGCCCGCGCCCCGGCGCCGGCCCCGGCGAGGAGCAGCTGCCCACCGCCCGCCCCGCCTACCCGGAGTACCAGCAGCCGCGCCCTGAGCCCGGCGCCTGGCCGCGCGGCGGACAGGACGACTACGGCTGGCAGCAGCAGCGCTTCCCCGAGCGCGACCCGTACGCCTCCCCGCAGCCCGGCTACCTCCAGCAGCCGGAGCCCGGCGGCTACGACCAGGGCGGCTACGAGCAGCAGAAGTACGAGCCCTCCTCCTACGAGCAGCCGCAGTACGAGCCCCAGAAGTACGAGCAGCCGTCGTACGAGCAGCAGTCCTACGAGCAGCCCGCGCCGCGCCCGGCCCGGCCGACGCCCGCGCCGCCGCCGTCGGCCCCGTCCGGCGGCTCCACCTCGGGCCCGCTGGAGCCGACCGCCCGGCTGAACCCGAAGTACCTCTTCGACACCTTCGTCATCGGTGCATCGAACCGCTTCGCGCACGCCGCCGCGGTGGCCGTGGCCGAGGCGCCGGCGAAGGCGTACAACCCCCTCTTCATCTACGGGGAGTCGGGTCTCGGCAAGACGCACCTGCTGCACGCCATCGGGCACTACGCGCGGAGCCT
This sequence comes from Streptomyces sp. NPDC000075, assembly GCF_040301925.1. Lineage (NCBI taxonomy): Bacteria > Bacillati > Actinomycetota > Actinomycetes > Kitasatosporales > Streptomycetaceae > Streptomyces > Streptomyces sp. NPDC000075. Next base: position 188,674 of record NZ_JBEPFL010000003.1, read on the forward strand.
CTACCCCGGCACCCGGGTGCGGTACGTGAGCTCGGAGGAGTTCACCAACGAGTTCATCAACTCCATCCGCGACGGCAAGGGCGACGCCTTCCGCAAGCGTTACCGCGAGATGGACATCCTCCTCGTCGACGACATCCAGTTCCTCGCGAGCAAGGAGTCGACGCAGGAGGAGTTCTTCCACACCTTCAACACGCTCCACAACGCCAACAAGCAGATCGTGCTCTCCTCCGACCGGCCGCCCAAGCAGCTCGTCACCCTGGAGGACCGGCTCCGCAACCGCTTCGAGTGGGGCCTGATCACCGACGTCCAGCCGCCCGAGCTGGAGACCCGGATCGCGATCCTGCGCAAGAAGGCCGTCCAGGAGCAGCTCAACGCCCCGCCGGAGGTGCTGGAGTTCATCGCCTCCCGGATCTCGCGCAACATCCGCGAGCTGGAGGGGGCGCTGATCCGGGTGACGGCGTTCGCGAGCCTCAACCGGCAGCCGGTGGACCTGGGCCTGACCGAGGACGTCCTGAAGAACCTGATCCCCGGCGGCGAGGACAGCGCGCCGGAGATCACCGCCGCCGACATCATGGCGGCCACCGCGGACTACTTCGGGCTGACCGTGGACGACCTGTGCGGATCCTCGCGCAGCCGGGTGCTGGTGACGGCGCGGCAGATCGCCATGTACCTGTGCCGGGAGCTCACCGACCTGTCCCTGCCGAAGATCGGGGCCCAGTTCGGCGGCCGCGACCACACGACCGTCATGCACGCGGACCGCAAGATCCGCGCCCTGATGGCCGAACGCCGGTCCATCTACAACCAGGTCACGGAGCTCACCAACCGCATCAAGAACGGCTGACGACGGCCCCCGGCAGGCGTGTCAGGGGGCTCCGCGACCGCAGGGAAACCTCCTGTCAGGGCGCTCCCGGATCGAACCGGGGGCGCCCTTCGTCGTTCGTGCGCCCCTGCTCTGTTCGAATACGCCCCCAGGAGGGGAGGTTGTCCACAGATTCCCCAACTTTCTTCCGTCCACAGCCTGAGGACAGCGGTCCTCACCCACAATCTGTCCACAGGAGTGCTGGTTGAGGGATCATCAGCCCAGGTCAGGCCGCTGTGGAATTGTGCGCAAGCGCCATCCACAGCCTGTGGACAGAAAAATCATCCACAGGCTCATCCACTCCTCTGTCCACCGCCGACTCACAGGTTGGTGCATCCTGTGCACAGGTTCCCGACGGTTCTCCACACGGTTGTCCACTGTTCGGCAACCGGCCCCCTTCCCTCACCGTCAAGAGTGAAAGCCGTCACACGGATGTCGACGTTTGGGCTGTGGACTTCTGGGGAAAAACTGGGGACACACCTGTGGAGTAGTGGGGGTCCCCTGGGGACGACCTGTGCAGAACTTTCCTTTCTCCACAGAGACACCGTGTTGTCCACCGGTGCCACCCACAGGGTGTGGGGATAAAAAACTGGGTCTGACCTGCGAGAACGAGCTTTTCCACCGTTTCCACAGGCCCTACTACTACCCCCATAGACAGTTAGCGCGGATTCGGTTTTCAAGCAGGTCCTGTGCACAACTCGTCGGACGGCCGCCCCGGCGCCTCGCTCCCGACTTGACCGCCAGCCGCAACGACTGTCGGCGCCGTACGTCAGACTGGTCCCCGGCATCGGTCGAGGCATCGACGACCGACGACGAAGGCCGGCAGACGAGCGAGCAACAGCAGGAGGCGGTTCCGGTGAAGATCCGGGTGGAGCGCGACGTACTCGCGGAGGCGGTGGCCTGGGCCGCACGCAGCCTCCCGGCCCGGCCGCCGGTCCCCGTCCTCGCGGGCCTGCTGCTCAAGGCCGAGGACGGCACCCTGTCCCTCTCCGGCTTCGACTACGAGGTCTCGGCCCGCGTCTCCGTCGAGGCCGACGTGGAGGAGGACGGCACGGTCCTCGTCTCCGGCCGGCTCCTCGCCGACATCTGCCGCGCCCTCCCCAACCGCCCGGTGGAGATTTCCACAGACGGTGTACGGGCGACCGTGGTCTGCGGCTCCTCGCGGTTCACACTCCACACCCTGCCTGTGGAGGAATACCCGGCGCTCCCGCAGATGCCCACCGCCACCGGCACCGTCCCGGGTGAGGTCTTCGCCTCCGCCGCCGCCCAGGTGGCCATCGCCGCCGGCCGCGACGACACGCTGCCCGTGCTGACCGGTGTCCGCATCGAGATCGAGGGCGACCGCGTCACCCTGGCCTCCACCGACCGCTACCGCTTCGCGGTCCGCGAGTTCCTGTGGAAGCCGGAGAACCCGGACGCCTCGGCCGTGGCCCTGGTGCCCGCCAAGACCCTCCTCGACACCGCCAAGTCCCTCACCAGCGGCGACACCGTCACCCTGGCGCTCTCCGGCTCCGGCCAGGGCGAGGGCCTCATCGGCTTCGAGGGCGCCGGCCGCCGCACCACCACCCGTCTGCTCGAGGGTGACCTGCCGAAGTACCGCACGCTCTTCCCGACGGAGTTCAACTCGGTCGCCGTGATCGAGACCGCCCCGTTCGTCGAGGCCGTCAAGCGCGTGGCGCTGGTCGCCGAGCGCAACACCCCGGTCCGCCTCAGCTTCGAGCAGGGCGTCCTCATCCTGGAGGCCGGGTCCAGCGACGATGCACAGGCTGTGGAGCGCGTCGACGCCACGCTCGAGGGTGACGACATCTCGATCGCCTTCAACCCGACCTTCCTGCTCGACGGCCTGAGCGCGATCGACTCGCCGGCCGCCCAGCTCAGCTTCACCACCTCGACCAAGCCCGCCCTGCTCAGCGGCCGTCCCGCGGTCGACGCCGAGGCGGACGAGGCCTACAAGTACCTGATCATGCCGGTCCGCCTCTCCGGCTGACGTCCGTCCCGTACGCCGCCGCCGGGCCCGGAACCGCGACAGCGGGTTCCGGGCCCGGCGCCGTGCGGAGCGGCCCCGCGCCACGCCCCGGCGTAGGCTCGGACCCGGCGGGCGACCCAGGAGAAAACGGCCGGAAACCACCGGTCCCCGGGGAGCCCCGATACAGACGGCCCCAACGCTTAAGGAACCCACCTGATGGAGCTCGGTCTCGTCGGACTCGGCAAGATGGGCGGCAACATGCGCGAGCGCATCCGCCGCGCAGGCCACACCGTCATCGGATACGACCGCAACCCGGACCTCGCCGATGTCCACAGCCTGCGGGAGCTTGTGGACAGCCTCCAGGCCCCCCGCGTGGTGTGGGTCATGGTCCCGGCAGGCGCCGCGACGCAGTCCACCGTGGACGAGCTGGCGGAGCTGCTCTCCCCCGGCGACATCGTCGTCGACGGCGGCAACTCCCGCTGGACGGACGACGAGAAGCACGCCGCGGAGCTCGAGGCCAAGGGCATCGGCTTCGTCGACTGCGGTGTCTCCGGCGGCGTCTGGGGCCTGGAGAACGGCTACGCGCTGATGTACGGCGGCGACGAGAAGAACGTCGCGGCCGTCCAGCCGGTCTTCGACGCCCTCAAGCCCGAGGGTGACTTCGGCGCCGTGCACGCCGGCAAGGTCGGCGCGGGCCACTTCGCGAAGATGGTCCACAACGGCATCGAGTACGCCATGATGCAGGCCTACGCCGAGGGCTGGGAGCTCCTGGAGAAGGTGGACTCGGTCACCGACGTCCGCGAGGTCTTCCGGTCCTGGCAGGAGGGCACGGTCATCCGTTCCTGGCTGCTGGACCTGGCCGTCAACGCGCTGGACGAGGACGAGCACCTCGACCAGCTCAAGGGCTTCGCCCAGGACTCGGGCGAGGGCCGCTGGACCGTCGAGGCGGCGATCGACAACGCGGTGCCGCTGCCGGCGATCACCGCGTCGCTCTTCGCCCGCTTCGCGTCCCGCCAGGACGACTCCCCGCAGATGAAGATGATCGCGGCGCTGCGCAACCAGTTCGGCGGCCACGCGGTCGAGAAGAAGTAACCGCACCACAGCACCACAGCACCACAGAGCACAGCAGCAGGAAGCCGGGGGAGGTCGGCGCCGTATGCACGTTTCGCATCTCTCGTTGGCCGACTTCCGCTCGTACGCCCGGGCCGAGGTCCCCCTCGCCCCGGGCGTCACGGCTTTCGTGGGCCCCAACGGCCAGGGCAAGACCAACCTCGTCGAGGCCGTCGGGTATCTGGCCACCCTGGGCAGCCACCGTGTCTCCTCCGACGCCCCGCTCGTGCGGATGGGCGCCGACCGCGCCGTCATCCGGGCCGCCGTGACCCAGGGCGAACGGCAGCAGCTGGTCGAGCTGGAGCTTAACCCGGGCCGCGCCAACCGGGCCCGTATCAACAGGTCCTCGCAGGTCAGGCCCCGGGACGTGCTGGGGATCGTCCGGACCGTGCTGTTCGCCCCCGAGGACCTGGCCCTGGTCAAGGGCGACCCGGGCGAGCGGCGCCGGTTCCTGGACGAACTCGTCACCGCCCGCTCCCCGCGCATGGCCGCCGTCCGCTCCGACTACGAGCGGGTGCTCAAGCAGCGCAACACCCTGCTGAAGTCCGCGGCCATGGCCCGCCGGCACGGCGGCCGCTCCATGGACATGTCCACGCTCGACGTGTGGGACCAGCACCTCGCGCGCGCGGGCGCCGAGCTCCTCGCCCACCGCCTCGACCTGCTCACCACCCTGCTGCCGCTGGCCGACAAGGCCTACGAACAGCTCGCCCCCGGCGGCGGCCCGCTCGGGCTCGCCTACAAGTCCTCCGCCGGCGAGAACGCCGACGGCGGCGGGGCCCGCACCCGCGAGGCGCTCTACGAGGTACTGCTCGAAGGCCTCGCCGGGGTGCGCAAGCAGGAGATCGAGCGCGGGGTCACCCTGGTCGGGCCGCACCGCGACGACGTGCTCCTGAGCCTCGGCGCGCTCCCCGCCAAGGGGTACGCCAGCCACGGCGAGTCCTGGTCGTACGCGCTGGCGCTGCGGCTGGCCTCGTACGAGCTGCTGCGCTCGGAGGGGAACGAGCCCGTCCTGATCCTCGACGACGTCTTCGCGGAACTGGACGCCCGCCGCCGGGAGCGGCTCGCGGAACTGGTGGCCCCGGGCGAGCAGGTCCTGGTGACGGCGGCGGTGGACGACGACGTTCCGGACGTACTGACGGGGACGCGCTTCGCGGTGTCCGGCGGTGAGGTGACCCGGCTGTGAGCGACGACGGACAGCAGAAGCGGAAGGCCGCCGAGCCCTCCGGCGTGGACCTCGCCCGGCAGGCCCTGGCCGCCGCCCGCGAGCAGGCCCGGGCCCGCGGCAACGCGGCGGGAGGCCGCAGGCGCCAGCAGCAGCCAGGGCTGCGCTCGGGCGCGCGGGCCGACGGCCGGGACCCGATGCCGCTGATGGCGGCGCTGGACCGGCTGCGCACCGAACGCGGCTGGGAGATGCCGATCGCGGTGGCCGGGGTGATGGAGCGGTGGGCGGAGATCGTCGGCCCGGAGATCGCCGCGCACTGCGAACCGGAACGGTACGAGGACCGGGAGCTCCTGGTCCGCTGCGACTCCTCCGCCTGGGCGGCCCAGCTGAAGCTGCTCGCGCCGCAGCTGGTGGCGCGGCTGAACGCGGAGCTGGGGCAGGGGACCGTGCGGATGATCAAGGTGCAGGGGCCGGGCGGGCGGCCGAAGCGGTACGGGCCCTTGCGGGCGCCGGGTGGCTCGGGGCCTGGGGACACCTGGGGCTGAGCCCCCCTGCGGGATGAGCCCGGCTGCGCCGGGACCTGGGGCTCCGCCCCAGACCCCGCGCCTCAAACGCCGGCGGGGCTGGATTCGAAGGCCGGCGATGCGGCGTCCCTCACCGTAGCCGTGGGTTGACAGGCCGAAGCGCTGGACGCCCGTGTGAGCCTCTTGGAGCCCCTCCCCGGATATGGGGAGTCGGAGAGAGGAGGTTCAGGGCGGCACATGCGGACTCAGGTACCGGCAAACCCCCATTCATGTCAGTGGTACCGGTAGACTGGAGACAATCCCGCCGGATTCGCGGGGTGACACCGAACAAACGCAGACGACGCAGATCGACGCGGCCGCTCCCGCCGGCGCACATGCTGGTCCGGAGTACGGGCTGCGCTGTGCCAGAAAGGGCGCTTCGTGGCCGATTCCGGCGACTCCAACGAGAAGAATTACGACGCCAGTGCGATCCAGGTCCTCGAGGGCCTGGACGCGGTCCGCAAGCGGCCGGGCATGTACATCGGCTCCACGGGCGAGCGTGGTCTGCACCACCTCGTCTACGAGGTCGTGGACAACTCGGTCGACGAGGCGCTGGCCGGGCACGCGGACACCATCGACGTGACGATCCTCGCCGACGGCGGCGTGCGCGTGGTGGACAACGGCCGAGGCATCCCGGTCGGCATCGTGCCGTCCGAGGGCAAGCCCGCGGTCGAGGTCGTCCTGACCGTCCTGCACGCGGGCGGCAAGTTCGGCGGCGGCGGCTACGCCGTCTCCGGCGGTCTGCACGGCGTCGGTGTCTCCGTCGTGAACGCCCTGTCGACCAAGGTCGCGGTCGAGGTCAAGACGGACGGCCACCGCTGGACCCAGGACTACAAGCTGGGCGTCCCGACGGCCCCGCTGGCCAAGAACGAGGAGACCGACGAGACCGGCACGTCGGTGACGTTCTGGGCCGACGGCGACATCTTCGAGACCACCGAGTACTCCTTCGAGACGCTGTCGCGGCGCTTCCAGGAGATGGCCTTCCTCAACAAGGGCCTGACCCTGACGCTGACCGACGAGCGTGAGTCCGCGAAGGCCACCGTCGGCGCGGACGACCCCGACGCGGACGCGACCGAGCCCAGCGCCCGCACGGTGAAGTACTTCTACGAGGGCGGCATCGTCGACTTCGTGAAGTACCTCAACTCGCGCAAGGGCGAGCTGATCCACCCGACCGTCATCGACGTCGAGGCCGAGGACAAGGAGCGCATGCTCTCGGTCGAGATCGCGATGCAGTGGAACTCGCAGTACACCGAGGGCGTGTACTCCTTCGCGAACACGATCCACACGCACGAGGGCGGCACGCACGAAGAGGGCTTCCGCGCGGCGCTGACCGGCCTGGTCAACCGCTACGCGCGTGACAAGAAGCTGCTCCGCGAGAAGGACGACAACCTCGCCGGCGAGGACATCCGCGAGGGTCTGACGGCCATCATCTCGGTCAAGCTGGGCGAGCCCCAGTTCGAGGGCCAGACCAAGACCAAGCTGGGCAACACGGAGGCCAAGACCTTCGTGCAGAAGGTGGTCCACGAGCACCTGAACGACTGGTTCGACCGCAACCCGGTCGAGGCCGCGGACATCGTCCGCAAGGCCATCCAGGCGGCCACGGCCCGCGTCGCGGCCCGCAAGGCCCGCGACCTGACCCGCCGCAAGGGCCTGCTGGAGAGCGCCTCGCTGCCGGGCAAGCTGTCGGACTGCCAGTCGAACGACCCGACCAAGTGCGAGATCTTCATCGTCGAGGGTGACTCCGCCGGCGGCTCCGCGAAGTCCGGCCGCAACCCGATGTACCAGGCCATCCTGCCCATCCGCGGCAAGATCCTGAACGTCGAGAAGGCCCGCATCGACAAGATCCTCCAGAACACCGAGGTCCAGGCGCTGATCAGCGCCTTCGGCACCGGTGTGCACGAGGACTTCGACATCGAGAAGCTCCGCTATCACAAGATCATCCTGATGGCGGACGCCGACGTCGACGGCCAGCACATCAACACCCTGCTGCTGACCTTCCTCTTCCGCTTCATGCGTCCGCTGGTCGAGGCCGGGCACGTCTACCTGTCCCGCCCGCCGCTGTACAAGATCAAGTGGGGCCGCGACGACTTCGAGTACGCGTACTCGGACCGCGAGCGCGACGCCCTGGTCGAGCTCGGCAAGCAGAACGGCAAGCGCATCAAGGAAGACTCGATCCAGCGCTTCAAGGGTCTGGGCGAGATGAACGCCGAGGAGCTGCGCGTCACCACCATGGACGTGGACCACCGCGTGCTCGGCCAGGTCACGCTGGACGACGCGGCGCAGGCCGACGACCTGTTCTCGGTGCTGATGGGTGAGGACGTCGAGGCGCGGCGTTCCTTCATCCAGCGCAACGCCAAGGACGTCCGCTTCCTCGACATCTGAGTCGGCCTCCGCTGACCGCCCGAAAGGACTTCTGACCGGCAATGGCCGACGAAACCACCCCCACCGCAGAGAATCCCGCGGAGGAGCAGCCCGTGCTGCGCATCGAGCCCGTCGGGCTCGAGACGGAGATGCAGCGCTCCTACCTCGACTACGCGATGTCCGTCATCGTCTCCCGCGCGCTGCCCGACGTCCGGGACGGCCTCAAGCCCGTCCACCGTCGTGTGCTGTACGCGATGTACGACGGCGGCTACCGGCCCGAGAAGGGCTTCTACAAGTGCGCCCGCGTCGTCGGCGACGTCATGGGCACCTACCACCCGCACGGTGACAGCTCCATCTACGACGCCCTGGTCCGCCTGGCCCAGCCGTGGTCGATGCGCATGCCGCTGGTGGACTCCAACGGCAACTTCGGCTCCCCGGGCAACGACCCGGCCGCCGCCATGCGGTACACCGAGTGCAAGCTCATGCCGCTGGCCATGGAGATGCTCCGGGACATCGACGAGGAGACCGTCGACTTCCAGGACAACTACGACGGCCGCAACCAGGAGCCCACCGTCCTGCCGGCGCGGTTCCCGAACCTGCTGGTCAACGGCTCCGCCGGTATCGCCGTCGGTATGGCCACCAACATCCCGCCGCACAACCTGCGCGAGGTCGCGGCCGGCGCCCAGTGGGCGCTGGAGCACCCGGACGCCTCGCACGAGGAGCTCCAGGACGCGCTCATCGAGCGCATCAAGGGCCCGGACTTCCCGACCGGCGCCCTCGTCGTGGGCCGCAAGGGCATCGAGGAGGCGTACCGGACCGGCCGCGGCTCCATCACGATGCGCGCGGTGGTCGAGGTCGAGGAGATCCAGAACCGCCAGTGCCTGGTGGTCACCGAGCTCCCGTACCAGACCAACCCCGACAACCTGGCGCAGAAGATCGCCGACCTGGTCAAGGACGGCAAGATCGGCGGCATCGCCGACGTCCGCGACGAGACCTCGTCCCGGACCGGCCAGCGCCTGGTGATCGTGCTCAAGCGCGACGCCGTCGCCAAGGTCGTGCTGAACAACCTGTACAAGCACACCGACCTCCAGACGAACTTCGGCGCGAACATGCTGGCGCTGGTGGACGGGGTGCCGCGCACCCTGTCGATCGACGCGTTCATCCGCCACTGGGTGCAGCACCAGATCGAGGTCATCGTCCGCCGTACGCGCTTCCGCCTGCGCAAGGCGGAGGAGCGGGCCCACATCCTGCGCGGCCTGCTCAAGGCGCTGGACGCCATCGACGAGGTCATCGCGCTCATCCGGCGCAGCAACACCGTCGAGATCGCGCGCGAGGGCCTGATGGGCCTCCTGGAGATCGACGAGATCCAGGCGAACGCGATCCTGGAGATGCAGCTGCGCCGCCTGGCGGCCCTGGAGCGCCAGAAGATCGTCGCCGAGCACGACGAGCTCCAGGCGAAGATCAACGAGTACAACGCGATCCTGGCCTCGCCGGAGAAGCAGCGCTCGATCGTCAGCGAGGAACTGGCCGCGATCGTCGAGAAGTACGGCGACGACCGGCGCTCCAAGCTGGTGCCCTTCGACGGTGACATGTCCATCGAGGACCTGATCGCCGAAGAGGACATCGTCGTCACCATCACGCACGGCGGTTACGTCAAGCGCACCAAGACCGAGGACTACCGCTCGCAGAAGCGCGGCGGCAAGGGCGTGCGCGGCACGAAGCTGAAGCAGGACGACCTGGTCGACCACTTCTTCGTCTCCACCACGCACCACTGGCTGCTGTTCTTCACGAACAAGGGCCGCGTCTACCGCTCCAAGGCCTACGAGCTCCCGGACGCCGGCCGCGACGCCCGCGGGCAGCACGTGGCGAACCTGCTGGCCTTCCAGCCGGACGAGAAGATCGCCCAGATCCTCGCGATCCGCGACTACGAGGCGGCGCCCTACCTGATCCTGGCCACCAAGGCCGGCCTGGTGAAGAAGACGGCGCTGAAGGACTACGACTCGCCCCGCTCGGGCGGTGTCATCGCCATCAACCTCCGTGAGACCGAGGACGGCGGCGATGACGAGCTGATCGGCGCCGAGCTGGTGTCCGCCGAGGACGACCTGCTGCTCATCAGCAAGAAGGCGCAGTCCATCCGCTTCACGGCGACGGACGACGCGCTGCGCCCGATGGGCCGCGCCACCTCCGGTGTGAAGGGCATGAGCTTCCGCGAGGGTGACGAACTGCTCTCGATGAGCGTTGTCCGGCCGGGTACGTTCGTGTTCACCGCGACCGACGGCGGCTACGCCAAGAGGACCGCGGTGGACGAGTACCGCGTCCAGGGCCGTGGCGGTCTGGGCATCAAGGCAGCCAAGATCGTGGAGGACCGCGGATCGCTCGTCGGCGCGCTGGTGGTGGACGAATCGGACGAGATCCTCGCCATCACGCTCGGCGGCGGTGTGATCCGTACGCGAGTCAACGAAGTCAGGGAGACGGGCCGTGACACCATGGGCGTCCAGCTGATCAACCTGGGCAAGCGGGATGCCGTGGTGGGTATCGCCCGCAACGCCGAGGCCGGTCAGGAAGCTGACGAGGTCGACGAGATCGAGACAGGGATCGAGGCCGCGGCAGCCGAGGGAACGGCCGCCGAGGCCGCCGGGGGCGAAGCGTCCCCGGATCGGGAGCACGAGGAGTAAGTCGTGAGTGGAGCCACGGGCGCCGGACCGGCCAAGACTGGAGCGAACGGTGCCCGTGGCCCCGCCGCGGAATCCCAGGGCGGGGGTACCGCCGGTACCCCCGCCGAAGGCAGGGGGGGAACCGTGACGGACACCCGGGGGCCGCAGTCGGAGCCGCAGGCCGAGGCGCAGTCCCAGTCCAAGCAGAAGCAGAAGCCGGCCGCCGCCGCGAAGAAGAAGGACGCGGCCGAGCAGCCCTACCACCCGCCGCAGGCGTACGCGGCCCCCCAGGGCCCGGGTACGCAGCGGGCACCCCGTCCGGCGGTCCGTACGACGCCCAGGACGCGCAAGGCACGGCTGCGGGTGGCCAAGGCCGACCCGTGGTCGGTGATGAAGGTCAGCTTCCTGCTGTCCATCGCGCTCGGCGTCTGCACGATCGTGGCGTCGGCGGTGCTGTGGATGGTCATGGACGCCATGGGCATCTTCTCGACGGTCGGCGGGACGATCAGCGAGGCCACCGGATCGAACGAGGGCAACGGGTTCGACCTCCAGTCGTTCCTGTCGCTGCCGCGCGTGCTGATCTTCACCTCGGTGATCGCGGTGATCGACGTCGTGCTGATGACCGCCCTGGCGACGCTGGGCGCGTTCATCTACAACCTGTCGGCGGGCTTCGTGGGCGGCGTGGAGCTCACGCTCGCCGAGGACGAATGACCCGCTGACTGACCTGCGGGAAGCCCGCCGGGAACGGATTTGGGTTCCACTGCGTCTGTGCGCTAATCTTCAGGAGTCAGCGCGCAGGCGCGGAGGGGCTATAGCTCAGTTGGTTAGAGCGCATCCCTGATAAGGATGAGGCCACAGGTTCAAATCCTGTTAGCCCCACAGTGAAGAAGACCCCCAGGCCCCCGGGCCCGGGGGTCTTCTTCGTTGGGCCGTCCGGGGGGCTCCCAGATAACCGATCGGTATCGGTCGGTGTGTATTGTTGGCGCCCAGAAGTCCCCAACGTCAACGAAAGACGAGGTCGCGCGGTGAAGAAGCTGCTCCTGGTCGCACTGGCCGCCATCGGCGGGCTCCTCGTGTACCGCCAGATCCAGGCGGACCGCGCCGAGCAGGACCTGTGGACGGAGGCTACCGACTCCGTGCCTTCCGGTTCCGGCGTGTGAGCCCCACGTTTGATCTCATGAAGCCCCGGCTGCCGCTGCAGCCGGGGCTTCGTGCTGTTCCGGGGCCCTCCGCGCCGCCGCCGGAGGTCCGCTCGGGGTGAGGGGATCAACTGGGCGGCCTCGGCAAGGGCCTTGCGTGCCCCTGTGGCGGTCCGGAAGCGGTTTCGGGGGTCCGGGTGCGGGAGATCGGCGACGACGTCCCACAGCGGCGCCGGGACGCCCTCCGGGGGCCTCGGGGATGCCGTGGGCGGGGAAGTGTTCGACCAGTGCCCCCGGAATCGGGCCGGGAAGTCCGGCCGGGCGCCGCGCAGTTGCCGCGGGACGAGCCGGCCCGGGGCGGCGACGACGTAGCGGTGGACGGCGTCCTCCGCCCGCGCACGCACCTCAGGAGCAGGGGCCGCGCCCCGCAGGAGCGCTTCGGCCGCGACGTACCGCCCCGTGCCCCGTACCGCCCCGTCCCCCGCCCCCCGTCACCCCGGTGGGTCAGTTCTGGTGGGCCTCGTAGTGGGCCACCGCCTCCGCCGTGCGACCCGCGCCGTACACCCGGAGGAACTCCGCCAGTTCGGGGTGGCTGGGGGCCAGGGCGTTCGCCGCGTCGATGATGTCGCCGGCCGCGGAGACCGACCGCAGCAGCGACTGGATCTCCCGGACGACCCGCTTGACCGTGGGGGCGCCGGAACTCGTCGTGGTCTGGGTGCTGTTGCTGAGGACGGACCCTCCCTGGGTGTTCTTGATCTCGTCCATCCGGTCGGTGGCCTCGCCGGCGCTGACGCTGCCGTCCGCCACCTGTCCGGCGAGGTCCTGGAGGGCCTGGACCCGCTGGACCACGGCCGGGTTGCCGATCTTGGCGCGCTGCCCGCTCATCAGCTGGGACAGCATGGGCGCCGACAGTCCGAGGACAGCAGCGAGGCGAGCCTGGTTCAGGCCGAGGTCGTCTATGAGCCGTCGGAAGAGGGCGCCGAGCGGCTCCCCGTACCAACTGCGCTGAAGCTCCCGGGCTCTGGCGGTGGCCTCTTGCTGTACTGCGTCCACTCTTACTACTCCCCTTCGCTGGTGCGAACCTCGCGAGCATCTTACGGAGCGTGGTCGCGGGGCGGGAGTCCCCATCATTTTGCGGGATGAGGGGGTGCACCGGGTACTCTGTCCTGCGGAACGGACACTCCCTCCCGGGGAGGGCCCGCGTCCGGACGCACGGGGCCTTAGCTCAGTTGGTAGAGCGCTGCTTTTGCAAGGCAGATGTCAGGAGTTCGAATCTCCTAGGCTCCACTCTAGAAAACCCCCTGACCTGCGGAAACGCCGGTCAGGGGGTTTTGTTTTGGCTCCCCTCCGTCAGCGCTTCGCCGGCCCCCGCCGTCCTTTGGCCGTCCTCCCGCCCGGTCCCGATCGGTTCCCCCTGGAGGAACCCCGGAAGGCGGATGGAGCGGTGCTGGACGGGCTGCGGACCCCGGCCGGTACGTAACCGGACAGTCCGGAAAAGACGTCGGCCGTCCAGGACCGCCGAGGGATCTGATCGGGAAGGCGGGGCGTCACTATCTCCCGGGAAGTCCGAGAAGGGGGACACGGTGAGTGACAGCCAGACGGCACAGCGGGCGCGACGGGCCCTGCTGGTGATGCCCGGACCGGGGCTCGTACGCGCGGCCCGCGCGGCGGGTCTGGAGGTCTGGGCGGCCCTGGACCACAGGCTGGAGGTGGAGCGGGGCGTCCGCGAGGAGCTGCCCCCCGAGCGGATCCTGCGCGTGGACTTCGCGGACGCGGCCGCGCTGCGCGCCGTCCTGACGGACACGGCCCGTCACCACGGGATCGGGCACGTCCTCTACCTCCCCGGAGCCCTGACGGGCGGGGCCCCGGACGCCGCCGAGGCGGTGGCCCGGGAGCTCGCGCGGGAGCGCCGGGAACGGGAGGGGGCGGTGCCCGGCCTGCCCGACGCGGCGGCGATGCGGCGGGTCCTGAACGCCAGCGGGATCTCGGCCGTGCGCGCCGAGGAGGCGGCCACCGTCGCGGAGGCCCGGGCCCTCGCGGAGGCCTTCCCGCTGCCGGTGGTGATCAAGTCCGCCGACGCGTCGGGTGCCTGGCACACGACCCCGGTACGGGACCACGAGGCCCTCGCGGACTGGGCCGGGCGGGCCGTCGTGGGCCGGTACCCCGGACCGCACCTCGTCGAGGAGCTGCTGACCGGGCCGCGCTTCAGCGTGGAGACCTTCTCCGTGGGCGGGATGCACCTGGTCGCCGGCATCACGGCCGAGGGCCACGCGCAGCCCCTCTCCGAGGAGGACCGGGCCGGGGTGCGGGCGACCGTCCGGGCCCTGCTGGACCTGGCCGGGTACGAGTCAGGGACCACTCGTACGGACGTACTGATCACCGCCCGCGGATCGCGGATCGCGGCCGCGCGGGAACCGTACGGGAACCCCGCGCGCCGGCCGGAGGAAGAAGTGGAACCCGTCTGACGGGTGGTTACCGGACAGCGGTAACCGGCCATCCCGATAAGGGAGTTGGACAGGTATCGGGAAGGGAACGGTTCGGGATCGCCCTGGCCCAGTCTCAGTGATGTCGAAAGCGGCACCGGCCCACACCGGGGACCGCACACCGCACACATCAGGGGGATGGGCAATGAACGGCAAGCTGACGGGCCTGGTCGGGATCTTCGCGGCGGCCCTGGTCCTCGGACTCGGGGTCACGGTCCACTCCTCGGAGACGGGCGCCCCGGCCGGTCACGAGGTCCTCGCCGAGGGGCGTGGCCCGGCAGCCCCCTCCCCGGCCCCCTCCCCGGCTGTCGCCCCCTGACGACGGGCCGAACCGCATCCCGTACGCGGATGTGCCCCGCACCGGTATCCGGTGCGGGGCACATCCGCGTTCCGGCTCAGTGCGCGCGGCGCTGCTCGGGTATCCCCATGGCGTCGAACAGCTCCGCGGCCTCCGCCCGGTGTGCGGAGGCGGTCGCCGGGTCGCCGGCGGCCTCGGCGACCAGGGCCAGGCCGGTCAGCGCACGGGCCTCCTCGGACCGCAGGCGGATCGCCGACGCGATCTTGTGGGCGTGGGCGTGCAGGACCCGCGCCGCCTCGTGGTCCCGCCGGCGGACGTACAGCCGGCCCAGGAGGTTCTCCACCTTCGCCAGCCGGATCGGCGCACCGCTCGAGCGGGCGAGCGCCAGGGCCTGCTCCGCGTACCCGGAGGCCTCCTCGTACGCGCCGAGGCGGTCCGAGACCTCGGCGGACAGGGCGAGCACGAGGGCGACGTCCGCCTGTTCCCGGCTCCGCGCGCACAGCGCGCGGGCGGTCCTCAGGGACTCCTCCGCCGCCCGGTACTCACCCAGTCCTGCCTGGGCGAAGGCCAGGTCGGTCACGGCTATGAGCTCGCCGACCTCATAGCCGAGCCCGCGGCTGATCCCGATCGCCCGCCGCGCGGTCTCCGCGGCCTCCTCGTAGAGGCCGCAGCGCTCGTACAGCGAGCTGAGCATGGTCAGGCCCTCCGCCTCCTCGCGCCGGATCCCCAGCTCCGAGGCGAGGTTGATGGCCCGCTCGATCAGGGGAACGGCCGCCGCGTACTGGCCGAGCATCGACAGCAGCAGGCCGATGGTCGACTCGCTGTGCGCCTCGATGTGCCGGTCGCCGAGGCGTACGGCGGTGTCCCTTCCCTCCGCCGCGACCTCCAGCCCCTCCTCGAACCGGCCGAGCTTCCAGCAGGCGGCGCCCAGGTTGGCCAGGCTGACGCTCAGCAGGTGCGGGTCGTCGAGCCGGCGGGCGGCGGCGACGGCGAGGCGGCCGAGGTTCCAGAACTCGTCGAAGCGGCCGCGCGCGTGCAGGTGGAAGGAGAGGTTGCGGCTCAGGCAGGCCGTGTAGCGGTCGTGGCCGCGCCGGTCCGCGAGGGCGACCGCGGCCAGCAGGCCGTCGTGCTCCTGGTCGAACCAGCGGCCCGCCAGCTCCGCCCGCCCGAGGGCCGGGAGCTCGCCCTCGTACGGCTGGATGCCGGTGGGCCGGTGCTCACGGCCCGGGAACAGCACCTCGCAGGCCGCGTCCGTCGCCGTCAGGTAGTAGCCGAGCAGCCGCTCGACCGCCGCCGCGTCGGCGGCCTCCGTCGCCGGGACCCGCAGGCTCTGGGCGAAGCTGCGGACCAGGTCGTGGAAGGTGTAGAGGCCGATGTCGGGCTGCTGGACGAGGTGCACGTCGAGCAGGAACTCCAGGGTGTCCTCGGCGTCGCGGACGGACGCGCCGAGGAGCGCGGCCGCCGTGTGGACGTCGATGTCGGCGCCCGGGTGCAGGCTCAGGATGCGGAAGGCCGTGCGGTGCTTCTCGTCCATCGCCAGGTACGACAGCCGCAGCGTCGCCGCGACGCTGCGCTCGCCCGAGCTGAGCTCGTCCATCCGGCGGGTCTCGTCCCGCAGCCGCTCGACCAGGTAACGGACCGTCCACCGCGGCCTGTTGCGCAGCCGGGCGGTGGCGATGCGCAGGGCCAGCGGGAGGTGCCCGCACAGCTCCGCCAGTTCGGCGGCGGCCTCCGGCTCGGCGGCCACGCGGGCCGCGCCGAGCGTCTGCGTCATCAGGTCGGTGCTCTCCTCGGGCTTCATCAGGTCGATGGAGACCCACTCGACCCCGTCGAGGTCCAGCAGCCGGGCCCGGCTCGTGACCAGCACCAGGCAGCCCGGCGAGGCCGGGAGCAGGGGCCGGATCTGGGCGGCGTCGACGGCGTTGTCGAGCAGCAGCAGGATCCGCCGGCCGTCCAGGGTGGCCCGCCACAGCGCGGCGCGGCCCTCCAGGTCCTCGGGGATGCGGTCGCCGGGCGTGCCGAGGGTGCGCAGCAGGCCGTCCAGCGCGGACGCCGGCGTCACGGGCGTCTCGCCCGGGGTGAAGCCGCGCAGGTCGATCAGCAGCTGGCCGTCCGGGTAGCGGTCGGCCAGCCGGTGGGCGGCGCGGACCGCGAGGGAGGTCTTGCCCATGCCGCCCATGCCGTCGATGGCGACGATGCGGGAGTAGCGCTCCTGCCCCGGGCCGCCCTCCCCGCCCTCCCGGACGGAGGCGAAGAGCTCGTTCAGCTCCTTGGCGCGGCCGGTGAAGTCGGGCAGGTCGTAGGGGAGCGTGCAGGGGGCCTCGGCGGCGGGCGCCGCCGGGACCGGGGCGGGCGGCGCCTCCTGCACGGCTACGGCTGCGGCGACGGGTACCGGGGCGGGCGCGGGCTCCGGGTCCGGGGCGCGGGCCTCGGGCGCCGGGCGCTCGGGGCCGGCCAGTTCCGGGGCGTCGCGCAGGATCGACTCGTACAGCCTGGCCAGCTGGGGCCCCGGGTCGATGCCGAGCTCCTCCACGAGCAGCTCGCGCACCCGCCCGTA
This sequence comes from Streptomyces sp. NPDC000075, assembly GCF_040301925.1. Lineage (NCBI taxonomy): Bacteria > Bacillati > Actinomycetota > Actinomycetes > Kitasatosporales > Streptomycetaceae > Streptomyces > Streptomyces sp. NPDC000075. Next base: position 205,826 of record NZ_JBEPFL010000003.1, read on the forward strand.
CTCCTGGAGCGCCTCGGCCTGCCGCCCCGTGCGGTAGAGGGCGAGCATCAGCTGCCCGCGCAGGGTCTCCCGCAGCGGGTGCTCGGTGATCAGCGCGCGCAGCCCCGACACCAGCTCGCCGCTCTCCCCGAGCGTGAGCCGCAGGCCGAAGTACTGTTCGGCGGCGGACAGCCGCCGCTCCTCCAGCGCGGTCGCGGCGCCGTCGATCACCGACCCGCCGGCGCCGGACAGCACGGGGCCGCGCCACAGGGCCAGGGCGGAGGCCAGCCGCTCGGCGGCCGTGGTCAGGCGGCCCTCCTTGGCGGCCTGGCCGGCGGCCTGGACGAGTGCGTCGAACTCCAGCAGGTCCAGCTGGCCGGCCGTGACGGCGGCCCGGTACCCGGGGCCGTCGGTGACGATCACCGCGCCGCCGTCCGGGATGCGCCGGCGCAGGTCGGCGACGGCTTTGCGGACCTGGTGCGCGGCCGTTGCAGGTGGGTCCTGTTCCCACGCGGCCTCGACCAGCCGGGCGACGGTCACCACCCGGCCGGATTCCAGCAACAGCATGGACAGGACCCGTTCCTGGATCGCCCCGCCCAGCCTCAGCCGCCCCCCGGCGGCCCAACTCTCAAGGGATCCGAGCACGTTGAAACGGAGCGGATTCCTCTGCGGAACCGCCTCGCGTCTTCCTCCGGACCCCGGTTCTGTCGTGGTCATCGACAGCTGATACCCCCCCAGGCCAACAAATCCCCAGGTAGGGGCCTTTGCCAACGGGATCATAGGCGGTTCCCCTGTGACGCGGTAAGGCTCCGGGAAGGGAACGGGAAGGGGAACGCGGAGCCTGTGTGGGCCGACAGGACCGGGCCGGACGGCCGGTCCCGCAGGCGCATTCCACACACCGAGCGGCAAAGGAGCAGAAGGTGGGCAGACTGGAGAGACCCCTCGCCCCGGACGCGGGACCCGTCACCGCGTTCGCCCGGGAGCTGCGCCGGCTGCGGACCGCCGCGGGCAGCCCCGGCTACCGCGACATGGCCAACCGGGCGATGTTCTCCGCGTCGGTGCTCTCCGACGCGGCCGCCGGATACCGGCTCCCCACCCTCCAGGTGGCCCTCGCCTTCGCGGAGGCCTGCGGCGGTGACCGGGCGACCTGGGAACGCCGCTGGCGGGAGGCCGCCGGCGCCGAGGGCGGCGAAGGGGTCTCGCGGCCGGCCGCCAAGAGCGTGCAGCAGCACCAGGAGGCCGAACTGCGCGCCGCCGCCGTACGGGCCGTGCTGCCGCCGCCCGCGCAGCTGCCGATGGAGCCGCACCGGCTGGTGGGGCGCGGTCATCTGCTCCAGCGGGCCCGGGTGCTGACCGCGTCCCGGGACGGCGACGGGAGCGCGCCCCGGCCGCTGGTGATCAGCGGTCAGGTCGGCGTCGGCACCTCGGCGTTCGCCCTGCGGCTGGCGCACGAGCTGGCGGCGGACCTGCCCGACGGGCAGCTGTACGCGGACCTGGACGCGGCCGCCGACGGCCGCAAGGACGCCCACGGGATCGTGGGCGGGTTCCTGGAGGCGCTCGGCGTGCCCGCCGAGCGGATCCCGAACGACACCGGCCCGCGCTTCGGCCTGTACCGCTCGCTGCTCGCCCGCCGCCGGGTCCTGGTGGTCCTCGACGGGGTGCGGCACGAGCGCCAGGTGCGGGAGCTGCTGGCCGCCGCGCCGGAGAGCCGGATGATCGTCACCAGCCGCTCGCGGCTGCTCGGCCTCGACGGGGTGAACCGGATGCGGCTGCCGGCCCTGGAGAGGGACGAGTCGGTGGAACTGCTGGTGGGGTTGATCGGCGAGGAGCGGGTCGGCGCCGAGCCGCGGGCCTGCCTGCGGCTGGCGGAGGCCTGCGGCGACCTGCCGGCGGCGCTGAACCTGGCCGGCCGGCGGATCGCGGCCCGGCCCGAGTGGATGCTGGAGGACTGCGTCGGCGAGCTGCTCGGCGAGGGAGCCCCGGGGCCGTTCCTGTCCCGGCTGCGGGCCGGGGACGACAGCCTCGGCCGGCGCCTGGACGCCGCCTACCGTTCGGCGGTCCCGTGGGCCCGTCCCCTGCTGCGCCGGATCGCCGCCTCCGGGAGGCTCTCCGTGGACTCGGTGGTGTACGAGTGCGCGGAGGCGCTCGTCCACTCGGTCGAGCGGTCGGCGGAGCCGGTCGAGGACCTCCTGGAGAACCTGCTGGACGCGGGCCTGCTCACCCCCTCCGACCTGCCGGGCCAGTACGGACTGCCGCCGCTGGTACGGGCGTTCGCGCTGTCGCGGCCCGACGAGGACGCGGCCCCCGCCGCCCCGGCCGCCCCCTCCCCGGCCGCCGAGGCGGCGGCCGCGCTGGTCGCCGCCGCCCGCGCGGGCACCGCACCCCTCCCGGCCCACCACGCCTGATCCGCCCGTACGACCCCTTTCCACAGGGCCGCCGCTCCTGTGGAAAGGGGGATCCCGGAGCCGGCCCCCTTCCCCCGGGGGGTCTCAGCCGCGCGCTGCCGCGTCCACCCCCTGGGCGCGCAGCGCGCGGTTCAGTTCGTCCCGGGCCTCGACGAGCAGGCGGCGCAGGGCCGGCGGGGGCGCGGCCTCGGCCAGGTAGGCGTCGGTGCGCTCCACCGTCTCCCGTTCGACGAGGAGCCTCGGGTAGAGCCCGGTCACCAGGGTGCGGGCCACCTCAGGCGAGCGCTGCGCCCAGATCGTGCCGATCTCCGCGAAGTACCGCTCCGCGTACGGGCGCAGCAGTTCCCGCTGGCAGCCCTGGGCCAGACCCAGGCCGATGGGGCTGTGGACGCCGCCGACCAGGGCGCGCCGGGTGCCGTTGCCGACGTCCTCGCGCAGGGCGGCCTCCCAGGCCTCGGCCTTGGCGTCCGCGTCGGGCCGTGCGGCCAGGGCGCCGGCGGCGTTCTCGGCGCCCGCCGTGGTGCCGTCGCGCAGTCGCTCGGCCTCGATCTCGGCCGGGCCGGCCTGGTCGCCCCGGACGAGGGCGGCGAGCAGGGCCCAGCGCAGTTCGACGTCGACGGTCAGACCCTCGACCTCCACGGTGCCGTCCCGCAGTCCGGCGATCAGGCGCAGGTCGGCGGGGGTGCTGGCGACCCGGGCGAGGAGCAGGGCCCAGGCGAGCCGGCCGTCCCCGGCGGCCGCCGGGGCGGTCAGCCGCTGCCGGGCCGCCCCGGCGACGTCCGCCCGCAGCCGCCGGCGGGACTGGGGGGCCGCGTACTGGTCGAGGCAGGTCAGCAGGGTGCCCTGCAGGGTCTGGACGACCTCGGAGTCGGTCTCGGCGGCCAGGCCGGCCAGGACGAGGTGGACGTAGTCCCCGGCGGCCAGTTCGCCGGCCCGGACCATGTCCCAGGCGGCGGCCCAGGACAGGGCGCGGGGCAGCCCGTCGGCGAAGGCGCCGATGCCGTCGGGGCTGTCGAGGAGGTGGCCCAGGGAGTGCGGGTCGAGCCGGATCAGGGCGTACGTGAGGTCCTCGTCGTTGAGCAGCACCACGTCGGGGCGGGCGGCGCCGATGAGGGCGGGGACCTCGGTGCGGGCGCCGGTGACGTCCACGCGCACCTGGCCGACCCGCCGCAGCTCCCCCTCCCGCCGGGAGTACAGGCCCACCGCCAGGCGGTGCGAGCGCAGGTGGGGGTGGTCCCCGGGGGCTTCCTGGAGGATGGAGAAGGAGGTGAAGCGGCCCTCCCCGTCCACGGTGAAGTCGGGGCGCAGGGTGTTCACGCCCGCTTGTCCGAGCCACTCCCGGGCCCAGGCGCCGAGGTCCCGGCCGGAGGCCTCCTCCAGGGCGGCGAGGAGGTCGGCGAGGGTGCTGTTGCCCCAGGCGTGGCGGGCGAAGTAGATGCGCATCCCGGCGAGGAACTCCTCGTCGCCGACCAGGGTGACCAGCTGTTTGATGACCGAGGCGCCCTTGTAGTAGGTGATCTGGTCGAAGTTCTCCAGGGCCTGCTCGATGTCGGCGGCCGGCCCTGCGACGGGGTGGGTGGAGGGCAGCTGGTCCTGCCGGTAGGCGTTGGCCTTGTCGGCGTTGGCGAAGCCCGTCCAGGAGTCGTGCCAGCGGGTCGTGGCGACCTGGGCGCGCACCGACATGTAGGTCGCGAAGGTCTCCTTCAGCCAGATGTCGTCCCACCAGCGCATGGTGACCAGGTCGCCGAACCACATGTGGGCCAGCTCGTGGAGGATCGTCGCGGCCCTGCGGTGGCGGACCGCGTCGGTGACCTCGGAGCGGAAGACGAAGTTCTCGCGGAGGATGACGGTGGCCGCGTTCTCCATGCCGCTGAGGTTGTACTCGGGTACGAAGACCTGGTCGTACTTGGCGAAGGGGAAGTCGGTGCCGAAGACCTCCAGGTAGAAGTCGAGGCCGCGCTTGGTGGTCTCGAAGAGCTCCTCGGCGTCCAGGTCCGGGGCGACCGAGGCGCGGGCGGCGAGCCGTAGCGGGACCTCCTGCCCGGACTTGGCCGTGTAGTGGTCGGACACCAGGTGGTACTCGCCGGCGACGATCGAGGTCAGGTAGGTGGGCAGCGGGGGCGTCGGGGCGAACCGCCAGACGGCGGCGCCGTCCGGGGCGGGTTCGGGCTCGGGGGTGGGCGAGGCGGAGAGGACGGTCCAGGAGTCGGGGGCGGTCACGGTGAAGGTGAACGGGGCCTTCAGGTCGGGCTGTTCGAAGGTGGTGAAGACCCGGCGGGCCTCCTGCACCTCGAAGTGGGTGAACAGGTAGACCTTCCCGTCCACCGGGTCCACCGAGCGGTGGAGGCCCGCGCCGGTATTGGAGTAGGCGCAGTCCGCGACGACGCGGAGCTCGTTCTCGGCGGCCAGCCCGTCCAGGTGGATCCGCTCGTCGCGGTGGACGGTGTCCGGGTCGAGGGCGCGTCCGTTGAGGGTGATCTCGTGGACCCGTTCGGCCGCCAGCTCGGCGAAGGTGGACGCGGGTCCGGCGGGGTCCGCCGTGAAGCGGACGAGGGTGGTCGAACGGAACGTGTCCGGGCCCCGGGTGAGGTCGAGGCCGATCTCGTAGGAGGTGACCGAGAGCAGGGCGCTCCGGGCGGCCGCTTCCTCGTGGGTCAGGTTCGAGCCGCTCATGGTGGTGCTCCTTTTCTCGGTGGGGCGGAAGGGGGTGGACGGAAGGGGGTGGACGGAGGCGGTCAGACGGCGGCGGGGACGGGCGTGCGGGCGTCCAGCGGGTGGTCCAGGGCGGCGATGCCGATCGGCGAGGGGTCGGTGCCGGTCAGCCGGTCGGCCAGGGACCGGGCGATGAGCGGGGCGAACTTGAAGGAGGTCCCGCCGCAGGCCGCGTACGCGTACCCGGTGCCGCCGAGGGCCACCAGCAGCGGGCCGCCGGTGTCGGCGAAGGACATGTAGTAGGCGTCCTTGGCGTCCGTGATCCAGGCGGGTCCGATGCCGGGGATCAGGTCGGCGAACTCCGCCTCCAGCTGCCGCCGGAAGACGTCCTCGGTGCCGTAGTCGGTGATCTCGTCCACCGTCCGGCAGACCGAGGCCGAGGTGATCTTGAGGGCGGTTCCCGCGACCGGCGGGATCAGCCAGGCTCCGCGCCGGGTGCCGAGGGAGGGCACGGCGGGGGTGGCCGCCCAGGCGGCGGCCTGCTGCCGGGGCACCCGGCAGTACAGCAGGGACTGCCGGGACAGGACCAGCCGTTCGGCGATCCCGGGCGGCAGCAGCCCGCGCGACCAGGGGCCCACCGCGACCAGGACCGCGTCGCCGCGCAGCACCCGCCCGTCGGTCAGCCGGACGGCGGCGCCGTCGCCGTGCACCTCGGTCGCCGCCCGGTGCTCGATCAGCTCGATGCCGGGCTGCCACTTGAGCCAGGCGACGCAGGCGTTCAGGACGCGGTCGGCGAGCAGCACGCCCGCCTCGTCCTCCAGGACGCCGCCCAGGGCACCGTCCAGGTAGAGGTGCGGGTAGCGGTCGGCGAGGGAGGCCGGGGTCAGTTCCCGGGCGTCGCCCCCGGCGTCGCCGAGGAGCAGGGCTCCGGCGGCGGCCGCCTCGGGGGGCAGGACGGTGAGGGCACCGACCTGCTCGTAGAAGCGGGTCGAGAGGAGTTCCTCCAGTTCGAGCCAGCGGCGGTGCGCCCGCAGCGCGGCGGCCGTGGCCGGCGGGTCGGCGGGGTGCAGGGCCCGCAGGATCCGGTGCTGGTCGAAGGAGGTGGCCCGGCTGAAGGGGATGGGTCCCTGGTCCACGACCGTGACCTGGTGTCCGCCGAGTACGCACTCGACGGCCGTGAGCAGGGCGATCACGCCGCCGCCCACCACTGTCACCCTCATCGCACACCTCGCTTTCTTTGTCGGCGGGTCTTGTCGGTACTGGGCCCGGGGCCGGTGGGGCCGCCGGTCAGCTGTCGAGGACGAGCGTGGTGAGGGCGGCCGCCTTGTCGAGGGCCTCCGCGACGCCGTCGGGGTCCTCGCCCGCGCAGATCACGTAGGCGTAGCGGGCCAGGTAGCCCTCCGGGGGGAGCAGCAGCGTGGTGCCGGGCTCCACCATGGGGACGGCTTCCAGCAGGCCGGGGCTGTCCCCGGGCGCCGGTACGTCGACCGAGCGGACGGTGCCGTTGGCGTGCGGGTAGAGGAAGCGGATGCCGACGGTCCGGTGGTGGTCCGGGGTCCACTCGGGGCGTACGCCCGTGGCCGCGTCCACGGCCAGCGCGGCCGGGTCGACGCCGGTGGCGAGCTTGCCGAGGTAGGGGATGAGGTCGCCGCCCAGCCGGGCGTTCACCTCGATGATCACCGGGCCGCGGGCGGTCAGCTTCACCTCGGTGTGGGTGATGCCGTACGCGATCCCCAGCTCGCGGTGGGCGGTGCGCAGGACGTGCAGCAGCTCCTCGTCGGCCAGCAGTGGGTCGGCGGCGTCGAGGGTGTGGCCCGTCTCCTCGAAGTAGGGGGCGGGGCCCAGTTCCTTGTGGGCGAGGAACAGCGGGGTGTAGCCGCCGTCGAAGTTCACCCCGTCGATGCTGATCTCGGGCCCGGTGACGCACTCCTCGACCAGCACCCCGCCCTCGTAGGAGAGGGAGCCGCCGCGGCTGGCGGAGTCGGCGACGTCGAAGGCGGTGAGCACCTCGTCCGGGCCGTCGACGCGGATGACGCCGATGCTGGCGCCCATGCCGCGCGGCTTGAGGACGACCGGGTAGCCGAAGGAGTCGGCGGTGGCGAGGGCCTCGTCGGCCTCGGTGACGTACGCGAACCGGGGCTGGGGCAGTCCGGCGGCGGTGAGCACCTGCCGGGTGTTGTGCTTGTTGCGGCAGTTCTCCACGCCGGCCACGGTCAGGCCGGGCAGGCCGAGCCGCTCGGCGATGTGGGCGGTGGCCACGACGAGGGTCTCGTCGTAGCTGAACACGCCCGCCACGCGGTGGGTGCGGGCCACCTCCTCGGCGGCGGCGACCAGGGCCTCCTGGTCGGGGACCAGGCGTTCGGCGTCCAGCAGGGGGACCGTGGTGGATCCGCGTACGTAGGGCTCCTGCCAGGTGGGGTCCACCGCGTCCAGGATCCAGACCGGGTGGCGGCGGGCCGCGCCCGCGAGCAGGTACTCGCGGTAGGGGCGGCCTCCGCTGCCGACCAGGATCACCACCGCGTCGTCCGTCATGTCCGTCATGTCCTTCACCTCGTCCTTCGTGGGTCGTGCGTTCGTCGTCGGGTCGTTCATCGGTGTGCCGTCCCCCGCCTCAGCCCGCCGCCGTGGCGAGGACCCGGTCGCCGGCCGTCGATATCGCCGCGACGCGCGGTGCGGCGATGCGGAGGTAGTCGGCGGTGGCCAGGCCCACGGAGCGGTCCAGGCGGGCGGCGTTGAAGTAGATCTCGTCGTGGTCGAGCAGCCGCTCGTCGACGATCAGGTGGAGGTCGGGGTGGAAGCTGAACGGCATCACCGTGCCGCTGACGCTGCCGGCGAGGCGTTCGGCGATCTCCCGGGTGGCGAAGGCGGTGCGGCCGCAGCCGCCGACCAGGTCCGCCAGGGCGTCCATGTCGACCTGGCGGTCGCCGGGCACCACGGCCAGGACGTACATGCCGGTCCGCTTGGTGATGCTCACCCGGACGACCATGCACTTGGCGGCCTCTTCGAGCCGGTGGCCGCGCAGCAGGCTCGCGAGGTCCGTACGGCCCTCGGCGGGGTGGTCGATCAGCCGGTAGCGGGCCTGGTGGGAGTCGAGGAGGTCGATCAGCTTCCCGTACATCACAGCTCCTGTTCCGCGTAGTACCAGTCCTCGGGGCTGATGAGCCCGAAGGGGTTGACGGGGGCCACGCCCCGGAGGCCCTTGGCGACCTCCAGCAGCCGGAACGGGAAGTTCGGCATCCAGATCACCGGGACCTGCTCGGCGATGTAGTCCTGGTAGGCGTGCAGGTCGGCCGGGTCGTCGCTCTTGACGGTCCGCGCGATCAGGGCGTCGGCCACCGGGTCGCTGTAGCTGCCGAAGTTGACGGAGGATCCGGTCGAGTACAGGGCCTCGCCGGTCGGGTAGAAGCCGGGTCCGTAGCCCCAGCCGCCGTTCCAGTCGCTGAACTCCCACAGGCAGGGGCTGTCGGGGCCCGGGGTGCAGGTGGTGTCCTCCAGGACCAGCACGCTCGCCTCGACCTCGGTCAGCTCGATCTCGATGCCGGCCCGCGCCGCGTCGGCGGCGAACTTCCGCATGACCTCGGTGAGGGTCTCGTGGCCCTGGGCGTAGCGCATCGAGAACCGCAGCGGGGTGCCGGCGGGGATGCCCTCCCCGGCTTCGCCGGGACCGGTGCCCTCGCGGACGCAGAGCGCCGGTGTGGTGGAGGTGTCCCAGCCGTTGGCCTCCAGCAGGGCGCGGGCCCGGTCGACGTCGAAGGGGTGCGGGTCGTGCCGGCGGGCGGGGGAGAGCAGGGGGCTGTCCGGGAGGGACGGGACGGGGCCGGTGGTCGGGTAGCCGTAGCCCTTGTAGACGTCGCGGATGGCGCCGTTCGAGTCCAGGCAGGACTGGAGGGCCTGGCGGAAGTAGAGCTCCTTGAAGATCCGGCCCTTGACGGTCGGGTTGTTGAAGTTGATCGGGAAGTAGTGGATCTTGTAGGTGAGTTGGGGCAGCAGGTCGTAGTGCTCGCCCAGCGGGTTGGGGCCGCCGGTCAGCGGGTCCTCGGCCGGCTCGGTGATCTCGTCGAACGGCAGGAAGCCGATCTGTACGCCGTCCGGGGCGTCCGGTCCCTTCAGGAGCCGCTCGTACTGGTCGCCGTCCGAACCGGTCGGGATCAGCCGGAACTCGTCGAGGTAGGGCTTGTCCGCCCCCGAGTAGCTCTCGTTCGGGACGAGCACGCACTCGCCGGAGACCCCGTCGATGGTGTAGCGGTCCAGCTTCCAGGGGCCGTTGACCACGCTCCACACCGGGCTGGTGTCCCAGCCCTCGCGGTCGTCGTTGCGGGCGCGCAGGTAGGCGTAGACGGCGGAGGCCTGCGCGGGGTCGTGGGTGGCGTCGGCCGGCACGTCGTCGGCGGTGCGGTCCCAGGCCTTCGGCAGCGGGGTGATGGTGCTGAACTGGTTCATCAGCACCCAGTTGTGCGAGTACGCGTCGTCGAAGGTGAAGCTGACCTTGTCCTCGGCGACCTTCCCGTAGGAGACCAGGTTGTCGGGGAAGAAGCCCGGGGTGTAGCCGCCGAACCGTTCCTTCTCCGCCTCCAGCAGGTGCATCCACAGCATCACGCCGTCGGCGTTCACCGTCTCGCCGTTCGACCACTTGTACGGCTTGAGGGTGATCGTCGCCGTCCGCCCGTCGGCGTCCCAGACGGGGGGCTCGGCGAGGCTGCGCTCGTAGTCGACGGTGGGCTGGCCGCCGCTGCCGTACCAGTACAGCGGCCGGTACATCAGCGTCTGGAACTCGTGCAGGTTGGCGACCCCGTAGTAGTCGCCGGGGGTGAACGGGAAGATGAACACCGGGCTGAACCCGCTGGTGCAGGCCCAGGTGACGCTCCCCCCGCGACGCGGGGCGGGCTGGGTCCTCGTCATGTCAGTACCTCTTCCAGGGCGGACTCGCCGCTGCTCGCGCCGGCGCCGTAGCGCTCCCAGCGCTCGTTGAGCCGGATGCGTCCGTCGGCGAGGATCTCGGGGGTGCTCCAGCACCGGCCGGCCACCACCTCGCCGTCCGCGAGCACCATCGTGTAGGTGAATTCGAGCTTCCCGTCGGCCGCGACCAGGCCGTTGAGGGAGCCCCTGCGGACCGGGCCGCCGTCGAAACGGGCCCACAGCAGGTCGCCTTCGTGGCGGTAGTGGCCGACGGGGGCGTCCTCGCCGGGCGGGTAGCCGGTGTTGCGGAAGCTGCGGCCGTCGTAGTCGATGCTCACCGGCGGATCTCCAGCGTGCAGCACTTCACCGATCCGCCGGCCTTCAGCAGCTCCGAGGTGTCCACCCCGTGCGGGACGAACCCGCGCTCGCGCAGCTCGTCGATCAGGCCGGTGGCCGTCTCCGGCAGGACCACGTTGAGCCCGTCGCTGACCGCGTTCAGCCCGAAGGCCTCCGCGTCCTCGCGGGAGGCGATGACCGCCTCCGGATACAGGGCCCGCAGCACCGCCAGGCTCTCCGTGGAGAACGCGGCCGGGTAGTACATCACCGTGTCGTCGTCCAGGACGCACAGCGCCGTGTCCAGGTGGTAGAACCGCGGGTCGACCAGGGTCAGGACGACCACGTGCAGCCCGAAGAAGGCCTTGAGCCCCTCGTGCGCCGCCGGGTCGCTGCGGAACCCGGTGCCGGCCAGGATGCGCCGGCCCGCCGGGGCGAAGTCGCCCTCGCCCTCGTTGACGTACTCCGGGACGTGGACCTCGGGGTAGCCGCGCTCGGCGAACCAGGCCCGGTACGCCTCGGCCTCCGCGGCCCGCTCCTCGTGGCGGAAGCGGGCCACCAGCACCTTCCCGTCGACGACGGTGGCCCCGTTGGCCGCGAACACCATGTCCGGCAGGCCCTCCACCGGGTCGATCCGCTCGACCTCGTGGCCCAGCTCCACGTACAGGTCGTGGATCCGCTCCCACTGCGCCATCGCCAGCTCCGCGTCCACCGGCTTGTCCGGCCGCATCCACGGGTTGATGGCGTAGCGGACGTCGAAGTGGGCGGGCGGGCACATCAGGTAGTGCCGCCGGGTCGCCTCACGCATGCTCCGGCCTCATCTCGGTGCGGATGCGGCTCGCCATCACGTGGGCGGTGCTCAGGGCCTCCTCCAGCGAGGCGCCCCGGGCGCCGAGGAAGCCGAGGATGTTGTTGCCGGCCGGCGGCCGCTTGATGACCGTGCCGGGCGTGGCCGTGATCTTGAGGAAGAAGACCGAGGGGTCCTCGGCGGCCCCCTCCGGCACCTCGACCGAGGCCACCGTTCCGGAGCCGCTGATCAGGCACATCGCGGCCGTGTGCACCTCCTTCGGGGAGTACGCGGAGACCTCCGGGCGGGCGCCGCGCGCGACGTCCGCCACGCACCGGATCGGGTCGTGGCCGGCGCTGATCCGGGCCATGTGGTCCAGGCCGCCGCCGCCGGGGCGGACGGCGATCTCCAGGACGAAGGGCTTGCCCTGGTGGAAGCGGATCTCGGCGTGGAGCACGGCCCGGCGCAGCCCCTGCGCGTGGGCGGCCGTCCTGACCACCCGGTGGACCTCCTCGACCTGTTCGGGCGTCAGGGAGGTCGGCGCGTGGTGCACGTCGTCGTCGAAGGTGCCGCTCTCGACCGTGATCCGGTCGACGATGGAGCCCAGGTAGACCTCGTCGTCCCAGGCCACGGCCTCGATGAGGTGCTCGTGGCCGTCGAGGTAGCCCTCGATGATGACCCCGTTCGGGCCCAGGTCCAGGCCGTCCGCCTCCATCAGGGCCCAGGTCATCGTCTCGATGCCGGTCATCACGTCGGCGAACCGGACCCGCATCTCCTCGGGGTCGTCCACCTTGAAGACGAAGTTGCTCGCCGCGCCCAGGGTCGGCTTGAGGATCAGCGGGTAGCCGAGCTCGGCGCCGGCGGCGACGGCCGTCTCCACGTCCGCGGCGAAGCGGAAGGCGGGGTGCGCGGCGCCGCCGCGCTCGTGGGCCTGGCGCATCAGGTACTTGTTGCGGCTGGTGCGGGCGGCCTCCACCCCGATGCCGGGCAGGCCCAGGGCCTCGGCGACGGCGGCGACGGCGACCACACCCGACTCGGAGAAGGTCAGGACCCCCTCGAAGTCCTCCTCGGCGTGCCATTCCTTGGCCGCCGTGATGATGTCCTCGATCTGCTGGGACCCCGCGATCCGGTAGCGGGAGGACTCCCAGAAGTCGTCCGTGCCCAGGCCGTTGAGGACGTACAGCTCGGCGCCGAGCGCCTCGACCTGCTGGTAGCGCGATACGTAGTAGGTGGCGTTCTGGCTGGCTTCCAGGGCGAGCAGCTTCATCCCGGTCACCCCTCTCAGGCCTTGGCCGCGGCGGCCACGAGGACCTCGGCGTCGGCGTCGTCGTCGGCGGGCAGGGCGGCGGGGGCCGGGGCCGCGCCGGCCTCGGCCTCGGCGGCGGGGGCCGCGAGGAAGGACTTCGGCAGGGCCAGGACGGTGGCGGTGGCGACGACCACGACCAGGGCGGAGAGGGCGTAGAAGCCGTACTGCACCTTGGTGGCGTCGACCAGCAGCGAGATCCCCGTCACGGCGGCGGTGCCGGCCGCGAGGCCGAAGGCGTTGGTGGCGCCGAAGACGAAGCCGGTGCGCTCCTCGGGAGCGGCCTTCATCAGGGCGGTGCGGGCCGCGATGCGGGCCACGCAGAAGGTGATGCCGGCGAACGGGATGGCCGCCATCATCGCGTACAGGTGCAGCGACTCGGTGACCAGGATGACGGCCCAGACGAGGTAGCCGATGAGGGCCGTCTTCACGAGCCCGGACTTGGCGCTGAGCTTGCCGAAGGTCCACGGGGCGGCCAGGGCGCCGATGCCGAACAGGGCGTCGACCACGCCCAGGTAGCCGGTGTTGCTGTGGAAGGCGTCGAGGACCAGGACCAGCATGATGCTGTTGCCGGTGATGATGACGATGTTGCCGATGGCGTAGAGCAGGGCGAGGCGGGCCAGCGGCGGGCGGGGCCCGGAGGCCTTGGCGGCGGTGGCGGCGGCCTTGGCGGCCGTGGCGGCGGAGGAGCCCGCGGAGCCCGCCGGGCGGCGGCCGATCGCGAAGAGCATCAGCGCGGAGACGAAGAAGGTCGCGGAGTTGAAGTAGAAGAGCGCGTCCACGCCCGTCCAGACGATGACCCAGCCGCCGAGCGCCGCCGAGGCCAGCGAGCCGGCCTGGATGGCCACCTCGGAGTTGCCGTTGAACTTGGCGAGGCGGGCCTCCGGGATCCGCTCCTTGATCAGGGCGTTGCTGGCCGGGAAGAAGAGGGCCGCGGAGATCGACAGCACGAAGCTGGCGACGTAGCTGACCGTGGACGGCTCGCCGCCCAGCGCCAGCCACAGCGGCAGGCCGATCGCCGCCACGCCGCTGACCAGGTCGGAGATCACCGCGAGGGTCCGGCGGTCGAAGCGGTCGACGAGCTTGCCGAAGTACACGGACAGCGCGACCTGCGGGATGGTCACGGCGATCATCAGCCAGCTGACCGCGAGCATGGTGTTCTGGGCGGTGAAGACCAGGTAGGAGGCGGCCGTCAGCTGGATGCCGTTGCCGAGGTTGGTGATGAACGTCGCGGGGACGAGCAGCCGTTCGGCCTTGTTGGCCTTCGGCGGGGCGGTCGTGGACACGGGGGCTCCTCGGGGGTCAGACTCGGACGTCGACCGGCTCGGCGGGGGCGGCGAAGGCCCCCACGGCGGTGGACAGGGTGGGCAGTCGCAGGGCCGCGACGGGGGTGGCCGTGGTGAAGCGGCCCGGGAGGCTCAGCTCCATACCCGCCGCACCGGCGCGCTCGGCCAGGTCGACGAGCAGCGGGGCGGCGCAGGCGAGCAGCGCGCGGACGGACAGCAGCAGGTCGCCGACGGCCGGCAGGTCGCCCGCCGTGGTGCGCCCGGCCTGCTTCACCAGCCGGTCCAGGTAGACGACGACCAGGTCGGCCGCCCGGTGCAGGCTGAAGCTCTCCAGCTCGTAGTGGGCGCGGAAGCGGTCGACGACCGTCCCGGCGTGCTCGGCGCCGGCGGCCGACACCGGCAGCGCCGTGCCGTCGGCCACCCCGTCGAGCAGCTCCGCCACCCGGCCCGCGAGCCGGTTCCACGGCTCGACCAGCCGGGAGGAGGACAGGGCGTCGAGGGCCGCGCGGCTGAAGTTCGTCCGGGAGTGCTCGGGCGCGGTCAGGGCCAGGTAGAAGCGGACCAGGTCGCGGGGGACCTCGGCCACCAGGTCGGCGGCCCAGACCACGTGGCCCTTGCTGGTGGAGAACTTCTGGTTCTCCAGCTCGTAGAACTCGTTCGAGACGATGGCGTGCGGTTCGACGTACCGGCCGCCGTGCGCCATCAGCAGGGCCAGGTGCGTCATTCCCCAGAAGTAGACGTTGTCGAATCCGAGGAAGTAGACGAGCTCGATGTCGTTCTCGGCGATCCAGTGCTCGTCGAGGCCGTCGGTGCGGTCGCCCTGCTGCGCGGCCGCCCACCAGGTGCAGTACATCGACGCGGCCATGCCCTCGGCCCACGCGTTGAGGACCTGCCCGGGCGTCTCGGCGAACGGCGCCGCGATGCCCCAGGAGAGCGGGTAGGTGATCGGGAAGTCGGGCAGCGGCCGGGCCAGCGCCTCCCGCACCAGCTGCTCGGTGTGCGGGCGCAGGACGTCCCGGTGCGAGGCGTAGTAGGCGATGAGCCGGTCGCGGTACTCCTCCATCGGCAGGACGAGCACCGTCGCCTCGCGGTGGGTGACCACGGCGTCCGGGTCGGTGGTGGAGCGCGGGTTCAGCAGCTCGTCGAAGTTGTTCGGGTGGCCGCAGGACTCGCACAGGCCGCCCCGGCTCTCCAGCAGGCAGACCGGGCAGTCGCCCGCGACCAGGCCCTCCACGAGGTACTCGCCGGTGGCCTCCACGTACGGGAAGCGGACCGTCTTCAGCCGGAACGCCCCCGCGGCGTGCAGGTCGGTGACGAAGTCGAGGACGGTCGTGCGGTACCCCTGGTCGAACGGGGCGAAGCCGTCCACGGAGACGCCCGCCGCCTCCAGCGTGGCGGTGATCTGCGCGGCGGAGCGGTCGGCCAGCTCCTGCGGCTCCAGCCCGGCCCGGCGGGCGCTGGCGACCACGTAGGTCTGGCTGTCGTCGGTGCCGCTGGTGTACGTCACCGGGCGGCCGGAGGCGCGCAGGTAGCGCGCGTACACGTCGCCCGCCAGGAAGGGGCCCGCCAGGTGCCCGGTGTGCAGGTCCCCGTTGGGGGTCGGCGGGGGCGCGATGATGACCGTACGGCGGCTCACTTGGCGCCCTCCGGGTGACGGGCCGAGAAGCGCTCGGACATCTCCAGGTCCCACCAGACGCTGTACATCTCGAAGTCCGCGCCGGACTCGTTGACCACCCGGTGCTCGGTGCCCGGGGTGAAGTGGACGATGTCCCCCGTCTCGAAGGGCACGCGGGTGCCCTCGGACTCCAGGAACGCGGAGCCGGAGACGGCGATGAAGATCTCGTACTCGTGGTGCGCGTGCGGGGTGGACGCGGTGCCGGGCGCGATCACGCACCACGAGCCCTCGAAGGGGGCGTTCAGTTCGGGCCAGGGCAGCAGCCGCTGGGCGTCCAGTCCGTTCTCGTGGACCAGACCGGGGCGGTCCAGGTGCTTGATGAGCATCGGGTGGTCTCTCTCGTGGGGTGGCGGGGCTCGTACGGGGCCGCGCGGCCGTCAGGCGGCGGCGCCGGCGAGGCTGAGCTCGCGGGCCTGGGCGGGGATGGCCGCCGGGGCGGTGGAGCGGTGCGCGAGGATGTCGAGCGTGATCTCGGCGGAGCGGCCGGCGAGGACGCTGAGCAGCGAGTCGGCGATGCCGTGCGTGGCCTCGTTGACGCCCTGCAGGTAGCAGGCGGCGCTCGCCGGGCGGCCCAGGTCGAGCCGGTAGTGGCGGCTGACCTCGATCCGCTCCAGACCGATCGAGTCGCCCAGGGCGCGGACCGCGCGCGGCATGTCCCGGACGAAGCCGGTGCCGAGCAGGACCAGGTCGGTGCGCATCTCGCGCTCGGCGCCGGTCTTGCGGTCGGCGAGGGTCAGGACGACCTCGTCCCCGTCCATGCGCGCGTCGCGCACGTCGGTCATCGGCTGCATGCCGAGGCGGGCCTCGCCGCTGCGACGGTCCTGGTAGAACTGCCGGTAGAGGGCGTCGAGGGTGGCCGGGGCCAGACCGCCGTAGTTGGAGCGGTACATCTC
This sequence comes from Streptomyces sp. NPDC000075, assembly GCF_040301925.1. NCBI lineage: Bacteria > Bacillati > Actinomycetota > Actinomycetes > Kitasatosporales > Streptomycetaceae > Streptomyces > Streptomyces sp. NPDC000075. The sequence goes on from NZ_JBEPFL010000003.1 coordinate 222,035, forward strand.
GTTCAGCAGCTGGCGGCGGGCCTCGGGGGCCGAGTCGTAGAACTCGTCGATGAAGGACGAGTAGTAGAGCTCGTTGGTGAACTTGCTGCTCTCGTAGCCGTTGAGGCCGATGGAGCGCATGATCAGCGTCGGGCGGCACTCGGGCAGGTCCCGCAGGGCCTGGCCGAACAGCTCGGCCGCGCTCTGCGCGCCGCCGATGACGGCGACCCGGTGCGGGAGGGCGGCGTTCACCTCGCGGATGCGCTGCGTGTACTGCGTGCTGTGGATGACGCGTTCGGCGGGCAGGCCGGCGAAGACCTCGGGGACGTGGGCGTCGCGGCCCGCGCCGACCACCAGGTAGCGGCACTCGATGGTGTCGCCGTTCGCCAGGGTGACCACCCAGCCGGTGATCTCGCCGTCCTCCGCGCTCAGTGCGCTGACGGAGACGCACTCGCGGCCGTACTCGATGCGGACCGCGGTGAGTTCGTCCGCGACCCACTGGAGGTACTCGGAGATCTCGCTGCGGTACGGGACCCAGCTGCCCAGGTTGACGAAGGCGTCGAGACGGTCGTTGGCGTGCAGGAAGTTGACGAAGGAGAAGCGGCTCTGCGGATTGCGCAGCGTCACCAGGTCCTTGAGGAAGGACACCTGGCTGAGCGCGTCGGGCAGCAGCATGCCGCGCTGCCAGACGATGTCCTCGTCGCGCTCGATCAGCAGGGTGTCGCCGGCCAGCTCGGGGGCGAGCTCCTCGATCGCTACGGCCAGGGCCAGGTTCGCCGGTCCTGCGCCGACCGCGAGCAGTTCGACCTTGCGGTGTGCCATGGAAGTTACCTCCGGGTGGGGGAGCGATAACCGGATTCCACGCCGCGCCGCGATTGCCCGGAAGCCGTGGACGGCACGGACAATCAACTCCGCCGAGACGGGGCCCGGAGCGTTGATTGACCGGTCCTCCAGAGCGCTTCCGGTCAACGTGTGGCCCGATTTCGATGGGTTCCCTCACACCCATGAGAAGGAGTGCTCGTGCCGATCACCGACACCATCACGCCCGCCGGCGCGTACTACCGGCCGGCCGCTCCCGCCCGGGTGGCCACCCGCCGCCGCCTGCTGATGTGCCGACCCCGGCACTACGACGTCACGTACTCGATCAACCCGTGGATGAACCCGCAGCTCGCCACCGACAACGCCCTCGCGGTGCGCCAGTGGGAGGCGCTGCGCGACCTCTACCTGGAGCTCGGGCACGTGGTGGAGGAGATCGACCCCCTCGACGGCCTGCCCGACATGGTGTTCGCCGCCAACGGGGCGACCGTCGTCGACGGCCGCGTCTACGGCGCCCGCTTCCGGCACGCCGAGCGCACCGCGGAGGGGCCCGCGTACCTGCGCTGGCTGGAGGGGCGCGGCTACAAGGACGTGCTCTGGCCCGAGTTCGTCAACGAGGGGGAGGGCGACTTCCTCACCGTGGGCCGCCGCATCCTGGCGGGCACCGGCTTCCGCACCGACCCGCGCTCGCACCTGGAGGCCCAGGAGTTCCTCGGCCTGCCGGTCACCTCGCTGACGCTGGTCAACCCGGACTACTACCACCTGGACACCGCGCTGGCCGTGCTCTCGGACGACGAGGTCATGTACTACCCGGCGGCCTTCTCCCCGGGCAGTCAGGCCGTCCTGCGCGCCATGTTCCCGGGCGCGGTGCTGGCGAGCGCCGAGGACGCGGCCGTCTTCGGGCTCAACGCCTTCTCCGACGGCCGCCACGTGCTCCTGCCCGCCGCGGCCACCGGGCTCCACGCCCAGCTGCGGGCGCGCGGGTTCGAGCCGGTGGGCGTCGAGCTCTCCGAGCTCCTCAAGGCCGGCGGCAGCGTGAAGTGCTGCACGCTGGAACTCCGGGACCGCTGAGCCGCTCCCGGTACCGGATCCGGCCCTGTGACCGGGTGCTCCGGGGGTCTGTGGGGTCCCCCGGATGGCCCCGTCACAGGGCCGCCGCGCGTCCCGTGGCCGACAGTGGGGACAGGCCCGCACCCGGGGCCGCCCCGGGCCCGCCCGGCGGCGCGCCGCCCGGGGGCACACCCACACCACGCCGGAGGCGCACGCAGATGGGACTCTTCGATTTCCTGAAGCACGACAAGAAGAAGCAGGCGGAGCAGACCGAGCAGCAGGCCGCCGCTCCGGGCGGGGGCGCCGCCCCGCCCACTCCGTCCGACATGGGGTCGAAGTACACCGACGCGGCGGCGGCCACCAAGGCGGCGGCCGAGCGGATGGCGGCCTCGGCGCCGAAGTCCGCCATGCCGCCCAAGACCCCGATGCCGCCCAAGGCGGCGCATCCCGCGCCGGCCGCGCCCAGCGACCTGTCGGCCGCGCACAAGGCCGTCCCGGTGCCGCCCAAGCCGGCGCCGGCCGCCAAGAAGCGCACGTACACCGTCAAGCCGGGTGACTCGCTCTCCGCGATCGCCCGCCGCGAGCTCGGCAACGAGGCCCGCTGGCGCGAGCTGTACGCCCTGAACCGGGGCGTGATCGGCGCCAACCCCGACCTCATCCACCCCGGACAGGTGCTGACGCTCCCCAGCTGAGCGCGTACGCACGGCAGGGGCCCGGATCCTCGACGGATCCGGGCCCCTGCCGTGTGGACGGGTCCGCTCAGTGCGCCCCGTTCTCCCTCTCCTTCTCCGCCAGCTCGTCGTCGAAGCTCGCCGGCGCCGCGTCCCGGTCCGACAGCTCGGTGGCGGCCGGGGGCTCCACCAGCCAGTCCGGGTTCGACTGCCGGTCCCACCACTTCCAGGCCGCGTACGCCCCCGTGGCGAGGACGCCGGCCAGTGCGAGCCCCTTGAACATCCGGCCGCACTTGGCGCGCCGCTCATGGCGCCGCACCAGCCGCTGCACCTCCTGGGCGGTCACCTGGCCGCGCAGCGCGGCCAGGGCGGCCATGGACCGGTTCGAGGCCTCCTCGGCGACGGGCCGGCCCGCGGCGATGGCGCTCTCCAGCCGGGGCGCGGTGTAGTCGACCGCGTGCCGGCAGGCGAGCTTCGTCTGGTGGACGGCCTTGGTGGCGGCCCGGTCCACGTTCGGGGGCAGGTGGGTGCGCGCGGCGTGCATCCTGGGATGCAGATGGTTGTCGTAGGCGGCGCGGGCCTGATGGGAAGCCTGGGCGGCCGCGTACGAGACCTTCGGCGCCAGCCGTGCGTTCGCCTCGTGGGCGTACTGGACGGCCGCGTCCCTGGCGGTCCCCGCGTAGGGTGCCACCACTTCCGCCGCGTGCCTCATGGCGTCCCTGGCGTTCTCGGCGGCCAGGCTCACGCTGTCCTTGCGGGTCACGGGATCCTCCTCCTCGGTGGCGGACACGGTTCACCTTTCCACCCTTTGTCGGATCATGCCTGCCATAGCGGCGCGGGGCGCGCGTGACAGGGCATCCGGGTGGAGGAATTTCCGCCGCGTACCGCCCTCCGTGGGAGGATCGGGGCCGACAGTGATGACTATGGAAGGCAGACCCGTGGCCGAGAAGCTCTACGCCACCCTGAAGACCAACCACGGCGACATCGAGATCGAGCTGCTGGAGAACTTCGCGCCGAAGACCGTCCGCAACTTCGTGGAGCTCGCCACGGGCGCCCGCGAGTGGACCCGCCCCACGGACGGCCAGAAGACCACGGCCCCGCTCTACGACGGCACCGTCTTCCACCGCGTCATCAGCGGCTTCATGATCCAGGGGGGCGACCCGCTCGGCAACGGCACCGGCGGCCCCGGCTACCGGTTCGCCGACGAGTTCCACCCCGACCTCGCGTTCACCAAGCCCTACCTGCTGGCCATGGCCAACGCCGGCCCGGGCACCAACGGCTCGCAGTTCTTCATCACCGTCGCACCCACCGCCTGGCTGACCCGCAAGCACACCATCTTCGGCGAGGTCACCGACAAGGACAGCCGGAAGGTCGTGGACGCCATCGCCTCCGGCCCGACCAACCCGCGCACGGAGCGCCCGCTGGACGACGTGATCATCCAGTCCGTGACCGTCGAGCGGCGCGAGTCCAAGCGCTGACGGGAACGCGCTGACGGGAACCAACGCGGCCCGTCCGTCCGTACTGCATGTGTACGCACCGCACGGGCACGGACTGGACGTGCACGGACCGGCAGGGGCGCGCACCCTGCCCCGCCGCTGACCGAGGGGACCGATGGACACCGAGCGTCTGCCGGGCTGCTACCGCCACCCGGACCGGGACACGGGCATCAGCTGTGCCCGCTGCGACCGGCCCATCTGCCCGGACTGCATGATCAGCGCCTCGGTGGGCTACCAGTGCCCCGAGTGCGTCCGGGGCGGCTCCGGCACCGGGCACGCGCCGGCGGCCAACGCCCCGCGCACGGTCGCGGGCGGGCTGGTCTCCGCCGATCCCCAGCTCCTGACCAAGATCCTGATCGGGATCAACGCGGCGGTCTTCCTCGCCGCGTACGCCGTACCGGGACTGGCGGTCCAGCTGGAGCTGCTGGGCCGGTACGTGGAGTACTACGGGGCGCCGGTGGAGGGGGTCTCCACCGGGCAGTACCACCGGCTGCTGACCTCGGTGTTCCTGCATGTGGAGTGGTGGCACGTCTTCGGCAACATAGTAGCCCTGTGGGTGATCGGCGGCCCGCTGGAGGCGGCCCTGGGCCGCGCCCGCTACCTGGCCCTCTACCTGCTCTCGGGGCTGGGCGGCAGCGCCCTGGTCTACCTGCTGACCGCGCCGAACACCCCGACGCTCGGCGCGTCCGGCGCCATCTGCGGACTGCTCGGCGCCACCGTCGTCCTCGCCCGCCGGCTGCGGTACGAGATGCGGCCCGTGCTGATCACCCTCGGGCTGATGCTGCTGGTGACCTTCGTGCCGCTGGGCGGCGGCTGGTCGGTCTCCTGGCAGGCCCACATCGGCGGCCTGGTCACGGGCGCGCTGGTCGCCCTGGGGCTGCTGGCCCCCGTCACGGGCAGGAAGCGCACGCTCGTCCAGGGGGGCGCCTGTGTGGCGGTCTTCCTGCTGGCGGCGGCCGTGATCGTGGTGCGGACGGCCGCACTCACCTGATCACACCGGCGTCAACTCTCCACAGAGTTATCCACAGATCTTCTGTCTTTTCCTCAGGTGTGGATGACGCTGTGGATAACTCATGGGGAGAGGTTGCGCCGCTCGGCTATCCGTGTACTACTTCCACTGAGTGGAAACGCCGAATCCGGCTGCGATGAATCCGAAACCGACCACGATGTTCCAATTGCCCAGCGCCTCGATCGGCAGCTGGGTGTCGGTCACGTAGAAGACGACGATCCACGCGAGCCCGATCAGGAAGAAGGCCAGCATGACCGGGGCGACCCAGCCGCGGCTTCCCAGCCTGATCTGCTGCGCCTGCTGCTTCGCCGGCGGCGGCGTGTAGTCGTCCTTCTTGCGGATACGTGACTTCGGCACGAGGGGCTCTCCTGTCGATGCGCTGGGGGACCTTGCCTGCCCCGGGCGTCCGTTAGCGTAGTGGACCTGTGGCGTTGAAGGAGAAGGGTACGTTGACCAATTCCGGCGACTCCTCCGCGGGTCCCCGCCGCCGCCACCGTCCGGTGCGGCTGCTGACGGCCGCCGTGTTCGCCCTGGCGGGCCTCATCTTCGTCACCAGCTTCAACACGTCCAAGGGTACGAACATCCGCACGGACGCCTCCCTGCTCAAGCTCTCGGACCTGATCCACGAGCGCAGCGCCAACAACGCCGAGCTGGAGAAGAGCGCCGCGGCCGTCCGGGCCCAGGTCGACGCCCTCGCCGACCGCGACAACGGCAGCACCCGGGCCGAGGACGCCAAGCTCGCCGCCCTGCGCAAGGCCTCCGGCACCGAGGAGCTCAGCGGCAAGGGCCTCAGTGTCACCCTCAACGACGCCCCGCCGAACGCCACCGCGCGCGTCCCCGGCGTCCCCGACCCGCAGCCCAACGACCTCGTCATCCACCAGCAGGACCTCCAGGCCGTGGTGAACGCCCTGTGGCTGGGCGGCGCCGAGGGCATCGAGGTCATGGGCCAGCGGCTGATCGCCACCAGCGCCGTGCGCTGCGTCGGCAACACCCTGATCCTCCAGGGCCGCGTCTACTCGCCCCCGTACAAGGTCTCGGCGGTCGGCGACCCGGGCGCGCTGCGCAAGGCCCTGAACAACTCCCCCGCCATCCAGAACTACCAGCTGTACGTCAACGCCTACGGGCTCGGCTGGAAAGTCGAGGAGGACAAGCGGCTGACACTTCCCGGCTACTCCGGCACAGTGGACCTCCACTATGCGAAGCCGCTGGAGTCCGCCTCGCCCTGACGCCGTACTGCGCCTGACGGTACGGACGTTCAGCGAGCTGTGCCTGACCGCCGGAACGCTGATCGTGCTCTTCGTCGTCTACGTCCTGCTGTGGACCGGGGTCAAGGCCGACCGGGCCATGGACGGGGAACGGGCCCGGCTGCGCGACCGCTGGGCCGCGGCGGCCCCCGCCGCCGTACCCCCGCCGGCCTCCCCCGCGCCGCAGGCCCCGGCGCCCCCGGCCCCCGCGCCCCCTCCCTACCCCGCCGGACAGGCCTTCGCCGAGATGTACGTCCCCCGCTTCGGCGCGGACTGGAGCAAGCCGGTCCTGGAGGGCACGGACACCGACCTGCTCAAGAAGGGCCTCGGCCACTACACCGGCACCGCCCGCCCCGGCGGCGAGGGCAACTTCGCCGTCGCCGGCCACCGGCGCACCTACGGGGACCCCTTCAAGGACCTCGACGAACTCCGCCCCGGCGACACCGTGATCATCCGGGACGCCGTGAACCGGTACACCTACACCGTCCGCGGCGAACCCCTGCGCACCCTGCCCACCGAGACCGGCGTGGTCGACCCCGTCCCGCGCCGCTCCCCCTTCGCCACCCCCGGCAGGTACCTCACCCTCACCACCTGCGATCCCGAGTGGGGCCACAGCCACCGCCTGATCGTCTGGGCCGAGCTCACCGGCACCCGGGCCGCCGGTACCGGGGGATTGCCCGGGTGACCCCCGCCACGGGGGCCCCGGCCCGTAGTCTGGTGCGGTACCGCCCCCGCGGTGCGTGAGTGAATCGTGGACGACGAAGGAAACGGACGGAATGTACGGCTGGATCTGGCGGCATCTGCCGGGCAACGCGTGGGTGCGGGCGCTGATCTGTCTCGTACTGGTCCTCGCGGTGGTGTTCGTGCTCTTCCAGTACGTCTTCCCGTGGGCCGAGCCGCTCCTTCCCTTCAACGACGTGACGGTGGACGAGGGATCGGGAGCCACTCCGTGAGCGCGCGCATTCTGGTTGTCGACAACTACGACAGCTTTGTCTTCAATCTGGTCCAGTACCTCTATCAGCTTGGCGCCGAATGCGAGGTGCTGCGCAACGACCAGGTCGAGCTCGCCCACGCTCAGGACGGCTTCGACGGCGTCCTCCTCTCCCCCGGCCCCGGCACGCCCGAGGAGGCCGGCGTCTGCGTCGACATGGTCCGGCACTGCGCCGACACCGGCGTCCCGGTCTTCGGCGTCTGCCTCGGCATGCAGTCCATGGCCGTCGCCTACGGCGGCGTCGTGGACCGCGCCCCCGAGCTGCTGCACGGCAAGACCTCCCCCGTGGTCCACGAGGGCCTCGGCGTCTTCTCCGGACTCCCCTCGCCCTTCACCGCCACCCGCTACCACTCCCTCGCCGCCGAGCCGGGGACCCTGCCCGACGTGCTGGAGGTCACCGCCCGCACCGAGGACGGGATCATCATGGGCCTGCGGCACCGGGAGCACGACGTGGAGGGCGTCCAGTTCCACCCCGAGTCGGTGCTCACCGAGTGGGGCCACCGGATGCTCGCCAACTGGCTCGTGCGCTGCGGTGACGCCGGCGCCGTCGCCCGGTCGGAGGGCCTGGCCCCGGTGGTGGGCAAGGCCGTCGCGTGACGACGGTCGCGCCGTCCGCGCCCAGCGAGGGCCGGGCCGCGCGGCGCAGGGCAGCGCAGCAGGCCGCGAAACGCTCGCACGCGCGGGCCCGTAAACGGGGCGGGCGGGGCCGCAGGCGGGCCCGTGCCCCGCGCTCCGGCGGGCCGGTGGTGGTGCTCAGCCGGGTCGTCGGCGAGCTGTTCATCACCGTCGGCGTGGTGATGCTGCTGTTCGTCGCCTACCAGCTCTGGTACACGAACCTGCTGGCGGAGCGTACGGCGAGCGGGGCCGCCGGCTCGCTGCGGCAGAACTGGGAGCACCCCCCGGCGGCCGCCGCGCCGCCCGTGGCCGCCTTCGAGCCCGGACAGGGCTTCGCGATCCTGCACATCCCCAAGCTGGACCTCAAGGTTCCGGTGGCCGAGGGGGTCAGCAAGGCGAAGGTGCTCGACAAGGGGATGGTCGGCCACTACGCGGAGGGTGCGCTGAAGACGGCCATGCCGGCCGACCCCCAGGGGAACTTCGCGCTCGCCGGGCACCGCAACACCCACGGTGAACCGTTCCGGTACATCAACCAGCTGGTGGCGGGCGACCCCATCGTGGTCGAGACACGGGACGCGTACTACACCTACAAGATGACCTCGGCCCTGCCGCAGACCTCCCCGGCGAACGTGTCCGTCATCAAGCCGGTGCCGGAGGGTTCCGGGTTCACCGGACCCGGCCGGTACATCACGCTGACGACCTGCACCCCGGAGTTCACCAGCACCTACCGGATGATCGTATGGGGCAGGATGGTCGACGAACGCCCGCGCAGCCAGGGTGCTCCGCCCGCGCTGAACAGCCGCTGAACAGCCCGTAAGGACGAATCCGCAGTGTCTCGTGCCCGCCGCCGCTCCGCTCCGCCGCCCGCCGACCGCAGTGTGCTCGCGGGGGCCCTGAGCCTGCTGGGGGAGCTCCTGATCACGGTGGGGCTGATCCTGGGGCTCTTCGTGGCGTACTCGCTGTGGTGGACCAACGTCCTCGCCGACCGCGACGCCTCGGCCCGGGGCGACCAGGTCCGCCGGCAGTGGCAGGCGCCCGCCTCCCCCGGGACCGCGGCCCAGCCCGGAGCCCTCGACACCCAGGACGGGATCGGCTTCCTGCACGTGCCCTCGATGAAGAACGGCGAGGTGCTGGTCAAGCCCGGCACCTCCCCGGACGTCCTCAACGACGGCGTGGCCGGCTACTACACGGACCCGGTGAAGTCGGCCCTGCCCTGGGACGACAAGGGCAACTTCGCGCTGGCGGCGCACCGCGACGGGCACGGGGCGAAGTTCCACAACATCGACAAGGTGCGGAAGGGCGACGCGATCGTCTTCGAGACTAAGGACACCTGGTACGTCTACAAGGTCTTCGCGGAGCTCAGCCAGACCTCGAAGTACAACACCGACGTGATCAACCCGGTCCCGAAGGAGTCGGGCAAGACCACCCCCGGCCGCTACATCACGCTGACGACCTGCACCCCGGTCTACACCTCGAAGTACCGCTACATCGTCTGGGGCGAACTGATCCGCACGGAAAAGGTCAACGCGAACCGCACCCCACCGGCCGAGCTGCGCTAGTTTCACGTGAAACGGGCCCGGCCCCTCCCCGATCGGGGAGGGGCCGGGCCCGTTCTCGGTCCGGTTCCTAGCGGCGACCGCCGGTCAGGCCGCCGAAGAAGCCTCCGCCGCCCTGCTGGCCGCCGTCCTGCGGTTTGGCCACCGTGCGGACGTTGACCACCGTGCCGCCCGGCACCTGGCTGCCGGCGCCGGGGATGGAGTCGACGATCACAGCGCTGTCGTCGGTCGGGCCTGCCAGGGCCGAGCCGAACACCAGGTTGCTCCCTTGGAGGGTCAGCTTGGCCTGGGCTACGGTCTGGCCCGTCAGCGGCGGCACCACCGTCAGCGTCGCCGGGGCGCCCTTGGAGATGCTGACGTTGACCGGGGTGTCCTTGGGAAGCTGCTTACCGGGCTCGTACTGCTGCGCCACGATCGTCTTCGGCGCGGCTCCCGGCTGGTCGACCTCGGTGGTGCTGCCGAGCTTGAGCTTGGCGTCCTGGAGGGCCTTGACCGCCGCCTCCTTGGTCAGACCGGTGAGGTCCGGGACGACGCCCTTCGCGACCTCCTTGGCGACCTGGAGGGTGACCACCGAACCCTGCTCGGCCTGGGTGCCGGCCTTGGGGTTCTGGTCGATGACGGTGCCGGGGTTGGCGCCGTCGGACTCGACGAGCTTCTTCTCGACCTGGAAGTTGCTCTTCTTCAGCAGGGTCTCGGCGTCCTCGAACTTCAGCCGTGCGACGTCGGGGACGGCCGCCTTGGGCGCGCCCGAGGAGACCTTGACCTTGACCGAGGTGCCCTTGTCGACCTTGGTGCCCTCGGCCGGGTTCTGCGAGCAGACGTTGCCCTTGGGCTGGTCCGCGCAGGGCTCCTCGGCCTCCTTCTCCACCGTGAGGCCCATGTTCTTGCCGCTGCTCTGCGCCTGCTCGAAGGTCTGGCCGACGAGTCTGGGCACGGCGGGCCGGTTGTCCGTCCCGCTGAAGAGGGTCCGCCCGATCAGGATCGCGCCGACCAGGACGAGCACCGCGGCCACGGCCAGCAGGATCGTCGAGGCCCGGCTCTTCTTCTGCTGGCGGCGGCCGTGACCCTGGTCGTAGCCGCCGTGGCCCTGGTCCTGGTACCCGTATCCGCCGTCGCCCCCGGGGGGCATCGGCGGCATCATCGAGGTCTGGCCCGCGTCCGGGGAGCGCAGGGCGGTGGTGGGCTGGTCGTAGCCCTGGTGCCCGTAGCCGCCCTGGTCGGGGTAGCCGTAGCCGGCGCCGCCCATGGTGGCGGTCGCGGCGACGGGCTGGCCCTCGAGGCAGGCCTCGATGTCGGCCCGCATCTCGTCCGCCGACTGGTAGCGGTAGTCGGGGTCCTTGACCAGCGCCTTGAGGACGATGGCGTCCATCACGGGCGTGATCTCGGGGTCGAAGTTCGACGGCGGCTGCGGCTCTTCCCGCACGTGCTGGTAGGCGACCGCCACGGGGGAGTCACCGACGAACGGGGGCCGCACGCAGAGCAGCTCGTAGAGCAGGCAGCCCGCGGAGTACAGGTCGGAGCGCGCGTCGACCTGCTCGCCCTTGGCCTGCTCCGGGGAGAGGTACTGGGCGGTGCCGATCACGGCGGCCGTCTGCGTCATGGTCATCCCGGAGTCGCCCATGGCGCGGGCGATGCCGAAGTCCATGACCTTGACCTGGCCGGTCCGGGTGAGCATGACGTTGGCGGGCTTGATGTCACGGTGGACGATGCCCGCGCGGTGCGAGTACTCCAGGGCCTGGAGGATGCCGATGCACATCTCCAGGGTCCGCTCGGGCAGCAGCTTGCGGCCCGAGTGCAGCAGCTCGCGCAGGGTGGAGCCGTCGACGTACTCCATCACGATGTACGGGATGGAGATGTTGTCGACGTAGTCCTCGCCGGTGTCGTAGACCGCGACGATGGCCGGGTGGTTGAGCGACGCGGCCGACTGGGCCTCGCGGCGGAACCGGGCCTGGAAGGACGGGTCACGGGCGAGGTCGGCGCGCAGGGTCTTGACGGCTACGGTACGGCCGAGCCGGGTGTCGTGCCCGAGGTAGACCTCGGCCATGCCACCGCGGCCGAGCACGTGGCTCAGCTCGTACCGGCCGCCGAGGCGACGCGGCTCTTCCATAACGTTCCAGCCCTCTCCGTCAGTCCCGACCGCACCCGTGTGTGGTCCGGCGGTGTGCTGTTCGCGGCAAGGCTACCGGCCGATCGTCGGTGATCGGTTCGTGACCACAGGCTGATATCGGACCGGTACCGAGCGCTCGGATCCCGTCTACGGGTGTCATCCCTTGTTCTTCAGGACGGCTTCCATGACGGCCTTCGCGACCGGCGCGGCCAGGCCGCCGCCGGTGATGTCCTCGCGGTCCTGGACGGCGCTGTCCTCGATGACGACGGCCACGGCCACGGGGGAGGAGCCGTCGGGCAGCTCGGCGTAGGAGATGAACCAGGCGTAGGGGCGCTTGGCGTTCTTCTCGCCGTGCTGGGCGGTACCGGTCTTGCCGCCGACCTTGACGTTCTTGATCTTGGCCGAGGTGCCCGTGCCGTTCTCGACGACGTTCACCATCATCTGCTGGACCTTCTGCGCGTTCGCCGCGCTGAGGGGCCGGCTCATCTCCTGCGGCTCGTGCTTCTCGATGGTGTCGAGGTTCGGGGCGGTGAGCTGCTCGACCATGTACGGCTTCATCAGCTTGCCGTCGTTGGCGATGGCCGCGGTGACCATGGCCATCTGGAGCGGGGTGGCCGCCGTGTTGAACTGGCCGATCGAGCTCAGCGCGTTGCCGTCCTTGCCCATCGTCTTGTCGTAGACGCTGGCGAAGGCGCGGACCGGGGTGTCGATGGTGCTGTTGAAGCCGAACTTCTGGGCCGTCTCGACCATGCCGTCACGGCCGACCTTGTCGCCGATGTGCGCGAAGACCGAGTTGCAGGAGACCTGGAGCGCGTAGTTCAGGGTCGCCTTCTCGCAGCCCGTGGCGTGGTTGACCATCGGGGTCTTCGTGCCGGGCAGGATGTACGGCTCGGGGGTGTCGGTCGGCAGGTTGATGTCGCTGACGACGTTGTGCTCCAGCGCGGCCGCGGTGGTGACCACCTTGAAGGTGGAGCCCGGCGGGTAGGTCTCGCGCAGGGCGCGGTTGACCAGGTTCTTGTCGGCGCTGTCGTTCAGCGTGCGCCAGGCCTTCTCGTCGTTCTTGGAGTTGCCCGCGAAGGTCGAGGGGTCGTACGACGGGGTGCTGGCCAGGGCCAGGATGGCGCCGGTGCGCGGGTCGATCGCCGCGACCGCGCCCTTCTTGTCGCCGAGCGAGCTGAAGGCGGCCTTCTGGGCGTCGGCGTTCAGGGTGGTGATGACGTTGCCGCCCTGCTTCTTCTCACCGGTGAACATGCCGATCGTCCGGTCGAAGAAGAGCCGGTCGTCGTTGCCGGTCAGGATGCCGTCGTCGATCTTCTCCAGCTGGGTGGAGCCGAAGGCCTGGGAGGCGTAGCCGGTGACCGGCGCCCACAGCGGGCCGTCGATGTAGGTCCGCTTGAACTTGAAGTCGCTGCCGTCGGTGACCGCGGACCCGGTGACGGGCTGGCCGCCGACGATGATGTTGCCGCGCTCGGTGGCGTACTGGGCGATCTGGACCCGCCGGTTCTCCTTGCGGGTGCTGAGGTCCTCGGCCTGCACGTACTGCAGCCAGTTGGTGCGGATCAGCAGGGCGAGGACGAGGAGCCCGCAGAACAGCGAGATGCGGCGCAGGGGCTTGTTCATGACGGGCGGACCACCTGGGTCATCTCGGAGTCGGGGGACGGGGCGGGGGCCGGGGCGGGGCGGCGTGCGGTGTCGCTGATCCGGATGAGGATGGCGATGAGCACCCAGTTCGCCAGGACGGAGGAACCGCCGGAGGCGAGGAAGGGCATGGTCATGCCGGTGAGGGGGATGAGGCCCATGACTCCGCCGGCGACGACGAAGATCTGGAGGGCGAAGGCGCCGGAGAGCCCGATGGCGAAGAGCTTGCCGAAGGGGTCGCGGGCGGCGAGGGCGGTGCGCACGCCCCGCTCGATGATCAGGCCGTAGAGCAGGAGGAAGGCCATGACGCCGGTGAGGCCGAGTTCCTCGCCGACGGTGGAGAAGATGAAGTCGGAGTTGGCGGCGAAGCCGATGAGGTCCGAGTTGCCCTGGCCCCAGCCGGTGCCGAGGACGCCGCCGGAACCGAAGCTCATGATCGACTGGCCGACCTGCTCGCAGGCGCCGGAGGTGGTGTAGCAGGCGAAGGGGTCGAGCCAGGCGGTGACGCGGACCTTCACGTGGCTGGCGGTCATGCCGACGACGGTGGCGCCGCCGACCGACATCAGCAGGCCGATGACGATCCAGCTGGTCCGCTCGGTGGCCACGTACAGCATGATCACGAACATGCCGAAGAACAGCAGCGAGGTGCCGAGGTCGTTCTCGAAGACGAGGACGAGCAGGCTCATCGCCCAGATCATCAGGATCGGGCCGAGGTCGCGCCCGCGCGGCAGGTAGAGGCCCATGAAGCGGCGGCTGGCCAGGGCCAGGGCGTCGCGTTTCACCATCAGGTAGCCGGCGAAGAAGATCGCGATGACGATCTTGGCGAACTCACCGGGCTGGATGGAGAAGCCGCCGACGCTGATCCAGATCTTCGCGCCGAAGACGTCCGCGCCCAGACCCGGGACCACGGGCAGGATCAGCAGGACCAGGGCGCCGGCCATCGAGATGTACGTGAACCGCTGGAGCACGCGGTGGTCCTTGAGGACCAGCAGGACGACGGAGAACAGGGCGATGGCGAGCCCCGTGTACATCATCTGGCGCGGCGCGGACTCCGAGAAGGTGCCGAAGCTGCGCTTGGCGAGGTTCCGCAGCCGCTCGGACTGGTCGAGCCGCCAGATCAGGACGACGCCGAGGCCGTTGAGCAGGGTCGCGATCGGCAGCAGCAGCGGGTCGGCGTACTTGGCGTAGCGGCGTACGACGAGGTGCGCGATGCCGGAGAGCACGGCGAAGCCGAGCCCGTAGACCAGCATGCCCGGGGGCAGCTCGCCGTGGATCGAGAGGCCCACGTTGGCGTAGGCGAAGATCGGGATGACCACGGCGAAGGCGAGCAGCAGGAGCTCGGTGTTCCGCCGGCTCGGCGCCTCGATGGCGCCGATGGTGGTCGTGTTGGTGACAACGCTCATGGTGTGGCGGGCCCCCTGTGCCCGCGTATGTCTACTGCTTCTCGCACTGGCCGACGACAGCCTGCTCCGCGGGAGTCAGGTTGGGGCCGGGCGTCTGGTTGCCCTGCGCTTCGGCGGCGCGGCGGGCCTCTTCCTGCTTGCAGGCGGAGACCTGGGTGCCGAGCTCGTCGATCTTCTTGCGCGCCCCGTCGAGGCTGTCTTCGCTGATGTTGGCCTCGACCTGCTTCCGCTTGAAGGACGGCAGGTACTTCAGTTCGATCTCGGGATGATCCGTCTCGACCTGAGAGAGGTGGATCCAGGCCAGGTTCTGGCTGATGCCGCGGTACAGCGCGACGTGGTCACCCTTGACGCCCACGTAGTACTGGGTCTGCGTCCACCGGTGCGCGGCGTACAGGCCGCCGCCGACGACACCGGCGACGAGCAGCAGGATCAGGGTGCGGGTGGTCCACTTGCGCCCTTTGCCGCGCCGCCGGCGCGGGTGGTCGTACGAGTCGTCGTACTGGCCGTCCGCGTCGTACGCCTCGGGTTCGCCGAAGGTTCCGTACGGGGCGCCGCCGCCCTGGCTCTGGTCGGGGTATCCGTAGCCGGCGGCGTCACCGCTGCCCGGGGGGCCGAAGGCACCGGGGGGCGGCGGGGTCTGGCGGCCGAGGCCCGAGGCCCGGCCGGCCGGGGTCTGCATGGCGTTGCCGTCGAAGAGCTGGTGCGGGTTCTCGGCGACCGCGCCGACGACGACCGGGGTGTCGTTCGGCTGGGCGGCCATGGTGTCGCCGCTGTCGGTGTCGAGGACGTCCGCGACGATGCAGGTGATGTTGTCCGGTCCGCCGCCGCGCAGGGCGAGCTGGATGAGGGACTGCACCGTCTCGTGCGGGCCGTGGTAGTCGGCGAGGGTCTCCTCCAGGGTCTGGTGGGAGACCACGCCGGAGAGGCCGTCGGAGCAGATCAGGTAGCGGTCGCCGGCCCGGACCTCACGGATGGAGAGGTCGGGCTCCACCACGTCGCCGCTGCCGAGCGCCCGCATCAGGAGGGAGCGCTGCGGGTGGGTCGTGGCCTCTTCCTCGGTGATCCGGCCCTCGTCGACGAGCCGCTGCACCCAGGTGTGGTCCTGGGTGATCTGAGTGAGGACGCCGTCGCGGAGCAGGTAGGCGCGGGAGTCGCCGACGTGGACGAGACCGAGCCGCTGACCGGTCCACAGCAGGGCGGTGAGCGTGGTGCCCATGCCCTCGAGCTGGGCGTCCTCCTCGACCATCACGCGCAGCTGGTCGTTGGCGCGCTGCACGGCCACGCCCAGCGCGGTGAGGATGTCGGAGCCCGGGATGTCGTCGTCGAGCTGGACGAGCGAGGAGATGACCTCGGAGCTGGCCACCTCGCCGGCGGCCTGGCCTCCCATGCCGTCGGCGACGGCGAGGAGCCGGGGACCGGCGTAGCCGGAGTCCTCGTTGCCCTCGCGGATCATCCCCTTGTGCGATCCGGCGGCGAAACGCAGGGTCAGACTCATGCGCACCTGCCCTGTCGACGACGCCTCGGGGTACAACCGGTCTCGAGCCACACTGCCCACCCTCCGGTCGGGAGCGCGCTCGGGTCCGCGTCCCCGGTGGGACGGACCGCTGCGGCTCGCTCGCTCCGCTCGCTCATTCTCGTACTACTTCCGCAGCTCGATGACGGTCTTGCCGATGCGGATCGGGGCGCCCGGCGGAATGGGCGTCGGGGTGGTGAGACGGGTCCGGTCGAGATACGTGCCGTTGGTGGACCCGAGATCCTCGACGATCCACTGGCCGTCACGGTCGGGGTAGATCCTGGCATGGCGGCTGGAGGCGTAGTCGTCGTCCAGCACGATCGTGGAGTCGTGGGCGCGGCCCAGCGTGATCGTCTGCCCGGCGAGGGTCACGGTGGTGCCCGTGAGGGTCCCCTCGGAGACGACGAGCTTGGTCGGCGCGCCCCGGCGCTGGCGCTGCTGCGGGGGAGCGGCCTGCCGCCCCGTCTGCTGCGGTGCGGCGGCCGCGCCGCCGCCGCGGCGCGAGCCGCGCTGCGTGACGCGCGTACCGAAGAGGTCGCTGCGGATGACCTGAACGGCCACGATGACGAACAGCCACAGAACGGCCAGGAAACCCAACCGCATGACCGTCAGGGTCAGCTCTGACATTGCCCCCGCTTCACCCTTCGGCTTGCCGGTAAATGATGGTGGTGCTGCCCACGACGATCCGCGAGCCGTCGCGGAGCGTAGCGCGGGTGGTGTGCTGTCCGTCCACCACGATGCCGTTGGTGGACCCGAGATCCTGGATCGTCGGGGGTGTTCCGGTCCGGATCTCACAGTGCCGGCGGGATACGCCGGGGTCGTCGATCCGCACATCGGCCTCGGTGCTGCGGCCGAGTACGAGCGTGGGACGCGAGATCTGGTGGCGGGTGCCGTTGATCTCGATCCAGCGGCGCATGGTGCCCGGGGCGCCGGAAGACGTGGGGGCGCCGCCGGGGCGGCCGCCGGGAGCGCCCGGGGGCGGACCCGCGGGCATGGGAGGGGCGGCGACCGGCGGGTAGCCGTAACCGCCCTGCTGGCCCTGGGGGGCCTGCGCGGGGTCCTGGGAGGTGCTGGAGGCCAGGGTGCGGCTGCGGACCCGGTAGAGGCCCGTGTCCAGGTCCTCCGCCTTCTCCAGGTGGACCTTGATGGGGCCCATGAAGCTGTAGCGCTGCTGCTTGGCGTAGTCGCGGACGAGGCCCGCGAGCTCGTCGCCGAGCTGCCCGGAGTAGGGGCTCAGGCGCTCGTAGTCGCCGGCGCTCAGCTCCACGATGAAGTCGTTGGGGACGACGGTCCGCTCGCGGTTCCAGATGGTGGCGTTGTTGTCGCACTCCCGCTGGAGGGCTCCGGCGATCTCCACCGGCTGGACCTCGGACTTGAACACCTTGGCGAAGGTGCCGTTCACCAGACCTTCGAGACGCTGCTCGAACCGCTTCAGGACTCCCATCGGGCACCTCCTCCGTCGCTGTCGCCCTGTACTGCTTACTGATCGTATCCACGCGTGGCGGATTCGGGTGGTTCCCCTTCGCTCCTGTCCACAGGAGTGTTGGTCCTCACAAGGGATCGTAGGGGCGCTCCAGGGACAGTGTCCCGCACCCGGAGGGGAGTGCGGGAGGGGCCGTCGGGAGGTCCACCGGGGGTGACGGGAAAGCGATTTCAATCCACCCCGTCTGACGTGCTACTGTTTCGACGTCGCCAGGGGAACGGGCCGAAAGGCAAGATCCACTGGAGAGCTACTCGGGCGAGTGGCGGAACGGCAGACGCGCTGGCTTCAGGTGCCAGTGTCCTTCGGGACGTGGGGGTTCAAATCCCCCCTCGCCCACATCGGGGAAGCCCCGATCCGGACTCCGGATCGGGGCTTCTCGCTGTTGTCGGCACCTTCCGGTGCTCCCCGGAACCGTCCGTCCGACTTTCGTCGCGCGGGACGAGACGAAAGAGGGCGGGCGCCGGGCGGCGGTGCTGTCTAGGGTCGGTCGCGTGGATGCCGAGGCGATGATGCGTGCGGGCCGGGACTGGCTGAAGGGGCCGGAGCCCTGGTCCCGGCGGATGCTGGCGGGGGACCTGACCATCGCCGGGGTGCTGGCCCTGCTGGGCCTGGGCGTCGACGAACTCAGCAAGAGCTCGGACGTCAAGATGGTCCTGGGCGCCGTGTCCGTGTTCGCGCTGGTGCTGCTGCGCAGGCGGCTGCCGGCGGCCACGCTGGTGCTGGGGGCGGCCGCGAGCGCCTTCCTCCCCGCCGTGTTCCTCGTGACCATCGTGCTGGGCTGGTCCGGGGGCCGCCGGATCGTCGGCGTGGGCCGGGCGCTGTGCGCGTTCGTGCTGGCCTTCCTGGCCTCGGTCGCGCTCACCCTGGTCGACCAGTGGTCGCAGATGCGGCCCGTGCTGACGGTCGTGTTCACCACCCTGCTGTTCCTGGCCGCGACCGTCATGCCCGGTCTGGCCAGCCGCTACTGGCACCAGCGCCGGACCCTGCTGAGCGCCCTCCAGGAGCGCAACGACCAGCTGGTGCGGGAGCGGACGATGGTCGCCGGGCAGGCGCGGCTGCGGGAACGGCAGCGGATCGCCCAGGACATGCACGACAGCCTCGGCCACCAGCTGGCGCTGATCTCGGTGCACACCGGGGCGCTGGAGGTGGACCCCGCGCTCACCGGCCGGCAGCGCGAGGCGGTCGGGGTGCTGCGGCAGGCGTCGGTGGCTGCGATGCACGAACTGCGCGAGGTCGTCGGGATCCTGCGGGACGGGGTGGAGGCCCCGGCGCCCGTCGACGAGGCGCAGCCGGCCGCACGGGGGGTGGCCGGGATCGCGGGCATCGTGGAGGCGGCGCGGGCGGCGGGGACCGACGTCCGGCTGGGCACGGCGGGGCGGCCCCGGCCGCTGGTCGCGGCCTGCGACCACGCGGCGTACCGGATCGTGCAGGAGGCGCTGACCAACGCCTACAAGCACGCGCCGGGGTCGGCGATCGCCGTGGAACTCCGCTACGAGGACGACTCGCTGGTGGTGGAGATCGCCAACGGCCCGGCGGCCGGCCGGGGTTCCGGCGAGGTGGTCTCCGGCGGGCAGGGCCTGACGGGGCTGCGGGAGCGGGCCCGGCTGGTCGGCGGCATGGTGCACGCGGGGGCCACCGAGGACGGCGGGTTCCGGGTGGCCGGCGTCCTGCCGTACGGGACGGAGCCGGCCGGGGCGGCGGAGGAGGTCGCCGGGGGCGTCGCCGACGACTTCGGGCAGCGGTCGCAGGCGCGGATGCTGGCGCTGAGGGGCGGGACCAGGGCGGCACCGCCGATGGACTGGGCGGCCCTGGACCGCGAGCTGTCGGTGCCCGTCCGCAGCCGGGCCGGGGGCGTCGCGATGGGCTGCGGGATCGCAGTCGCGGCCCTGGTGCTGCTGGTCATCGTGCTGGGCGCCGGGGTGGCCCTGCTGGTGGGCTCCGCGAACAACGCGATGATCGGCAGGAGCGTCTACGACGGGGTGCACGTGGGCGAGTCCGAACAGGACGTCCGCAACCGGCTGCCGGACGGCGACAGCGTCCTGACGTCGGGCCTGGAGCACAAGGGACCGCCGAGGCCGGCCGGGGCGGACTGCTTCGCCCTGCTGTCGGCGGAGGACAGCGAGATGACGAGCGACACGGTTTTCCGGTTCTGCTTCCGGGACGGCAAGCTCGTCGACAAACAGGTGTACGAGGTCAAGCAGTAGGAGCGCGGGTGACAGCCAAGGTGATCCGAGTGGTGATCGCTGACGACGAGCCGCTGATCCGGGCCGGGATCAGGATGATCCTGACCTCGGCGCCGGACATCGTGGTCGTCGCGGAGGGGGCCGATGGCCGGGAGGCCGTCGAACTGGCCCGTTCCCATGCCCCGGACGTGGTGCTGCTGGACATCCAGATGCCGGTGATGGACGGGCTGACCGCCCTGGGCGAGCTGGGGCGGGCGGTGCCGGGCGCGCGGGTGCTGATCCTGACCACGTTCGGGGAGCGGGAGAACGTGCTGCGGGCCCTGAGCCGGGGCGGGGCCGGGTTCCTGCTGAAGGACTCGGCGCCCGGGGAGCTGATCGGCGCGGTCCGGGCGGCCGCCGTCGGCGACGCCTACCTCTCCCCCGCCGCGACCCGGCACGTGGTGGACCAGCTGGCCACCGGGCAGGCCGCCGGCCGGGGCGAGGAGGCACGGCGCCGGGTGGAGGGGCTGAGCGAGCGGGAGCGCGGCGTGCTGGCCCTCCTCGGGGAGGGCCTGTCCAACGCGGACGCCGGCCGCAGGCTCCACATGAGCGAGGCGACGGTGAAGACGTACGTGAGCCGGATCCTCGCGAAGCTGGAGTGCGAGAACCGCGTCCAGGCGGCGCTGCTGGCCCGGGACGCGGGTTTGTAGCAGGGCTGTGGCGGCCCTGTGGCGGTGCCGTGTACGGGACTTGGGGTACGGTCGGGCCCACCTGACCGGCGGAGAAGCCGCCGGTGGGACGCGACGAGGTGCGGGGGCAGCGCAGATGGTGACGGCTTCGGGACAGTACGCGACGGACGCGGCGCACTCCGCCGGCGCGGCACGGGCCGGGGGACGGATCCCGCGCGTCCCGGGCTTCGCCCCGAGGGCCGTGACCGGCTCCCCCAGGGAGGCCGGCAAGGCCCTGCGGCTGCGCGTGCCGCGCTCGGCCCACGCCGCCTTCGAGATGCCCGCCGACCGTCCGGACGCCGTGCGCGCCGTGGAGGAGTCCAACGTCGGGCGGGTCGCCGAGCTGACCCCGATACGCGTCGGCCGGATGGCCGCCAACCCCTTCGCCTTCCTGCGCGGAGCGGCCGGCCTGATGGCGCACGACCTGTCCGGCGGGCCGGTGACCGGGGTGGGCGCGCAGATCTGCGGCGACGCGCACGCGGCCAACTTCGGCCTCTACGGTGACGCGCGCGG
This sequence comes from Streptomyces sp. NPDC000075, assembly GCF_040301925.1. NCBI lineage: Bacteria > Bacillati > Actinomycetota > Actinomycetes > Kitasatosporales > Streptomycetaceae > Streptomyces > Streptomyces sp. NPDC000075. The sequence goes on from NZ_JBEPFL010000003.1 coordinate 243,009, forward strand.
CCGGCTGGTGATCGACCTCAACGACTTCGACGAGACCGTCTTCGGCCCGTGGGAGTGGGACGTCAAGCGCCTCGCCACCTCGCTGGTGCTGGCCGGACGGGTGGCGGGCGCCGACGAGGACACCTGCCGGGCGGCGGCGCGGGACGCCGTGGGCGCCTACCGGCGCACCATGCGGCTGCTGGCCAAGCTCCCCGCGCTCGACGCGTGGAACGCCATCGCCGACGAGGAGCTCGTCTCCCACACCGACGCCCGCGATCTGCTGGGCACGCTGGAGCGGGTCTCGCAGAAGGCCCGCAACAACACCTCCGCCCGGTTCGCCGCCAAGTCGACCGAGGCGTCCGAGGACGGCGGCCGCCGCTTCGTGGACGCGCTGCCCGTGCTGCGCCGGGTCGGCGACGGGGAGGCCGCCGCCGTGGCCGCCTCGCTGGGCCCCTACCTCCAGACCCTCTCGGGTGACCGGCTGCCGCTGCTGGCCCGCTACTCGATCCACGACGTGGCCTTCCGCGTCGTCGGCACCGGCAGCGTCGGCACCCGCTCGTACGTGGTGCTGCTGCTGGACCACCGGGGCGAGCCGCTGGTGCTCCAGGTCAAGGAGGCCCGGCCCTCGGTGCTGCTGCCGCACCTGCCCGCGCTGGGCTTCCACTCCCCGGAGGAGGAGCACGAGGGCCGCCGCGTGGTGGCCGGGCAGAAGCGGATGCAGGTGGTCTCCGACATCCTGCTGGGCTGGACCACCGTCGAGGGGCGTCCGTACCAGGTCCGCCAGTTCCGCAACCGCAAGGGCAGCGTGGACCCGGCGGCGCTGACCCCCGACCAGATCGACGACTACGGCCGGATGACCGGCGCCCTGCTGGCCCGGGCGCACGCGCACAGCGCCGACCCGCGGCTGCTGGCCGGGTACTGCGGCAAGAACGAGGAGCTGGACGAGGCGGTGGCCGCCTTCGCCGTGGCCTACGCCGACCGCAGCGAGGCCGACCACGCCGACCTGGTGGCGGCGGTGCGCTCCGGCCGGATCGCGGCCGAGTTCGGGGTCTGACCGGACCGTCCGCCGGGGCCGGGAGATGTTTCACGTGAAACACGGGCCGTAGGCTGGCCGGGTGAGCGAGCAGAGCGAACAGACGGCACAAGAGCCCACCGCGTCCGGTGACGAGCGGCCCGAGGCACGCCTGGAGCGGGCCGTGCGGGCCGCCGAGCAGGCACTGATCGAGTTCGAGATCGCGGTGGAGACCTTCCGGGTGGAGGTGGAGAACTTCTCCCGGCTCCACCACCAGAAGCTCGGCCCGATGTACGCGCGGCTCGACGAGCTGGACGCGCTGATCGCGGAGGCGAAGGCCGCCCGCAGCGGGGACCCCGAGGACCTGCGGCGGGCCCGGGAGGCCCGTTCGCTGGTCATGCCGATGCCCGGGGTGGACGAGCTGTTCCACGACTGGCTGGACTCGGACGGGATCTCCGACGACGCGGCCGCCATGCTCACCGACCGGCCCGTACGCCCGCCGCAGCGGGTGCGGCCCACGGAGGAGGTCCGCCGGCTCTACCGCGAGCTGGTCCGCCGGGCGCACCCGGACCTCGCCCAGGACGAGGCCGAGCGGGAGCGGCGCGACGCCTTCATCGCGCGTGTGAACGCCGCCTACGGCCGCGGTGAGGAGCAGCTGCTGCGCGAGCTGGCCGAGGAGTGGGACGCCGGCCCGGTGCGGGAGGCCGCGGCGCCGAGCGAGAGCGAGGAGCTGTACGCCCGGCTGGAGTGGCTGTCCCAGCGCAAGGAGCTGCTGTCGATGGTGGCCAAGGAGCTGGAGGACAGCGCGATCGGCGCGATGCTGCGGATGGCCCCCGACGACCCGGACCGGCTGCTGGAGGAGATCGTCGAGCAGCTGCTGGCCCAGGTCTCCGAGCGCGAGGCGGAACTGGAGGCCCTCGCGACTCCGTGAGCCGCGCCGTCGGGGTCGGATAGGTTGGCAGGGCAGATCCGTGAAGAGAGAAGGCGACAGTCATGAACTTCGGACCGCTCCCCTCGGTGGAGGCCGCCGCGGTGCCCGCCGACGGTCTCGTCCTGGACGTCCGTGAGGACGACGAATGGGCGGCCGGTCACGTCGAGGGCGCGCTGCACGTCCCGATGAGCGATTTCGTCGCGCGCTTCGGCGAGGTGACGGAGGCGGTCGCGGACGGCCGCACGGCGTACGTGATGTGCCGCGTGGGCGGACGCAGCGCCCAGGTCACCCAGTACCTGATGGGCCAGGGCATCGACGCCGTCAACGTGACGGGCGGGATGCAGGCCTGGGACGGTGCCGGGCGCCCGATGGTGGCGGACAACGGGAACCCGGCCTTCGTCCTCTAGTCCGGGCGGAGAGCCCGGGCGGACGTCCCGGGCGGACGGCCCGGGCGTGCGGTTCCGGGTCAGCCGAGGGGGTGGGCGGCCAGCAGGTCGCCCAGGGCCTCCTCGTGCGCGGCGGCCGGGCCGAGCTGGAGCTCCAGCTGCTTGGCCCAGGCGTGGTAGCGGTGGAGCGGGTAGTCCGTGTCGGCGCCGAAGCCGCCGTGCAGGTGCTGCGCGGTCTGCACGACCCGCCGTACGCCCTCGGAGGCCCAGATCTTGGCCACGGCCACGTCCCCGGAGGCCGGCAGCGGGCCGCCCGCGGCCCCGGTCGCGGCGTCGAGCCGCCAGGCCGCCTGCCAGAGGGTGACCTCCATGGCGCGCAGGTCGATGTAGCGGTCGGCGGCCTGGACCGCGACGGCCTGGAAGGTGGCCACGGGGAAGCCGAACTGCTCGCGCTTGCTCGTGTAGCCGCTGGTCATGGCGAGGACGCGCTCGCCGAGGCCGAGCGCGAGGGCGCAGGTCCCGGTGGCCAGGACCTGGTGCAGCCGCTCCCAGGCCCCGGGGGCGTCGATCACGTGGGCGGCGGGGGCCCGGACCCCGTCCAGGGTGAGTTCCGCGAGCTTCTCCCCGCTGGTGGAGTACTGGGCGGCGAGGGTGAGGCCCCCGGTGGTCCTCGGGAGCAGTGCGAGGACGGCCTCGCCGTCGCCCGCGTGCGCGGGTACGGCGATCCAGTCGCAGGTGTGCGCCCAGGGGACGGCCGTCTGCACCCCGTCCAGGATCCAGTCGGAGCCCTCGCGGCGTGCGGTGACGGCGAGTTCGGCCGGGTCGTGTCCGGTGCGGCCGTGTGCGGCGACGGTGAGGACGAGCGTGCCGCGCGCGGCGCCGGGCAGCAGGGCGGAGGCCAGTCCGGGCCCGCCGTGGGCCTGGACGGCCATGGCGGTGGCGCAGTGCTCCAGGAGCGGCACCCGGGCCAGTACCCGGGCCGCCTCGCGCAGCACCAGGCAGAGCGCGATGGTGTCCAGGCCCGCCCCGCCGTACTCCTCGGCGAGGCCGAGGCCCAGCAGGTCGGAGCCGGCGAGGGTGGCCCACAGGGGCCGGTCGAAGTCCTCCGCGACGGCTCCCGGGGTGAGCGCGGGGCTGGGCACGCCGTCGGGAGCGACGCCGGCGAAGACGGCCTTCGCCGCCTCTACGGCCGCCTGCTGTTCCTCGGTGAAGGTGAAGTCCACTGCCTGTCCTCCCGCGTGCACCGGTTCCGATCCGGGTCATGGATCTGACGGGCCGTCAAGATAGAGCAGGCGGCGGCAAAAACACAGCCCGCCGGGAGGCTCAGCGGTCGAAGTCGATCTCCACTTCCTCCGTCACCGGGTGGGACTGGCAGGCCAGCACGAACCCGGCCTCCGTCTCCTCCTCCTCCAGCGCGAAGTTGCGGTCCATCCGCACCTCGCCCGACACCACGAACGCCCGGCAGGTACCGCACACCCCGCCCTTGCAGGCGTACGGGGCGTCCGCGCGGTTGCGGAGCACGGCGTCGAGCAGCGACTCCCCGTCCCGCACCGGCCAGGTGCCCGAGCGGCCGTCGAGCCGGGCCGTGACCCGCCCGTGGGCCGCGACCGGCGCGGAGGGCCGTACGGGGTCCTGCGGGGCGGTCTCCTCGACGTGGAAGATCTCCTCGTGCACCCGGGTCCGGACGACGCCCAGCGCGCCCAGCGCCCGCTCCGCACCCGTCACCAGCCCGTACGGGCCGCACAGGAACCAGCCGGTGACCTCGTCGACCGGCAGCAGCGCGGGCAGCAGGGCCGTGAGGCGGGCCTCGTCGAGCCGCCCGGAGGGCAGCCCGGCCTCCTGCTCCTCGCGCGAGAGGACCGTCACCAGCTGGAAGCGGTCGGGGTAGCGGTCCTTGAGGTCCGCCACCTCCTCCAGGAACATCGTGGAGGCCGCCGTACGGTCGCTGCGCACCAGGCAGAACCGGGCGTCGGGGCGGGCCGCGAGCAGCGTCGACGCGATCGACAGGACCGGGGTGATGCCGCTGCCGCCGACGATCGCCGCGTAGTGCGCGCCGGCCGGGGCGGCCGCCGGGTCCAGCGTGAACCGCCCGGCCGGGACCATCACGTCCAGGACGTCACCGGCGCCGATCTCCTTGTGGGCGAAGGTGGAGAACTCGCCGCCCTCCACCAGGCGCACCCCCACGCGCAGCTCGGCCGGGCCCGGGCCGCCGGCGGCCGGGGCGGGGGAGCAGATCGAGTAGGTCCGGCGGACCTCGGGGCCCTCGGCGGGGGTCCGGCGCAGCGTCAGGTGCTGGCCGGGGGCGTGCCGGTACTCGGCGCGCAGTTCCTCGGGCACCGACAGGGTCAGCGCCACCGAGTCGTCGGTGAGCCGGTCGACCGCCGCCACCGTCAGGGGGTGGAACGCGCCGTGGCGGGGTGCGGCCATCTACAGCTCCTTGAAGTGGTCGAACGGTTCGCGGCAGGCGACGCACCGGCGCAGCGCCTTGCAGGCGGTGGAGGAGAACCGGCTGAGCAGCTCGGTGTCGGTCGAGCCGCAGTGGGGGCAGCGCACCGAGAGGGTGAGCGGGACCGGACCGCCGGCGGAGTGCGGGCGCGGCGGGGCGATGCCGAACTCGGCGAGCTTGCGGCGGCCTTCGGCGCTGATGTCGTCGGTGGACCAGGCGGGGGACAGCACCGTGGTGACCCGCACGTCCGGTATGCCGTGCCCGGTGAGGACCCGCTCGATGTCGGCGGACATGGCCTCGATGGCCGGGCAGCCGGTGTAGGTGGGGGTCAGGAGCACCTCGGCGTGCCCGTCGTCATGCATCCGCACGCCGCGCAGGACGCCCAGCTCGGCCAGGGTCAGGACGGGCAGCTCCGGGTCGGGGACGGTGCCGGCCAGCTCGGCCAGCTCCGTCTCCAGGCGGGTCGCCCCGGCCGGGGCGGTCACCACGACGCTCCCGGGTGGCTGCGGTGCAGGTGCTGCATCTCGGCGAGGAGCCGGCCGAACGGCTCGGTGTGCAGGCCCTCACGGCCCGCTCCGGCGGCCCAGGCGCCCGTACGGGGCCCCTCGGGCAGGGCGAGGCCGGCCCGCTCCAGTACGTCGCCCAGGGCGGCCAGCCAGCGGGCCTCCAGGGCGGCCGCGTCCACGTCGAGGCCCTCGACCGGCCGGAACATCTCGCCGGTGTACTTCCAGAGCGCGTCCAGCGCCGTGCGCATCCGCCGCCGGCTCTCCTCCGTGCCGTCGCCGAGCCGCAGCGTCCACTGCTCTGCGTGGTCGCGGTGGTAGGCGGTCTCCTTGACGGCCTTGGCCGCCAACGGGGCGAACGGGCCGTCCCCGGAGGCCAGCTCCGCGTACAGCTCGTGCTGGTACAGGGAGAAGTACAGCTGGCGGGCGATGGTGTGGGCGAAGTCCCCGTTGGGCTGCTCCACCAGCTGCACGTTGCGGAAGGCCCGCTCCTCGCGCAGGAAGGCCAGCTCGTCCTCGTCGCCCGCCATGGACAGCAGGACGCGAGCCTGGCCGAGGAGGTCGAGCGCGATGTTCGCGAGGGCGACCTCCTCCTCCAGGACCGGGGCGTGGCCGGCCCATTCGCCGAGGCGGTGGGAGAGGATCAGCGCGTCGTCGGCGAGGGCGAGGACGGCGGCCGTGGCCGCGGCCGGGGTGGCGGTTTCGGCGCTCACAGGTGGCGCACCCCCTCGGGGATCTCGTAGAAGGTGGGGTGCCGGTAGGGCTTGTCGGCGGACGGGGCGAAGAACGGGTCCCGCTCGTCCGGCGAGGAGGCGGTGATCTCGGCCGAGGGCACGACCCAGATGGAGACGCCTTCGTTGCGCCGGGTGTAGAGGTCGCGCGCGTTGCGCAGGGCCATCTCGGCGTCGGGGGCGTGCAGGCTGCCCGCGTGCGTGTGCGAGAGGCCGCGGCGCGAGCGCACGAACACCTCCCACAGGGGCCAGTTCTGCGTCATGCCTGTACCTCTCGTCCGGTGCCGGTGTGCTTGCGCGCGTACGCCGTGGCCGCTTCGCGGACCCAGGCGCCTTCCTCGTGGGCCTTGCGCCGCTGGTTGATGCGCTGTTCGTTGCAGGGGCCGTTGCCCTTGAGCACGTCCCAGAACTCCGCCCAGTCGATGGCGCCGAAGTCGTGGTGCCCGCGCTCCTCGTTCCACCGGATGTCCGGGTCGGGCAGGGTCAGGCCGAGCGACTCGGCCTGGGGAACGGCGATGTCGACGAAGCGCTGGCGCAGCTCGTCGTTGGAGTGCCGCTTGATCCGCCAGGCCATCGCCTGGGCGCTGTGGACCGACTCGTCGTCCGGCGGCCCGAACATCATCAGGGAGGGCCACCACCAGCGGTTCACGGCGTCCTGGGCCATCGCGTGCTGGGCCTCGGTGCCCTGGGAGAGGGCGAGGAGCAGCTCGTACCCCTGGCGCTGGTGGAAGGACTCCTCCTTGCAGATCCGGACCATCGCGCGGGCGTAGGGGCCGTAGGAGCAGCGGCAGATCGGGACCTGGTTGGTGATCGCCGCGCCGTCCACGAGCCAGCCGATGGCGCCGACGTCCGCCCAGGTCAGGGTGGGGTAGTTGAAGATCGAGGAGTACTTCTGCTTGCCGGAGTGGAGCTTGTCGAGGAGCTCGTCGCGGCTGGTGCCGAGGGTCTCGGCGGCGCTGTAGAGGTAGAGGCCGTGCCCCGCCTCGTCCTGCACCTTGGCCATCAGGATCGCCTTGCGGCGCAGGGAGGGCGCGCGGGTGATCCAGTTGGCCTCGGGCTGCATGCCGATGATCTCGGAGTGGGCGTGCTGTGCCATCTGGCGGACCAGCGAGGCGCGGTACTCCTCGGGCATCCAGTCGCGCGGCTCCACGCGCTCCTCCGCCGCGACGGCGGCGTCGAAGTCCGCCCTCAGCTGCGCGCCGAGGTCGGCGGATCCTCCGTCCACCCCGCCCGACGTCCCCGTCTCCGGAGTCACTGCGACCATCACGGCTCCCTGTCCGAATCTGCGTCCGAGCCCGCCCGTCCGCCCGACCGACCGATCGTTCGGTTCATGCTCTTCAATGGTGAGACGGCGGCCCGTAGGGTGTCAACCTCTGTGGGCAACCCTGTGGACGCCGGATGATCGGGGCGGGATGGATTCGAACGAGCGCGAGCGCGAGGACGAGCCCGCCACCGCACCGTCCCGGGCGCCCGGGATCGCCGGCCTGTCCCTCCCGTACCGGGTCCTGGCGGCCCTGGCCCTGGCGGTGCTGGCCGTCGGCGCCTGCCTGCACCTGGGGCTGGTCTTCCTGCACGTCGCCCCGTCCAACACGCTGAGCAAGCGGCACGCGGGCCTGGTCGACGGCTGGGTCTACCCCGAGTTCGAACAGAACTGGAAGCTCTTCGCCCCCAACCCCCTCCAGCAGAACATCGCCGTGGAGGCCCGCGCCCAGGTCCGCGACGGGGCCGGGATCCTCGTCACCACCGACTGGCGCGACCTGTCCGCCGAGGACGCGGCGGCCATCCGGCACAGCCCGCTGCCCAGCCACACCCGGCAGAACGAGCTCCGCCGGGCCTGGGACTTCTTCACCGGCTCCCACGACGAGAACGACAAGGCCACCGACGCCGAGCGCGGGGAGCTCTCCGAGGCCTACCTCAAGCGGATCGCGGGCGCCCGGCTGGGGGCGGGACTGCCCGAGGGCGACCGGATCGTACGGGTCCAGCTGCGCTCGGCGACCCGGTCCGTGGCCGCGCCGGCCTGGAGCGACGAGAAGACCGACACCCAGACGTACTACCGGGAGCTGCCGTGGTGGACCGTCTGAGACGGGCGCTCGGAGCGGTCAGCGGGCAGGCGCTCGGCCCCTACCAGAGCGCCGTCGTCCGCATCGGCTTCGCCGTGACCTGGCTGTTCTTCCTGCTGCGCGAGTTCCCGAACCGGCACGAGCTGTACGGCCCGGACGGGCCGTGGAGCTGGCAGCTCGCCGAGCGGCTGGTCACCGGCAACCACGCCTTCACGGTGCTGCTGTGGTCGGCGTCCGGCTGGTGGTTCGAGCTCGTCTACGGCCTCGCCGTGGCCGCGAGCGCCCTGCTGGCGCTGGGCTGGCGGACGCGGGCGACCTCGGTGCTGTTCATGGCCGGGGTGCTGTCACTCCAGAACCGCAGCGTGTTCATGGGGGACGGCGGGGACAACGTCATCCACCTGATGGCGGTCTACCTGGTGCTGACCCGCTGCGCGCGGGTGTGGTCGCTGGACGCCCGGCGCGCGCGGCTGCGCGGCAGCGCCTCGGCGGGGGCGGCGGGGCCGGTGCTGTGGGGCGCGCTGGGCGTGGTCTTCGCGTACGGGGCGGTGAGCGGGCGGCTGAGCGACGGGTGGACGGCCGCCTTCGCGGCGCTGTGGGCGGGGGCGGCGCTGTGGTGGCTGCTCGAGCGGTACGAGCCGGAGGGGGAGCGGCGGGCCGCGCTGGACGTGCTCGCCAACCTGCTCCACAACGCGGGCATGCTCGTGATCATGGCCGAGGTCTGCCTGATCTACGCGACGGCGGGCTGGTACAAGATCCAGGGCTCGCGGTGGCAGGACGGGACCGCGCTGTACTACCCGTTGCGGCTGGACTACTTCACCCCGTGGCCGGGGCTGTCGGGGACGCTGGCCGGGAGCGGGGTGCTGGTGATGCTGCTGACCTACGGGACGGTGGCGGTGCAGGTCGCCTTCCCGTTCACGCTGTTCAACCGGCGGGTCAAGAACGTCCTGCTGGCGGTGATGATGCTGGAGCACGCCGGGATCGCGGTGCTGCTGGGGCTGCCGTTCTTCTCACTGGCGATGATCGCCGCCGATGCGGTGTTCCTGCCGACGGGACTGCTGGTGTGGGTGGGGGCGCGGGCCGGTGCCCTGCGGGTACGGGCGCCGCTGCGCGGAGCCTCTCCCCGCCCCGCCCTTTCCCCGTATCCCGGGGCTGCGCCCCGGACCCCCAGCGCCTCGAACGCCGGCGAGGCCGGATAGGCGCCGGGCAGGCCGGTGGGGCGCCGTAGGGTCGGATCATGAGTGATGTGATGCGGGAGTGGGCGGAGTGCGCCGGGCGGGACGACGTCGTGTTGCTGGACGGGTTCCATGCGCTGAAGCACGCCCTGCGGTTCGGGGCCGAGGTGCTGCTCGTCGTGGCCGAGGAGCCCGAGGGCGTACGGGCCCTCGCCGCCGGGCTCGCGCCCGACGTGGAGGAGGCGGTGGCGCGGCTCGTCCGCCCCGGGTCGCTGAAGGAGCTGCTCCCCCGCGTGCACCCCACCGGCGTCGCGGCCCTCGCCGTACGCCCCGGCCGGGACGCCGGGCGGGCCGCCCTCGCGCGGACGCCCCGCCCCGCCCCGATCGTCCTGCTCGACAACCCCCGCAACCTCGGCAACGTCGGCGCCGTCGTCCGCCTCGCGGCGGGCTTCGGCGCCACCGGCGTGGTGACCCGGGGCGATCTGGACCCCTGGCACCCCAACGTGGTCCGCGCCGGGGCCGGGCTGCACTACGCGACCACCGTGGACCGGCTGGAGCTGGAGGAGCTCCCGCCCGGGCCCGTGTACGCGCTGGACCCGGAGGGCGAGGACATCCGTGCCCTCACCCTCCCGGACGACGCCCTGCTCGCCTTCGGCTCCGAGCGGCACGGGATCTCGCCCGAGCTCCGCGCCCGCGCCGACCACCTGGTGTCGCTGCCGATGCGCCCGCAGGTCTCCAGCTACAACCTGGCCACCAGCGTGGCCATGACCCTCTTCCACTGGGGCGGGCCCAGGCCCTGAGGCCCGGGCTCCCCCTGGGGGCTACGCCTGGCGGCGGACCTCCACCACGCGGAAGCGGTTCGAGACGAACGCGCCGTCGCACAGGGCGGCGTTCGCCGCCGGGTTGCCGCCCGAGCCGTGGAAGTCGGAGAAGGCCGCGGTCTGGTTCACGTAGACCCCGCCCGTCAGGTTCAGCGACAGCTGCGCCGACTCCTCCAGGCAGACCTCCTCGATCGCCCGCTCGGTGTCCGCCGAGGTGGTGTACGCGCCCACCGTCATCGCGCCCTTCTCCCGCACCGTGCGGCGCAGCAGCTCCAGGGCGTCGGCCGTGGAGTCCACGGCCACCGCGAAGGAGACCGGGCCGAAGCACTCCGACAGGTAGGCGGCCTCCGGGTCCGGCTTGCCGGCGTCCAGCTTCACGATCACCGGGGTGCGCACGACCGCGTCGGGGAACTCGGGGTTGGCCACCTCGCGCGAGGCGAGGGCGACCTCGCCCAGTCCGGCCGCCGCCTCCAGGCGCGCCTTGACGTCCGGGTTGACCAGCGCGCCGAGCAGCGCGTTGGCCCGGGCGTCGTCGCCCAGCAGGCCGCCGACGGAGGCGGCGAGGTCGGCGACGACCTCGTCGTACGTCTTGTGGCCGGCGTCCGTCTCGATGCCGTCGCGGGGGATCAGCAGGTTCTGCGGGGTGGTGCACATCTGGCCGCTGTAGAGGGAGAGCGAGAAGGCCAGGTTGGACAGCATGCCCTTGTAGTCGGAGGTCGAGTCGACGACGACCGTGTTGACGCCGGCCTTCTCCGTGTAGACCTGTGCCTGGCGGGCGTTGGTCTCCAGCCAGTCGCCGAACTCCGTCGAGCCCGTGTAGTCGATCAGCTTGATCTCGGGCCGGACCGCGAGGGTCTTGGCGATGCCCTCACCCGGCCGCTCGACCGCCAGCGCCACCAGGTTCGGGTCGAAGCCGGCCTCGGCGAGGACCTCGCGGGCCACCTTGACGGTCAGCGCCAGCGGGAGGACGGCGCGCGGGTGCGGCTTGACCAGGACGGCGTTGCCGGTGGCGAGGGAGGCGAACAGGCCGGGGTAGCCGTTCCACGTGGGGAAGGTGTTGCAGCCGATCATCAGGGCGATGCCGCGCGGCACCGCCGTGAAGGTCTTGCCGAGCTCCAGCGGGTCCCGCTTGCCCTGCGGCTTCGACCAGTCGGCCTGTCCGGGGACCCGGGTCTGCTCCTCGTACGCGTAGGCGACGGCCTCCAGGCCGCGGTCCTGCGCGTGGGGGCCGCCCGCCTGGAACGCCATCATGAAGGCCTGGCCGCTGGTGTGCATCACCGCGTGCGCGAACTCGTGCGTGCGGGCGGAGATGCGGGCGAGGATCTCGATGGAGACCAGGGCGCGGGTTTCGGGGCCGGCGTCGCGCCAGGCGGGGATGCCGGCCTTCATCGCGGGCAGCAGCACGTCCGCGTCGGCGTGCGGGTACTCCACGCCCAGCTCCGGACCGTACGGGGAGACCTCGCCACCGGTCCAGCCGTCGGTGCCGGGCTGGCCGAGGTCGAAGCGGGTGCCGCGCAGGGCCTCGAAGGCGGCGAGCCCGTCGGCCGGGGCGGTCTCCCCGTAGGCCTTGGGGTGCTCGGGGTGCGGGGACCAGTAGGCGCGGCTGCGGATCGCGGCCAGCGCCTGGTCCAGGGTGGTCCGGTGCTTCTCGGTGAGCTGGGAGGGGGTGAGCGCGGCGGCCATCAGGGACCAACTCCTCGTTGAGCCGGGCAGGATCGGGCTGGTTCTCAGCGCGGGATCAGGCAGGGGCGGGTGAAGAAGAGCAGACTGGAGTTAGAGTAACCGAACGATCGGTCGGGACAAGAGGGCCCGGCAGGACCTGTGGACAACCCGGTGCGGGAGGATCAGGACATGACAGCAATCGAGCGGTCCCGCACTGTGGCGGTCGTCGGCGCCGGAACCATGGGGCAGGGCATCGCCCAGGTGGCCCTCCTCGCAGGTCACCGCGTGCTGATCCACGACATCGACCCCGCCCTCGCGGCCACCGGCGCCGGCCTCGTCCGCGACCGCGTCGAGCGGATGGCCGCCAAGGGCCGCCTCGACCGCGCCGAGGCCGAGGACGCGGCCGCCCGGATCGAAGCCGCCGCCGGCCTCGCCGACCTCGCCGGAGCCGCCCTCGTCATCGAGGCGGTCGTCGAGGACGTCACCGTCAAGCACGCCCTCTTCGCGGCACTCGAAGAGGTGGTTTCGCGGGACACCCTGCTGGCGACCAACACCTCCTCCCTCTCCGTCACCGAGCTCGCCGCCGGCCTCGCTCACCCCGGCCGCTTCCTCGGCCTGCACTTCTTCAACCCGGCCCCGCTGCTCCCCCTCGTCGAGGTGGTCAGCGGCTTCGCGACCGACCCGGCCGCCGCCGAGCGCGCGTACCGCACCGTCCTGGGCTGGGGGAAGACGCCGGTCCGCTGCGCCGACACCCCCGGCTTCATCGTCAACCGGATCGCCCGCCCCTTCTACGCGGAAGCCTTCGCGGTGTACGAGGAGCAGGGCGCCGACCCCGCCACCATCGACGCCGTGCTCCGCGAGAGCGGCGGCTTCAAGATGGGCCCCTTCGCGCTGACCGACCTGATCGGCCAGGACGTCAACGAGGCCGTCACCCGCTCGGTCTGGGAATCCTTCTTCCGCAGTCCCAAGTTCACCCCCTCGCTCGCCCAGCGCAGGCTGGTCCAGTCGGGCCGCCTGGGCCGCAAGTCCGGGCACGGCTGGTTCCCCTACGGCGAGGGCGCGCAGCCGCCCGTCCCGAGCACCGCCGGGCCCGAGGAGGCGCCGGAGAAGGTGACCGTCGTCGGCGACCTCGGACCGGCCGCCGCCCTGGCGGAGCTGATCGAGGAGGCCGGGATCGCGGTGACCTCCACCGCGCACGGCGGCCCCTACATCCAGCTGCCCGGCGAGGGCCAGCTGGTGCTCGCCGACGGCAAGACCGCGGTCGAGTTCACCGACGTCGTCTACTTCGACCTCGCGCTGGACTACCGCGCCGCCACCCGCATCGCCCTGTCGGTCAGCGCGGACACCAGCGAGCGCACCCTCGCCGAGGCCGTCGGCCTCTTCCAGCGGCTCGGCAAGCAGGTCTCCGTCATCGGCGACGTCCCCGGCATGATCGTCGCCCGGACCGTGGCCATGCTGATCGACCTCACCGCCGACGCCGTGGCCCGCGGGGTGGCCTCCGCCGAGGACGTCGACACCGCGATGCGGCTCGGCGTCAACTACCCGCTGGGCCCCTCCGAATGGCACGCCCGCGTCGGCCGCGACTGGGCGTACGACCTCCTGCACCACCTGGACGAGCGCTGTCCCGGCGGCCGCTACGCCCCCTCCCTCGCCCTCTTCAAGCTGGGCTACGCGGACGACGGCGGAGCGGACGGGGACGAGGGCGCGGACGAGGCGGAGGAGGGCACCGGATGACCACGGCCAGGCGGGACACCTACACGCCCGAGACGCTCCTGTCGGTGGCCGTGCGGGTCTTCAACGAGCGCGGTTACGACGGCACGTCCATGGAGCACCTCTCCAAGGCCGCCGGCATCTCCAAGTCCTCGATCTACCACCACGTGGCGGGCAAGGAGGAGCTGCTGCACCGGGCCGTCAGCCGGGCGCTGGACGAGCTCTTCGCCGTGCTCGGGGAGCCGGGCGCCCTGCGCGGCCGCGCGGTCGCGCGCGTCGAGTACGTCACCCGCCGCACGGTCGAGGTCCTGGTCGCGGAACTCCCCTACGTCACCCTGCTGCTGCGGGTGCGCGGCAACACCCGCACCGAGCGCTGGGCGCTGGAGCGCCGCCGCGAGTTCGACCACCAGGTCGCCGAGCTGCTCAAGGCCGCCGCCGCGGAGGGGGACCTGCGCACGGACGTGGACACCCGGCTGGCCACCCGCCTCCTCTTCGGCATGGTCAACTCGCTGGTCGAGTGGTACCGCCCGCACCCGGGCACGACCCCCGACCAGCTCGCCGACGCGGTGGTCGGCATGGCCCTGGACGGCCTGCGCGCGAAGTCCTAGCGGGAGTGGGGACGGGGCAGGGGGCCGGAATCCGGCCCCCTCCCCCTTCTCACTCCTCCGTGAGCGCCGGGCCGCCGCCCGGGCCCGGGTCCAGCAGGTCCGTCTCCTCGAACACCAGCAGGGTGCGGGTGGAGAGCACCTCCGGGATGGACTGGAGGCGGGTCAGCACCAGCTCCCGCAGGGTGCGGTTGTCCGCCGTGTGGACCAGCAGGAGGACGTCGAAATCCCCGCTGACGAGGGCGATGTGCGCGGCCCCCGGCAGCTCGCGCAGCTTCTCCCGCACGGTCCGCCACGAGTTCTGGACGATCTTCAGGGTGATATAGGCGGAAGCCCCCTGACCTGCACGTTCGTGGTTCACCCGGGCCGTGAACCCGCGGATCACCCCGTCGTCGATCAGCCGGTTGATCCGCGCGTACGCGTTCGCCCGCGAGACGTGCACCTGCTCGGCCACCGACCGTATCGACGCGCGGCCGTCCGCCTGGAGCAGCCGCATGATCGACCGGTCGATCGGGTCGAGGGGGCGCGGCGGCACGGGCGGCGCCGGCGGGGCGGGAACCGGCGGCGCGGGCGGGGCGGCCGAGGCTGCGGGGGCCGCCGGGGCACCTCCCGCCGAAGCCGGTACGGAGCCCGTTCCGGCCATTTGTTCATCCGGCATTGCCCACTGCCTCCCTCTCCTGGACGTCCTGCACCCATCCCAGGGCCCCGTCGCCAGTTTGTCCACAGCCTGGAGCCGCCTGTAGCCAAATTGCGCCGACGACCGAACAATCGGTAGGTGAGGCACCCCACAACCGGGGACTCCTTCTGCCCGCTTCCCACGAGGAGGTGTACGCCGCCATGACGGTCCAAGAGCTGCCCGGTGCCGGTGCGTCCCACCGTGTCACCCCGCCGCCCGCCTGGAGGCCCCGTCCGGACGCCGCTCCGCTGCTTCCGGACCCGGAGCCCTACCGGGTCCTGGGCACCGCGGCCGCCGAACACCTCGACCCCGCGCTGATGCGCCGCTACTACGCGGAGCTGGTCCGGGGCCGCCGCTACAACGCCCAGGCCACCGCGCTGACCCGGCAGGGCCGTCTCGCCGTGTACCCCTCCACCGTCGGGCAGGAGGCCGCCGAGATCGCGGCCGCGCTGGTCCTGGAGGAGCAGGACTGGCTCTTCCCCAGCTACCGCGACACCCTCGCGGCCGTGGCGCGCGGACTGGACCCCGTGGAGGCCCTCACCCTCCTGCGCGGCGACTGGCACACCGGCTACGACCCGCGCGAGCACCGCATAGCCCCCCTCTGCACCCCCCTCGCCACCCAGCTGCCGCACGCGGTCGGCGTCGCGCACGCCGCCCGGCTGCGCGGGGACGAGGTCGTCGCGCTCGCCATGGTCGGCGACGGCGGCACCAGCGAGGGCGACTTCCACGAGGCGCTGAACTTCGCGGCCGTCTGGCAGGCCCCGGTGGTCTTCCTGGTCCAGAACAACGGCTTCGCCATCTCCGTCCCGCTCGCCAAGCAGACGGCCGCCCCCAGCCTGGCCCACAAGGCCGTGGGCTACGGGATGCCCGGCCGCCTCGTCGACGGCAACGACGTCGCGGCCCTCCACGAGGTCCTCACCGAGGCCGTGAAGCGGGCGCGCTCGGGCGGCGGCCCCACCCTGATCGAGGCCGTCACCTACCGGATGGAGGCCCACACGAACGCCGACGACGCGACCCGCTACCGGACCGACTCCGAGGTCGAGGCCTGGAAGGCGCACGACCCGGTCGGGCTGCTGGAGCGCGAGCTGACCGGCCGCGGCTGGCTCGACGAGTCCGGTGTCCAGGAGGCGCGCGACGCGGCCGAGGCGATGGCGGCGGACCTGCGCGAGCGGATGAACGCCGATCCCGTGACCGACCCGATGGACCTCTTCGCGCACGTCTACGCGGAGCAGACCGGCAGGCTGCGCGAGCAGGCCGCCATGCTGCGCGCCGAGCTGGAAGCGGAGGGCGAGTGATGACGACCGTTGCCGCGAAGCCGGCGACCATGGCGCAGGCCCTCACCCGGGCCATGCGCGACGCGATGGCCGAGGACCCGACCGTCCACGTGATGGGCGAGGACGTCGGCACGCTCGGCGGGGTCTTCCGGATCACCGACGGCCTCGCGAAGGAGTTCGGCGAGGACCGGGTCACGGACACCCCGCTCGCGGAGGCCGGCATCCTCGGCACCGCGGTCGGCATGGCCATGTACGGGCTGCGGCCGGTCGTGGAGATGCAGTTCGACGCGTTCGCCTACCCGGCGTTCGAGCAGCTCATCTCGCACGTGGCGAAGATGCGCAACCGCACCCGGGGCAAGATGCCGCTGCCGATCACCATCCGGGTGCCGTACGGCGGCGGCATCGGCGGCGTCGAGCACCACTGCGACTCCTCCGAGGCCTACTACACGGCCACGCCCGGGCTGACCGTCGTGACCCCGGCGACGGTCGAGGACGCGTACGGGCTGCTGCGCGAGTCGATCGCGAGCGACGACCCGGTGGTCTTCCTGGAGCCCAAGCGGCTCTACTGGTCCAAGTCGCAGTGGTCGCCGGAGGCCCCCGCGGCCGTCCCGGGCATCGGCAAGGCCCTGGTCCGCCGGGCCGGTACGAGCGCCACCCTGATCACGTACGGCCCCTCGCTGCCGGTCTGCCTGGAGGCCGCCGAGGCGGCCCGCGAGGAGGGCTGGGACCTGGAGGTCGTCGACCTGCGCTCCCTCGTCCCCTTCGACGAGGAGACGGTCGTCGCCGCGGTCCGCCGGACCGGCCGCGCGGTCGTGGTCCACGAGGCCGGCGGCTTCGGCGGCCCGGGAGCGGAGATCGCCGCCCGGGTGATGGAGCGCTGCTTCCACCACCTGGAGGCGCCCGTGCTGCGCGTGACGGGCTTCGACATCCCGTACCCGCCGCCGATGCTGGAGAAGCACCACCTGCCCGGTGTGGAGCGGATCCTGGACGCGGTGGCCCGCCTGCAGTGGGAGAACTGATGCCGCAGGTCATGGAATTCAAGCTGCCGGACCTCGGCGAGGGGCTGACCGAGGCCGAGATCGTGCGGTGGCTGGTGGCGGTGGGCGACGTCGTCGCCATCGACCAGCCGGTCGTCGAGGTCGAGACGGCCAAGGCGATGGTGGAGGTGCCCTGCCCGTACGGCGGCGTGGTCACCGCCCGGTTCGGTGAGGAGGGCGAGGAGCTGCCGGTCGGCGCCCCGCTGATCACCGTGGCGGTGGGCGCGGAGACGGCGCCCGCCGGGGCCGTGCAGGCCCCGGCCGCCGAGGCGGACGGCGAAGGCGCCGCCAACGCGCCCCGGCCGCTGATCGGGTACGGCTCGGACCACTCGCGCCCGGCGCGCCGTCGGCGGGTGCGGCCCGTCACCGCGGCGGTGTCGGCGCCCGTCGCGGCCCCGGTACCGGTCCCTGCCGCGCCGGTGGCTCCGGTGGCTCCGGTGGCTCCCGGCGGGCCGGTGCCCGTCATCTCGCCGCTGGTGCGCAAGCTGGCCCGGGACAACGGGGTCGACCTGCGGGCGCTGCGCGGATCCGGGCCGGAGGGCCTGATCCTGCGGGCCGACGTGGAAGCCGCGCTCCGGGCCCCCGAGCCCGTGGCCGCGCCCGTGGCGGTGGCCGCGCAGGGCGAGCGCATCCCGCTCAAGGGGCTGCGCGGCGCCGTGGCGGAGAAGCTCTCGCGCAGCCGGCGCGAGATCCCCGAAGCCACCTGCTGGGTGGACGCGGACGCCACCGAGCTGATGGCCGCGCGGGCCGCGATGAACGCCGTGGACGGCCCGAAGATCTCGGTGCTCGCGCTGCTGGCCCGGATCTGCACGGCCGCGCTGGCCCGGTACCCGGAGCTCAACTCCACGGTGGACCTCGCGGCGAACGAGATCGTCCGCCTCCCGGCCGTCCACCTGGGCTTCGCCGCACAGACCGAGCGCGGGCTGATGGTCCCGGTCGTCCGGGACGCCCACACGCGCAGCCCGGAGTCCCTGTCGGCGGAGTTCGCCCGGCTGACGGAGCTGGCCCGGGCGGGGAAGCTGGCGCCGTCGGACCTGACGGGCGGGACGTTCACGCTGAACAACTACGGGGTGTTCGGGGTGGACGGCTCCACGCCGATCATCAACCACCCGGAGGCGGCGATGCTCGGGGTGGGCCGGATCATCCCGAAGCCCTGGGTGTACCGCGGCGAGCTGGCGGTGCGCCAGGTCGTGCAGCTGTCGCTGACGTTCGACCACCGGGTGTGTGACGGGGGAGCCGCAGGGGGGTTCCTCCGGTACGTGGCCGACTGCGTGGAGAACCCGGCGGTGCTGCTGCGGTCCCTGTAGGGGGGAGGGCGCGGACGGTGGCCCCGGAAGGGGCCGGGCGGAGGGCGGTGTGGCGGGCCGCCCCCGCGGGCGGCCGCGTCGGCGCGTGACCCAGGCGACCGGCCCGGCGGGCCGCTCGTGCGACCGCCTGGGTCCGCGCCCGCCGCGGTCCGGCGCGCCCGCCGCGGTCCGGCGCGCCCTGCGCCGAGCCGCGCCGGGAGGCCGCGACGCGGGGGCGCCGGAAGGTCAGAACGTCAGGAGGAGCTTGCCCACGTGGGCGCTGGACTCCAGGACCCGGTGGGCCTCCGCCGCCTCCGTGACGGGGTAGGAGGCGTGGACCACCGGCCGGACCCGGCCCGAGCCGATCAGGGGCCACACGTGCTCGCGTACGGCCGCGATGATGGCCGCCTTCTCCTCCAGCGGACGGGCCCGCAGCGAGGTCGCCGTGATCGCGCCCCGCTTCGCCAGCAGCATGCGCAGGTCCAGCTCCGCCTTCACACCGCCCTGGAAGCCGATGACCGCCAGCCGGCCGTTCATGGCCAGCGCATCCAGGTTCCGCGCCAGGTACTTGGCGCCCATGATGTCCAGGATCACATCGGCCCCGGCCCCGTCGGTCGCGGCCTTCAGCTCCTCCACGAAGTCCTGCTCGCGGTAGTCGATGAGGACGTCCGCGCCCAGCTCCGCGCAGCGTTCCAGCTTCTCCTTGCCGCCGGCCGTCACCGCCACCCGCGCGCCCACGGCCTTGCCCAGCTGCACCGCCATGGTGCCGATGCCGCTCGAACCGCCGTGCACCAGGAGGGTCTCGCCCGGCCGCAGCCCCGCGACCATGAACACGTTGGACCACACCGTCGCGACGACCTCCGGCAGCGCGGCCGCCGCCACCAGGTCCACGCCCTCCGGGACCGGCAGCAGCTGGCCCGCCGGGACGGCCACCTTCTGCGCGTACCCGCCGCCCGACAGCAGCGCGCACACCTCGTCACCCACCGCCCAGCCGGACACCCCGGGCCCCAGCGCGGCGATGCGTCCGGAGCACTCCAGGCCGGGATAGGGCGAGGCCCCGGGCGGCGGATCGTAGAAGCCCTGTCGTTGCAGGACGTCGGCGCGGTTCACGGCGCTCGCCGCGACCTCGACGAGCACCTCGCCCTCGCCCGCCACCGGATCGGGTACGTCGGCCCAGACGAGGGCCTCGGGGCCGCCCGGCTGCTCGATGGTGATCGCATGCATGGCCCGGAATCTACCGCGCCCGCTACTCCGCCGGGCCGAGCGTGACCTGAGGGGTCGTCGGAGGGGTCGCGCGCACGATGGTGATCAGCCGGTCCGTCAGCTGGAGGGGGCCGGCGTGCGGGTCGTCGTACGGGAGCAGCCGGTGCCCGCGCACCACGCTGACCACCAGGTCGTCGGTCTCCCGCACCCCCCGCCCGACCTCGGAGCGGTTCACCGGCCGCTCGATCAGGTCCAGCCCGCTGCCCTGCTGGATCAGGTCCTCCATCACCGCGCCCGCCCTGGGGCTGAGCACCGAGAGTCCCAGCAGCCGTCCGGCCGCGCTCGCGCTCGTGATGACGGCGTCCGCGCCGGACTGCCTCAGCAGCGGCGCGTTCTCCTCCTCGCGGACGGCCGTCACGATCTTCGCGCCCCGGTTGAGCTGCCGGGCCGTCAGCGTGACCAGGACCGCGGTGTCGTCGCGCTGGGTGGCGATGATGACCTGACGGGCCTTCTGGAGCTCGGCGCGCAGCAGCACGTCCGAACGGGTGGCGTCGCCGACGACCCCCGTGAACCCCTCCGCGTTGGCCATGTCGATGACCTTGGCGCTGGGGTCGACGATGACGACCTGCTCCTTCTGGAGGCCGGTCGCCAGCAGCGTCTGGAGCGCCGAGCGGCCCTTGGTGCCGAAGCCGACGACCACCGTGTGCTCGCGCAAGTTCTTCCTCCAGCGGTTCAACCGCCACTCTTCCCTGGTGCGTTCGGTCAGGACCTCCAGGGTGGTCCCGACCAGGATGATCAGGAACAGCACGCGCAGCGGGGTGATCAGCAGGACGTTCACCAGCCGCGCGCTGTCGCTGTACGGGACGATGTCGCCGTAGCCCGTCGTCGACAGGGTGACGGTCGCGTAGTAGACGCAGTCGAGGAAGTCGACCTTGTCGTTGGCGTTGTCGTGGTAGCCCTCCCGGTCGAGCCACACGATCAGGACGGTCAGGCACAGCACGAGAAGGGCCATCAGCAGCCGGCGCGTGACCTGGCGCAGCGGCCTCTCCACCACCCGCTTGGGGAGTTTGATCCGCCGTGCGACGAGCCTCTCGTCGGCGCCGCGCGCCATCGCGTCCTGGCCGTGGAGTTTCACGTGAAACATCCCCCCGCGGCCCACGGCAGGTCGAGGACCTCCAGCTCCTGCCCGGAGCGCGCGCCGTGCGGCGGTACGACGGCCAGCGCGTCGGCGGCGGCCACCCCGCGCAGCATCGCCGGGCCGTTGTAGCGCAGCGGTACGGCGTGCTCGTCGGTCAGCAGGACGGGCACGAGCCGGGTGTCGTGCGGGTGCCCCGGCACGTCGCCCTGGACCGGCACGGCGTAACGGGGGCGCTGGCGGCGGCCGGCGAGGGCGCGCAGCAGTGGCTCGGCGAGGGTCAGCAGGCCGGACACGGCGGCGAGGGGGTTTCCGGGCAGGCCGACGACGTGGCGGCCGTCGGTCCGGTCGCCGAGCCGGGCCAGCAGCATCGGGTGGCCGGGGCGCACGGCGACCCCGTCCACGAGCAGTTCGGCTCCGGCCCGTTCCAGGACCGGGTGGACGTGGTCGACGGGGCCGGAGGCGGTGCCGCCGGTGGTGACGACCACGTCGGCGGTGGAACCGGTGATCGCCTGGAAGAGGGCCTCGGCCCCGGCCGGGTCGTCGCCGAGCCGCCGGGTGGACAGGACCTCGGCGCCGATGCGGGTGAGCCAGGGGCCCAGCATGGGGCTCAGGGCGTCGCGGATCAGCCCGTCGTGCGGGCGGCCCTCGGTGAGCAGTTCGTCGCCGAGCACGAGGATCTCCACGCGCGGCCGGGGCCGGGTGGAGAGCTCGTCGTACCCGGCGGCCGCGGCCAGCCCGAGGACGGCCGGGGTGACGAGGGAGCCGGCCGGGAGCAGCGGATCGCCGGAGCGGCACTCCTGGCCGCGCGGGCGGATGTCCTGGCCGGTGCTCACGGTGCGGGTGGCGTACAGCTGGCCGCCGGCCTCGCGGGCGTGCTCGCTGCGGATCACGGCGGTGGTGTCGGCGGGGATCCGGGCGCCGGTGGCGATCCGGACGGCCTCGCCGTCGGCGAGGGGCGCGGGGGAGCCCTCGGCGGTGCCCCCGGCGAGGATCCCGTCGCCGGGCCGGACGGTCCAGGGGCCGGGTCCGGCGACCGCCCAGCCGTCCATGGCCGAGGTGTCGAAGGACGGCAGGTCGCCGAGGGCGTCCAGGGAGGTGGTCAGCACCTCGCCGAGCGCGTCCGCGAGGGGCACGCGGTGGCCGCGCGCGCGGACGGTCGTACCGGCCAGGGCGGCGGTCTCCCGGGCACGTTGCCAGGCGGAGGCCCGGTGGGCCCCGTCCTCGGGGGTCGCACGGCTGACGAGGGCGAGGGCCTCGTCCAGGGCGCCGTCGGCGTCGGTCCGGGTCACGGCGAACCGTTCCCCTCGGGGCTTGCGGGCCCGGGGTCGAGGGACTCGGCCTCGGCCGCCCAGCGCAGGGCCAGGGCGGCGGCCTTCCGGGAGGCCTCGGCGACGGCCTGCGCGGGGTCGGCGCCGGCCGCCTCGGCGCGGGCGGCCGCGTAGCCGACGAGGAAGGTCGTCAGCGGCGCGGCGGGCCGGGCGACACCGTGGGCGGCGTCACGGGCGAGGTCGAGCAGGGTCTTCACGTCGACGTCGAGGTCGATGCCGAGCTCGTTCTTGGCGGCGTTGATCCATTGATCCAGCACGGTCCCATGCTCTCTGATACGGGCGCGCGCCGTCGCCAGGTCCTCCCAGGTGTCGCAGTCGAAGGAGGCGAGTGGCGCAGCGGGGGTGATCCTGGTCAGGTCCAGCTCGGCGGTGAGGGCGCGGAGGGGGAGGCCGTGGAGGGTGCCGTGCTCGGTCGCGAGCAGGGCGATCTCCCGGCGCAGGGGTTCGGCGCGGTAGGCGGCGACGAGGGGCTGGTCACGGCCCTCGGGGTCCCTGACCAGGGCCCCGTCGCCCGGGCCGGCGGCGGCCGCGGTGAGGAGGGCACGGACGGTGTCCCGGTCGAGGAAGGGCAGGTCGGCGGAGAGTACGAGGACCAGCCCGGCGGCCGTGTGCCGCAGCCCGGCGTGCAGTGCGGCCACGGGGCCGCCGCCGGGCGGGGTCTCCAGGGTCCACTCGACGGGGCGGGCGGTGGGCCTGCGGGCGCCGACGACCACGGTGGCGGCGGCGTCCGGGCAGGCGGCCAGGACGCGGTCGAGGAGGGTGCGGGTGCCTACCGGGAGGGTGGGCTTGTCGGCCCCGCCGAGGCGCCGGGCGGCGCCGCCGGCGAGGACGATGGCGTCGTAGCTCATGCCCTTGAGTATGCGGGGGGCTTGGCCACTGCGTGGGGGCCACTTACCCGCCGCTTACGTCCGGCCCCGCGGTGGTGGTGGCCGCTGCGCGGAGCGGTTCCCCTACCCACCCTTCCCCCGTTCCCCAGGACCTCCGCCCCCCGGGCCCCGGCGCCTCAAACGCCGGCGGGGCTGGAAGACCCCGGGGCTCCGCCCCCGGACCCGCGCCTCAGGCGCCGGCGGGGCTGGACGGGCCGGGCTTCGCCCCCGGACCCGCGCGCCTCAGAGGCCGGCGAGGCTGGACGGGCCCGGGGGCTCCGCCCCCGGAACCCGGCGCCGACGCGGCTGGAATGGCCAGGGCCTCCGCCCCCGGACCCCGGCGCCGACGCGGCTGGAATGGCCAGGGCCTCCGCCCCCGGACCCCGGCGCCGCAGGCGCCGGCAGGGCTGGAAGGACCCGGCTCCGCCCCCCCGGAACCCGGCGCCGGCGGGGCTGGAAGGGTCTGGGGCTTCGCCCCCGGGCCCGTGCCTCAGGCGCTGGCAGGGGTGTACTGGCCCGGGGCTCCGCCCGGACCCCGTGCTCAGACGCCGGCGGGGCTGGAAGAGCCCCGCCGGCGTTTGAGGCGGACAGGCGGGGTACCGCCGGAGGCTAGAGGTACGGGCCCGAGCGGATTGCGCCGTGGGGGCCGTCCTCGTCCTCGTCGTCGTGGGCTCCGCCCGGCGGCAACGCGCGGCGCATCTGTTCCAGTTGGGCCCGGGCCGCCATCTGCTGGGCGAACAGGGCCGTCTGGATGCCGTGGAAGAGGCCTTCCAGCCAGCCCACCAACTGGGCCTGGGCGATCCGCAGTTCCGCCTCGGACGGCACCGCCTCCTCCGTGAACGGAAGGGAGAGGCGCTCCAGTTCCTCGACCAGCTCGGGGGCCAGGCCGTCTTCGAGTTCCTTCACCGACGCCGCGTGGATGTCCTTGAGACGGACCCGGCTGGCCTCGTCCAGAGGTGCGGCGCGGACCTCTTCCAGAAGTTGCTTGATCATGCTGCCGATCCGCATGACCTTGGCGGGCTGTTCGACCATCTCCGTCACCGGGACCTCGCGCGACTCGTCATCGGCGCCGCCGACCGCCTTCCCGTCCTGTCCCACGATCAGGACGTGCGGGGGACTGTCCTGCGACCGTTCACTCCTCGGCATCTCCATGCCGTCATTCTCTCGCACACCGTCGTTCTCACACGGTGTGCCCCCGCACGGGCGTGATCCACCCTGTGCGGGGGCGGCAACGTCAGGCGACGTCAGGCAACCTCAAGGCGACGTCATCCGGTCGCCCGGCGGGCCAGGGCTCCGCTCGACCTCGTGACCACCGCGGCCAGTACCGCCGCGCCCAGCGGGACGAGGACCAGGAGGCCGGCCAGGGTGTCCCAGGGAATGGCGATGGGGACGTAGAGCGACTCGTCCGGGGTGGAGTAGCCCGCCTCGACGGCCCGTTCCAGCAGGCTCCGCTGCTCGCGCTCCTGGGTGAGGCGCAGGCCGACCGCCGGGAGGATGCCCGCCGCCGAGCCGAGGACGACGCCCATCAGGGCGACCACCCCGCACTGGAAGCCGCTGAGCGTGCGCCGCACGCGCGGGGCCGCGCCGACCGCCGCCAGGGTCTTCAGGTCGGCCTCGGAGTCCGCCTGGGCCAGGCCGGTCGCGATGCCCGCCGCGCCGATGGTGACCAGGCCGGCGAAGACGGCCAGGGCCAGCACGCCGATGGTGCTGTCGCTCTGGTAGCCGCGCTCGATCGTGACGCGGACGTCGGCGCCCGTCCGGTCGATCTCCCCGTCCAGCCGCTGGCGCTGTTCGGTGGTGGCGGCGGTCTCCAGGCTGAAGAACGACCCGACCGGGGCCGTGGCGATGCCCGCGGCCTTCGCGGCGGAGGGCGGGAGGACGACGCCCACGCCCCAGGATTCGGTGCCCGGGGGCGCCTGGTGAACGGTGAGCACCTTGTCCTGGCCGGGCAGTTCGGCGTGGACCGAGGCGGCCTTCTGGGCGGCGACCGGGTCCGTGACGAGCCGGAGGGTGATCTTCCCGTCCTTCACGGCACGGTGGTCGAAGGCGACCGGCCGTCCCGCCTTGAGGGCGGCCACCGAGCCCGGGTCCGTCACGGCCAGGACCTGGAGGAGCTTCTCGTCCGCGACGATCGTCGAGAAGGAGGAGCCCATCCGGCGCGGCATCGCGCAGCGCGGGTCCTGGCGCAGCCTCTTCGCCTCTTCCTTCGGGAAGTCGGCGGGGCCGTGCTCGGACTCGTAGAGCGGGCAGCGCTGCTCCTTCGGGACGATGAGCTCGACCCGTCCGCAGCCCGGGGAGGTCGCGTACGTATCGCAGTTGGGGTTGCCGACCGACAGGCGTTCCACGTCCGCCCGTACCGCGACGGGCAGGTTCCGGCTGAGGGTCTCGCGGGCCGCCGGGACCTCCTTGTGGGCGCTGTGCTCGTTGGCGGTGAGCAGACCGGTGCCGGCGGGGAGTTCCGCGACGTACTCGTGGCGGGCCTGCACGTCCCGGCTGTGCTGGTACGTGGACACCGCCACGGTTCCGGCGACGGCGGCCAGTACGGCGGCCACGGCCGGGGCCGTACGCCCCCGGTTGCGGACGGCGTCGCGCAGCGCGAGCCGGGGCGACAGGGGCAGCCACCGCCCCAGCCGTCCGAACAGGCCGACGAGCACCGGGGTGAGGGCGACGACGCCCAGCTCGGCGAGGGCGCTGCCGCCCGCGACGACCGTGGGGCTGACCCGGTAGCGGGTGCCGTAGAGGGCGATCGCGGCGCCGCCGGCGACGGCGAGCAGCCCGATCAGGGGCAGGATCCGGTTGGCGCGCCGGATGCCCCGGCGGCCGGTGAGGGAGGCCAGGACGGTCTGCCGGGAGGCGGTGACGGCCGGGACGAACGCGGCGAGCAGGCCGGTCAGGACGGCGAGCAGGCCGATGCCGAGGAGTTCCAGGGGGCGGAAGTCCAGGGCACCGAAGCGGCTGCCGATCTTCTCCTCCAGGAACGGCCGTAGTCCGACGGTGAGTCCCACGCCGATCGCGCAGCCGGTGACGGCGGCCACGGCGCCGATGACCAGGCCGCCCGAGAGGACGATGGCCCGGATGTGCCGCCGGTCGCCGCCGTTGGCGCCGACCAGCCCCAGCTGGCGGCGCGAGCGGCGGGCGCCGACCGCGAAGGCGGGCCCGGCGAGCAGGCAGACCTCCAGCAGGGCCAGGCCCACGACGGTGGCCATGACGGCCTTCTCGGTGATCCGGCCGCCGTCCAGGCCCGGACGGGCGAAGCGCTGGCCGGGCTCCTGGGCGTAGAGCGGCACCGCCGCGTCGGCGGGCGGGTGCTCGGCGACGGCGCGGGAGCGGACGAGCCCGCCCTTGGCGTTGGCCTCCTTGACCATGTTCCACGTGAAACCATCGCCGCCGACCTTCACGAGGAAGGAGTCGGTGACGTCCAGCCCGGGTGCCCCGGTCGCCGTGAGGGCCCGGTCGAGGGGCAGGAGCAGGGCGCCGGGCAGTGCCAGCAGTTCGTCGCGGGCCAGCTCGGAGGGCCGCTCGTAGGAGCCCACGATCCGGTAGGGGGTCGTGGCTCCGCGCGGGGTGACCGAGGAGCCCACGTACAGCCCGGAGTGCTCCAGGAAGGCGGCGGTGGCGATGACCTCGCCGGGTCCCTGGGGCAGGTGGCCGCGCAGGGGGGTGAACAGGCCCTTGGTGAGCGGATGGTGGACGTCCAGCTCGCGCAGCTGGGTGTCGAGCAGGCCGTGCCGGGTGTGCACCTTGACGCCGGCACGGCTGTCCTGGACGGCTTCGGCGCCCGCCGGGACCGCCGTCTTGAGCGTGCGGTCCTGTTTGTCCGGGTCGGGCCGGTACTTCTCGAACCCGCCGACGGGCGCGTAACGCTCCGCGTCGGGGCTCTGGAGGATCGGGCTGTCCAGGCCGGGTGATTCGATCAGGGCGTCGGCCGCGCCGATCCGGCGGGACAGGGACTGTCCGGGGGTGAGTTCGGCGCTGCGCAGGGTGAGGTCGACGGCGCTGACCCCGACGACCGGCAGGGCGATCATCGCGAGGACCATGGCGCTGCGGCCCTTGGCGCGCCAGGCGTCGCGGCGGGCGATGCGCAGGGCCGCGACCCAGGAGTGGTACCAGGAGGCGAGCGGGGAGGTCACAGGCCGGCCGCCCGCCCGGAGAGCAGCGAGTCGGCCTGGCTGCGCAGGGTCTCGTCGACGACGCTGCCGTCGCGCAGGAACACGACCCGGTCCGCCCAGGCGGCGAAGCGGGGTTCGTGCGTCACCAGGACCCCGGCCGCGCCGGCGTCGCAGCGCAGGCGCAGCAGCGCGAGGACGGATTCGCCGGTCTCGGAGTCGAGGGCGCCGGTGGGTTCGTCGGCCAGGACCAGGCGGCGTTCCCCGACCAGGGCGCGGGCGATGGCCACGCGCTGCTGCTGGCCGCCGGACATCTCGTCGGGGAAGCGGTCCGCGAGGGCGCGCAGGCCGATCTCCTCCAGGGAGGCGAGGGCGGCGGCGCGGGCCTTGCGGGCGGAGGTGCCGTCGAGTTCCAGGGGGAGGGCCACGTTCTCGGCGGCGGTGAGGGCCGGTATGAGGTTGTAGTCCTGGAAGACGTAGCCGATGCTGCGGCGGCGCAGCGCGGCCAGCTTGCGGCGGCCGGCGGCGGTGATGTCGACGCCCTCGACGAGCACCCGGCCGCTGCTCGGGGTGTCGAGCCCGCCCGCCAGGGTGAGCAGGGTGGACTTGCCGGAGCCGGAGGGCCCCATCACGGCGACGAGCTCGCCGGGGTGGACGGCGAGGTTGATCCCGCGCAGGGCGTGCACCTCGGTGGCGCCGCTGCCGTGCGTGCGGACCAGGTTCTCCAGCCGCAGGACGGGCTCGCCCGGAGAGGAGGGCTCGGCGGGCCACGCGGACGGGGCGGGCGCGCCCGGCCGGGACGCCCCGGCCGGGTGGTACGGGTGGGAGCTGTGCTGCTGGTCGGGCATGAAGGGTCCCCCTTGGAAGGGTCGTTCAGCCCCGCCGCGTACGGGCGGCGGTGCCGGCGGTGCCGGTGGTCGGGCCGGTGGCGGCCGCCTGCGGCGGCGGGGGCCCGTCGGGCGCGGGCGCGGCGGGAGCCGCGGCGGCGCCCGTACCGGTCGCGGTGAGCGCGGCCAGCCGGACGAGCCGGGACTCGGAGTGGTCGAGCCAGCGGGCCTCGGCCTCGGTCTGGAAGATCAGCTGCTCCAGGACCAGCAGCCAGGCCACGTCGTCGCGCTCCCGCGCCTGACCGCTCTCGATGGCGGCCAGGGCCCGGGCCTTGAGCCGGGTGTAGTCCTGCATCGCCTTGAGCGTGGCGTGCCGCTGGGACTGGATGACGGCGCGGATGTCCACGCCGGGGGCGCCGACGGCCATGGCGAGCTTGATGGCGAGCTCGTCGCGGGGCGGGTTGGTGCGGTCCACCGGGCGCTCGTACCAGGCGCGCAGCTCGGTGCGGCCGGGGCCGGTGATGGCGTAGAGGGTGTGCCCGGCGGCGTCCTCGCCGTCGGGGGCGACGAGCCCGTCGCGCTCCAGGCGGGCCAGGGTGGTGTACACCTGCCCGACGTTGAGGGGCCAGGTGGAGCCGGTGCGGGATTCGAATTCGGTGCGCAGCTGGGAGCCGTAACGGGGGCCCCGTTCCAGCAGCGCCAGCAGGCCGTGGCGGATCGACATACTCAGTATGTATACACGGGCATACTGAGTATGTATACCGAGTATGCCCCTGGCCGGCGGTCGCCGTAGCCGCCCGCCCTTACCGTCCCCGGCGCAGCCGGACGCCCATGTACCCCAGTCCCACGCCCATCAGGGCCAGCCCGGTGCCCAGCGGGAGCAGGTGCGCGGCCAGGTCGGCGACCCGCTCGTTCGGCTCGGTGCCCAGCGCCGAGACGGGTGTGGCGCGGCTCGGCGGGGGGCTCGGCGGGGCCGAGGGGCGCTGGCGTTCGGCGCGCTCCTGGCGCGGGGCCGGCCGGACCGGGTGCAGGGGCCGGGAGACTCCGGTGACCTCGGGGTCGGCCGGAGCGTCGGCGGCCCGCCCCGGGTGCTCCCGCCCGACCCCTCCGGCACTTCCGGCGAGCTCCTCGTACGCCTCTTCCGGTACGTACGCCTCCGCGTCGGAATCGGCGCGCACCGCCGCGACGGGGGCGCGGGCGGAGGTCGCGCTCGCGGGCGCGGTGATCAGCAGCGCGACGGTCGCCAGTGCGGCTCCGGCCGTCCGGCAGGGGACTCGGAGGCGTGGGATCACGAGGTGCCCCTCCCGTTCCGAGCGGCCGGGACGCCGGAGGCCCGGGCGTCGCACTCAGATTGGCACAAGGGAACAAAACGGGCATCCCGGGACACCCGTCAGGGTGCCCCGGGATGCCCGGGCGTCAGGACGGCGTCCGCTACTGCGGATTGCCGGTCGAGACGATCAGCGTGAACTCCGTGTCGTTCTTGGGGACGTCGTCCCCGGCCGCGGGCAGCTGCTCCAGGACCGTGTCCTGGCCGTAGACGGTCTCGTCGCGCTCAGTGATCTTGTACCGCCAGCCGGCCGCCTGGAGGCACTGCTTGACCGACAGCACGTTCTTGTACCGGAGGTCCGGGGCGATGACCTTCGTCGAGTCCTTGTAGGACTTCGTCGGGCTCTTGCACTTGTCCGCCTCGATCGTGCGCGAGGTGTCCGGCCCCTTGTGTCCCGCCTTGGCGGAGGCGGACGCGGACGACGAGGCCGCCGGGCTCGCCTGGTTGCCCTCGTCCTTGCCGTCGTCCATGTTCAGCACGGCGATGAGCCCGCCGATGGCCAGCAGGGCCACCACGATCGCGCCGACCACCACCGGGGTGTTCTTCTTCCCGCCGCCCGAGGACGCCGCCGGAGCGGACGTCTGGCTCGGCGAGATGGTGAACGGCGGCGGGGTCTGGGCCTGCGGCGCGTACTGCTGCTGCGGGGCCTGCGCCGTCTGCGGGTACGCGTAGGCGCCCGGCTGCTGGTGCGTGGCCGCCGGCTGCGCGTACGGCGACGGCGCCGGGGTGTGCGGGGCCTGGTACGGCTGGTGCAGCGACTGCGGAGGCGGCGCCTGGAAGCCCGCGTCCACCGGCGGGAAGACGGTCGAGCCCACGCCCGCGCCGCTGCCGCCCGTCGCGGCGCCCGGCACGATGGCCGGGGCGCCGGTCTGGCCGGCCGAGGCGATCCGCAGGATCTCGTCCCGCATGGCCGCGGCCGTCGGGAAACGCTCGTTCGGGTTCTTCTTCAGCGCCCGCGCCACCAGAGCGTCCATCGCCGGGGTGATGGACCGGTTGATGGAGGACGGGGCCACCGGCTCCTCCTGGACGTGCGCGTACGCGATCGCCAGCGGGGAGTCGGCCTCGAACGGGATACGGCCCGTCAGCAGCTGGAACAGCATGATGCCGACCGAGTACAGGTCGGAGCGGGCGTCCACGCCGCGCCCCAGCGCCTGCTCCGGCGACAGGTACTGCGGGGTGCCGACGACCATGCCGGTCTGCGTCATCGAGGTGACCCCCGACTGCATGGCCCGGGCGATGCCGAAGTCCATGACCTTGACCACGCCGCGCTTGGTCATCATCACGTTGCCGGGCTTGATGTCGCGGTGGACCAGGCCCATCTCGTGGCTGGTCTCCAGCGCGGCCAGTACGTCGGCCGTCACCTTCAGCGCCTTGTCCGCCGGCATGGCCCCGTACTGGCGCACGTCCCCGTCGAGGACCGAGCCGAGCGGCTGGCCCTCCACGTACTCCATGACGATGTACGGCATGACCGCTTCGTCCCCGCCGCCGGAGCCGAAGGTGACGGTCCCCTCGCCCGTGTCGAAGACCGAGACGATGTTGGTGTGCGACAGTTTCGCAACAGCCTGCGCCTCACGACGGAAGCGCTCGCGGAAGGACGCCTCGCGCCCCAGCTCGCTGTGCAGCGTCTTGATGGCGACCTGGCGGTCGAGCGCGGAGTCGTACGCGAGGTAGACGGAGGCCATGCCCCCCTCGCCCAGCAAATCCCTTAGCTGGTAACGGCCACCGGCCAGGGAGCCGCCTGCGTACCGGCCCTGTGTTCCGTCCTGGCTCATGACTGTTGCTTCCCCTCGGGCTGTGTTGCTACGCGTCTGGCTGAGCGCATGTCGCGCCCAGTCTGCCGGAGGGCAAGCACACGTCAAGCCGGTGCCCGCTGCGTGACCACGGGCCTACGCGGTGTCTGTAGCCGAACGGTGACGGGTTCGGAGGCTGTAGCGTTCACCGGAGCACCCGAAGAGGCCCACCGCTAGAGCGGACGAGAGAGACGACGGCGAGGACTGATGGCACCCGAACCCGAGGGAAACGGCGCCGGGATGGCCGACGGTCCTGAGCACTGGGGCGCGGGCGGCCTCGTGGGGGACGGCCGGTACCGGCTGACCCACCGCCTGGGCCGCGGCGGCATGGCCGAGGTCTTCGCGGCCGAGGACGTCCGGCTGGGCCGCACCGTGGCCGTGAAGCTGCTGCGCCCCGACCTGGCCGAGGACCCGGTGTCCAAGGCCCGCTTCACGCGCGAGGCGCAGTCGGTCGCCGGCCTCAACCACCACGCCGTGGTCGCCGTGTACGACTCCGGCGAGGACCGGGTCGGCCCGAACGTGGTCCCGTACATCGTGATGGAGCTGGTCGAGGGCCGCACCATCCGCGACCTGCTGATCAGCGCCGAGGCCCCCGGCCCCGAGCAGGCGCTCATCATCGTGTCGGGCGTGCTGGAGGCGCTCGCCTACTCGCACCAGCACGGCATCGTGCACCGTGACATCAAGCCCGCGAACGTCATCATCACGCACACCGGCGCGGTGAAGGTGATGGACTTCGGCATCGCCCGCGCCCTGCACGGCGCGCAGTCCACGATGACCCAGACCGGCATGGTCATGGGCACCCCGCAGTACCTGTCGCCGGAACAGGCCCTCGGCAAGGCCGTGGACCACCGCAGCGACCTGTACGCGACCGGCTGCCTGCTCTACGAACTGCTCGCGCTGCGGCCCCCCTTCACCGGCGAGACCCCGCTGTCGGTGGTCTACCAGCACGTCCAGGACGCCCCCGTCCCGCCCTCGCAGCTGCCCGAGGGGCACCACATCCCGCAGGAGCTCGACGGCCTCGTCATGCGGTCGCTCGCCAAGGACCCGGACGACCGGTTCCAGAGCGCCGAGGAGATGCGCGGGCTCGTCCAGTACGCGCTCCAGATGCTCCAGGACCAGGGCCCGAACACCGGCACCTGGAACACGGGCCCGGTCGTCATGGCGCTCCCGCACGGCCAGCCGGGCGGCGGCCAGACCTCGATGATGCCCGCGGGCGGCAACGGCGGCCCCCGCGCCCCGTACCCCTCGCACGCCACGACCTCGCAGTTCCAGCAGCCGATGGTGCCGCCGCTGAACCCGGACGACGGGACGGCCTTCCCCGGCGGCGGGCACGTCCACGCCGGCGGCCCGGGCGGGTACGACGGCTATGACGGCTACGACGGGTACGACAACCGCTCCGGCGGCGGGAAGTGGAAGGTCTGGCTCTTCGCGCTGCTCGCGGTGCTGGCCATCGCCGGCGGCGTCGCGTACGCCATCAAGAGCGGCAATCTCGGCGGTGGCGGCGGCGCCAAGCCGAAGACCAGCGTGAGCAGCCCGGGCGCCGCGCAGAGCAGCCCGGGTGCGCAGGACACCCCCTCGACCGCGCAGAGCTCCGAGACGGGCCGCTCGCACGACGAGGACACCTTCACGCCCGCCCCGAGCCGCAGCAAGTTCACGCCGAGCACGACCCCGTCGGCCTCCTCGGGTTCCTCCGCGCCGGAGACGAGGAACCCGACGACCCCGCCGCCGAAGACCACCCCGGTGGAGCCGCCCACCAAGAACCCGACCCCGCCCAGCGGGGGCGGCGGCGGCACCCCGGCCGGCGCCGAGGGCGCGAACTAGCGGTACGTACGGCGGAGGCCCGGCGGAATTCCCATTCCGCCGGGCCTCTTTCCGTGTCCGCTCCCGCTTTTCCCACGTCAGAGCGCGTGCTGGTAGTGCCGGTCGGAGCGTTCCGCATTCTCGGTTCCGAGGGTGTGCACGGTGACGAGCTGCGGTTCGATGCGCATGTAGACGGGGTCGAACACCTCCCCGTCCACGAAATGCGGTCCCGGACCGAATAGTTCCAGTTCCGCGGTGGTCGGCTCGGCGAGCTGCGCCGTGCCCGTGACCTGCACGGACCAGAGACGGGACGCGCCGGAATTGAAGTTGTCGGCCCCGTAGGAGACCACGCTTCCGTTGCAGGCGTGGTGATAGCCGAAACCGGCGTGCATTCTCAGGACGACCCGGCCGCCCACCACGATGTGGCGGGCGACGGCGAGGAAGGGGAGCGCGCGCATGCTGGTGGCGACCCGGCCGTACGGGACCCGGCGCAGCATCTCCACGGCCTGTGTTTCCTCCGGTGACATGCGACCACTCTCGGCCCCCGGAAGGGGGCCGGGCCAGAGGATCCCGCCCCGACGATCGGGGACGTTGGTCCCGAATCGAACCGTGTGCGACGGGGCACCGCGCGGCCACGGACCGTCACGCGATCGGAGCCCGCTCGACGGGTGGTCCGGGCCCGGTCGGCCCGGGCTCGGTACTCACTCGAACGGACTTGCGCCCCGGTCGAGCGCGGCTAGCGCTTCTCGGCCTGGAGGCGGGCGACGTACGCGGCGGCCTGGGAGCGCCGCTCCATGCCCAGCTTCGACAGCAGGCTGGAGACGTAGTTCTTGATGGTCTTCTCGGCCAGGTGCAGCCGCTCGCCGATGACCCGGTTGGTCAGGCCCTCGCCGATCAGGTCGAGGATCTTGCGCTCCTGCTCGGTGAGGTTCGCGAGCCGGTCGTCACCCTTGCCGTTCTTGCCGTCGCGCAGCCGCTCCAGCACTCGGGCGGTCGCCACCGGGTCCAGCAGCGACCTGCCGGCCGCCACGTCGCGCACCGCGCTGAGCAGCTCGTTCCCCCGGATCGCCTTGAGCACGTAGCCCGAGGCGCCCGCCATGATGGCGTCGAACAGCGCCTCGTCGTCGGCGAACGAGGTGAGCATCAGGCACTTGATGTCCTCGTCCTGGGAGCGGACCTCGCGGCACACCTCGACCCCGCTGCCGTCCGGCAGGCGCACGTCGAGCACGGCCACGTCGGGGCGGGTCGCCGGGATGCGGACCAGGGCGTCCGCGGCGGTACCGGCCTCGCCGACGATCTCGATGTCCTCTTCGACCGACAAGAGCTCATGAACGCCGCGACGTACTACTTCGTGGTCGTCCAGGAGAAATACCTTGATTTTTCCGTTTTCGCGCACAAGCTCATCTTCACACACTCACCTCTTCCCTGCCGGAGTTACCCGGGATAACGTGCCGTTGTTCCGGCCCCCTGCAAGGCTGTGACCAGTGGTTGTTCCCGCTGCGGTCGATTTACTTGGATATCCAAGCAAAATCGCAGGTCAAACGGGGTTTCGCAGTTATGCGTCGCACTGGGTAACGTGCTGTGCGCAGGGCACTCGCCGGGGCACCTGTCACGCCTGAATCCGAAACGCGCCGTGCACCCACCCCGTGTACGGGTACGGATACAGGTGAGCCGCACTGGTCCCCGGAGAACCCGGGTGCCGGACCGACGGAGGAGCACACGTGACCGTGGAGAGCACTGCCGCGCGCAAGCCGCGACGCAGCAGCGGCACCAAGCGGGCGGCAGGCGCGGCGAGCGCCCGCAAGACCGCCGCTGCCACCGCACAGCCGCACGACGCCGAGCCTCAGCTCGTACAACTGCTGACGCCCGAGGGTGAACGGGTCGAGATCGAGGGCAACCCCGACCTCGCGGAGTTCGCGGCCTTCGCCGCGGACATCACCACCGAGGACCTGCGCGGTCTCTACCGCGACATGGTCCTGACCCGCCGCTTCGACGGTGAGGCGACCGCACTCCAGCGCCAGGGCGAGCTGGGCCTGTGGGCCTCGCTGCTCGGGCAGGAGGCGGCCCAGATCGGCTCCGGCCGGGCACTCCGCGACGACGACTACGTCTTCCCGACCTACCGCGAGCACGGCGTGGCCTGGTGCCGCGGCGTCGACCCGACGAACCTGCTCGGCATGTTCCGCGGCGTGAACCACGGCGGCTGGGACCCGAACACCAACAACTTCCACCTCTACACGATCGTCATCGGCTCGCAGACGCTGCACGCGACCGGTTACGCGATGGGCGTGGCCAAGGACGGCGCCGACTCCGCCGTCATCGCCTACTTCGGCGACGGCGCGTCCAGCCAGGGCGACGTGATGGAGGCCTTCAACTTCTCCGCCGTCTACAACTCCCCCGTGGTGTTCTTCTGCCAGAACAACCAGTGGGCGATCTCCGAGCCGACCGAGCGCCAGATGCGCGTGCCGCTCTACCAGCGTGCCCAGGGCTTCGGTTTCCCGGGCATCCGCGTCGACGGCAACGACGTCCTGGCCTGCCTCGCGGTCACCCGCTGGGCGCTGGACCGCGCCCGCCGAGGCGAGGGCCCGGCCCTGATCGAGGCGTTCACGTACCGCATGGGCGCCCACACCACCTCCGACGACCCGACGAAGTACCGCGCGGACGAGGAGACGGCCGCCTGGGAGGCGAAGGACCCGATCCTGCGCCTGAAGGCCCACCTGCTGGCCTCCGGGGGCGCCGACGAGGCGTTCTTCGAGGAGCTGGAGACCGAGAGCGAGGCCCTCGGCAAGCGGGTCCGCGAGGTCGTGCGCTCCATGCCCGACCCCGACACCATGGCGATCTTCGAGAACGTCTACGCGGACGGGCACGCGCTCGTCGACGAGGAGCGCGCCCAGTTCGCCGCCTACCTCGCTTCCTTCGAGGCCGAGGAGGGTCACTGATGGCCATCGAGAAGATGTCGATCGCGAAGGCGCTCAACGAGTCGCTCCGCAAGGCCATGGACACCGACCCCAAGGTCCTGATCATGGGCGAGGACGTCGGCAAGCTGGGCGGTGTCTTCCGCATCACCGACGGGCTCCAGAAGGACTTCGGCGAGGAGCGGGTCATCGACACCCCGCTCGCCGAGTCGGGCATCGTCGGCACCGCCATCGGCCTGGCCCTGCGCGGCTACCGGCCGGTCGTGGAGATCCAGTTCGACGGGTTCGTCTTCCCCGCGTACGACCAGATCGTCACGCAGCTCGCGAAGATGCACGCGCGCGCCCTCGGCAAGATCAAGCTGCCGGTCGTCGTCCGCATCCCCTACGGCGGCGCGATCGGCGCCGTCGAGCACCACAGCGAGTCCCCCGAGACGCTGTTCGCGCACGTCCCGGGCCTCAAGGTGGTCTCCCCGTCGAACGCCAGCGACGCGTACTGGATGCTCCAGCAGGCGATCCTCAGCGACGACCCGGTGATCTTCTTCGAGCCGAAGCGCCGCTACTGGGACAAGGGCGAGGTCGACGTCGACGCCATCCCCGGCGAGCTGCACAAGGCGCGGGTGCTCCGCGAGGGCTCCGACCTCACCCTGGCCGCGTACGGCCCGATGGTGAAGGTCTGCCTGGAGGCGGCCGCCGCGGCCGCCGAGGAGGGCAAGTCGGTCGAGGTCCTGGACCTGCGCTCGATGTCCCCGGTCGACTTCGACGGGATCCAGGCGTCGGTGGAGAAGACCCGCCGGCTGGTCGTGGTCCACGAGGCCCCGGTTTTCCTCGGCACCGGCTCCGAGATCGCCGCCCGCATCACGGAGCGGTGCTTCTACCACCTGGAGGCGCCGGTGCTGCGCGTCGGCGGCTTCCACGCCCCGTACCCGCCGGCCCGCCTGGAGGACGAGTACCTGCCCGGCCTGGACCGGGTGCTCGACGCCGTCGACCGCTCGCTGGCGTTCTGAGGAGACCCGCGCCATGACGATCCGCGAATTCAAGATGCCCGACGTGGGCGAGGGCCTGACCGAGGCCGAGATCCTCAAGTGGTACGTCCAGCCGGGTGACACGGTCACCGACGGGCAGGTCGTCTGCGAGGTCGAGACGGCGAAGGCGGCCGTCGAGCTGCCCATCCCCTTCGACGGAGTGGTGCACGCGCTGCTCTTCGAGGAGGGCGTGACGGTCGACGTCGGCCAGGTCATCATCTCGGTCCGGACGGGCGGGGACGAGGCAGCGGAGGCCCCGGCCGCCGCTGCCGCCGCCCCGGCCGCCCCGGAGGCCGCCGAGGAGGCGGCGCCCGAGGGCCGCCAGCCCGTGCTGGTGGGCTACGGGGTCTCCCAGTCCTCCTCCAAGCGCCGCCCGCGCAAGGCGGTGGCGGGCGCCCCGGCGGCCGCCGCGCCCGCGGCCCCCGCGCCCGTCGTGCCGGCGCCCGCCGCGCCCGCTCCGGCGGAGCGCAACGGCACCGCGTACGCCAACGGCAACGGCGTGGCCGCCGCCGAGCGGCCGCTCGCCAAGCCGCCCGTGCGCAAGCTCGCCAAGGACCTCGGCATCGACCTGGCCTCGGTGGTCCCCACCGGCGAGGGCGGGGTCGTGACCCGCGAGGACGTGCACGCCGCCGCCGCGGCCGCGCTCGCCCCGCAGGCCCCGGCGCCCGTCGCCCCGGCGGCTCCGGCCCCGGCCGCCGCCCCCGCGCCCGTCCAGGCCCCGGCCGAGCCGGTCCCGGCCGTCGCCGCGGCACCGGGCGCGCGGGAGACCCGTATCCCGGTCAAGGGCGTCCGCAAGGTTACCGCCCAGGCCATGGTCGGCTCCGCCTTCACCGCGCCGCACGTCACCGAGTTCATCACCCTCGACGTGACCCGGACGATGAAGCTGGTCCAGGAGCTCAAGGACGACCCGGACCTCGCGGGGCTCCGGATCAACCCGCTGCTCCTGATCGCCAAGGCGGTCCTCGTCGCCATCCGCCGCAACCCGGACGTCAACGCGTCCTGGGACGAGGCGGCCCAGGAGATCGTGCTCAAGCACTACGTCAACCTGGGCATCGCGGCGGCCACCCCGCGCGGCCTGATCGTCCCGAACATCAAGGACGCCCACGCCAAGACCCTGGCGGAGCTGTCGGCCTCGCTGTCGGACCTGGTGGCCACGGCCCGCGAGGGCAAGACCTCCCCGGCCGACATGCAGAACGGCACCATCACCATCACCAACGTCGGCGTCTTCGGCGTCGACACCGGTACGCCCATCCTGAACCCCGGCGAGTCCGCGATCCTCGCGGTCGGCGCGATCAAGCTCCAGCCGTGGGTCCACAAGGGCAAGGTCAAGCCGCGCCAGGTCACCACCCTGGCCCTGTCGTTCGACCACCGCCTGATCGACGGCGAGCTGGGCTCCAAGTTCCTCGCGGACATCGCGGCGGTCCTGGAGCACCCGCGCCGGCTGGTCACCTGGTCGTAGCGGCCGCCGCGGCAGCAGACACCCGGCGATGGCCGGTCCTCCCCTTCCGGGAGGGCCGGCCATCGGCGTCCCCGCACGAAAACCCCTGGCCGGCCCCGTACCTCCGGGGTGATCATCGGCCCGATGAGATTCCGTACCGCCCTCGACGACCCCGCCGGCATCGACCGGGCCCTGGCCTGGCAGGACGGGGACCCCGTCGCCGCGCTCCCCGCCGACCGCGTCCGCGAGGAGTTCGCCGCCCACCGCTTCCGCCCCGAGTGGACCTGGTTCGCCGAGGACGGGGACGGGCGGGTGCTGGCCCGCGCCCTGTGGTGGGGCCGCGCCGACGCCGAGCGGCCCGTCGCCCTCGACTGCCTCCAGGTCGGCTCCCGCGTCGCCGACCCGGCCGCCCTGGCCGCCGCCCTGCTGGGGGCCGGCCACGCCGCCTTCGGCATCCGCCCCGGCTACCACCTGTCCCTGCCCCGGGACTGGAGCCGGGACCCCGCCCTCGCCGGCGCCGTCGCCTGGCGCCGGGAGGCCGCCGCACGGGCCGGCCTGACCCGGGGGATCGAGCGCCTGCGCTACGAGTGGACCCGCCCCCAGCTACCGCCGGGGGGACCCCCCACCGCCGGTACCGCCGCACCCACCGGCCGGCTCGTCTTCCGGGAGGGCACCGACGAGGAGTTCCTCGACGCCTTCGTCCGGCTCTCGCGCGGCAGCCTCGACCTGGCCACCCGCTACGAGCTGGAGACGATGACCGAGGAGGAACTCGCCCGCGAGGACCTCGCGTTCTACCGCGACTGCCCCGGCGAACGCTCCTGGTGGCGCCTGGCCCACCTGCCCGACGGCACCCTCGCCGGCATGGCGATCCCCTCGGCGACCCCCTACCACCGCAACGTCGGCTACCTGGGCGTGGTCCCCGAACAGCGCGGCAAGGGCCTGATCGACGAGATCCTCGCCGAGATCACCCGCTTCCACGCCGCCGGGGGCGCCGGGCGGATCACGGCCACCACCGACACCGTCAACCTCCCGATGGCCGCCGCCTTCGACCGCGCCGGCTACGAGGTCACCGGGATCCGCCTCGTCCTGGAGGCCCCGCCCGGGACGTGAGGCGGTAGCCTCCCGGCCATGCCCATCGCCGAGTTGCAGGTGTATTCCGTGGAGGAGGCCGACGGGACCGGCGGGGTGTGCCTCGTGCGGTGCGTCGGCGGCACGGCCCGGGCCGGGCAGGTGTTCGCGGCCGGGGAGTCGCGCCTGTGGCTGCGCGGGATAGAGCGGTACGGGAGCACGGTCGGCTCCTTCGGCGCCGGCCACACCGCCCGGGTGCGCCTCGCGGGTGCCGTGGTCGCGCTGCTCAGCCGTGGTCAGGTGCTGACCTCCGTACCGCCCGACGGGCACGGCCTCGCGGAGCTGGAGGCCTGGCTCGCCACCGTCCCGCCGCTCGCGGACGAACCCCTGCCGCGCACCCTGCGCTCCCTGGCCGTCGGCGGGATGCGGGACGAGCGGCTGCCGGACGCGGTCCGGCTGCGCTGGGGCCGGCTGGCCCTGACGGCGGTGCACCGCTGCGCGGCGGCGGAGGGGGCGCCCGCCCTGGTGCGGGGGATCGAGCTGGCCTCCGTACGGGCCTACCTGCTCCGGGAGTTCGGGCCCGGGCCGGGCGGTGACCCGGCCGTGCTGGGCCGGGAGGCGCTCGCGCTGATCGACCTCACCCCGGCCGAGGCGGCGGCCCGCGCCCGGGACTGGCGCGCGCTGCCCCGGGAGCGGATCCTGCACCTGCGGCGGATCAGGAACCTGCTGCGGTGGGCGGGTGCGGCCCGGCCCCACCTGGCGCCCGGGGATCCCCTCGCCGAGGCGTTGGAGGCCTGGTCACGGGTGGGCAGACGGTTACCCTGAGGCCTTTTCCAGCCACCGTGGCTCGTATACGCTCCGCTGCCATGCAGACAGGCGGGGACATCAGCGGCAGCACAGGCGCCACCACCACCACCATCGAATTCGTGTACGACCCCACACCGGAGGACTACCGGACGGCGTTCTGGCGCTTCCACTTCGGGACCTGGCCCGGCCGGGGCAGCCTCCTGACCGGGCCCGTCGTGGGCATCGGGCTGGGGAGCCTGATCTCCTGGCTGCGGGGCTTCTCGGCGAACGCCACGGCCTTCGTACTGGTCTCCGTGAGCCTGGCGCTGTGCGTGATCGTCCCCCGGCATGGCGCCCGCAAGGCGCGCGAGCAGTACGAGGACATGGAGGCGTACGGGACCTGCCGGACGACGGTCACCGAGGAGGGGCTGACCACGACCGGCGGCGAGCTGAGCAGCACCCTCGAATGGCGGGTGTTCCCGAGGTACTTCGAGACCGACGCCCTGTTCGTGATCATGACGAAGCAGACCGGGATCTTCTTCGCCCTGCCCAAGCGGGGCGCGCAGGACCCGGCCGACGTCGACCGGGTGCGCGAGGTCCTCGACCGGAACCTGAAGCGGCTGTGACGGCCCCTCAGCGGGCGCGGTAGGCGCGCAGGAAGGCGGCGGCGCCGCCCCGGACGAGGCGGTCGGTCTGCGCCTCCGGCAGGGGCAGCACCCCGTAGTGGGAGAGCTGGGCGACGGAGGTGGAGGTCAGCGCCGTGAACTGGGTGGCCGCCAGCTCCGCGTCGCCGTACAGGTCGAGCAGTCCGGCCCGTTCCAGGCCGGCCAGGGCGCCGGCGAGGGCGTCGGCGACCGGGGCGGGGCCCGCGGCCTTCCAGGCGGCCAGCACCTCGGGCGGCACGTGGTCGGCCTCGGCGTGGATGTGGCGCACGAGCGCGAAGTGGTCGGGGTGCTCCGTCATCACGTCGATCAGCGCCCGGGCCAGGGCGGCCAGGTCCCGTTCCAGGTCGTCGGGGTGTGGCGGGCGCGCGGGGTCCAGCAGGGCCCGGACGGTGGCCACGTGGGCGTCGCGGACCTCGCCCGAGCTCCAGGTGACGACGGCCCGGAAGAGCTCCGACTTGCCGCCGGGGAAGTGGTTGTAGAGCGTCCGCGTCGAGACGCCGGCCGCCGCGGCGAGGGCGTCGACGGAGGCGCGCGCGTACCCCTCGTGGCCGAAGACCGCGCAGGCGGCGCGGGCGAGGGCGATGCGCTTGGCCAGCTTCCGGGGCGGGAGCGGCGCGTCCGCCGTCCCCTCCGTCACGCGGCCCGGGGCCTGCCCGTCCATCACGCCTCCAGCGGCTCTTGAGTGACCCTCTACAACGGCCGTTGTGCGAATTACAACGGTCGTTGTACTTTACCGGAGGGCCGTAAAAACCAACCGCCTGGTCCGATTCTGAAAACAAACCGCACGGTCTGGTTTTCCGAGGGAGGGACGTGGCACGATGCCGACCGCACCCACCGCCGAGGACTCCCCGGCGGCGTTAGCGACCGCGCCCGGAGGGCTCGGGCGCATCCTCACCGTCGTGATCACCGGCGCCGTCATGTCGGTCCTCGACATGACCATCGTCAACGTGGCGCTCGGCAGGCTCTCCGAGTCCTTCGGCGCCCCGCTGGAGACCATCCAGTGGACCGCCACCGCCTACACCCTGGCCCTGGCCGCCGTCATCCCGGCGTCGGCCTGGGCGATGGGCCGGATCGGCGCCAAGCGCACCTACCTCACGGCCCTGTCCCTCTTCACCCTCGGCTCCCTGCTCGCCGCCTGCGCGTGGAGCGCCGGCAGCCTGATCGCCTTCCGCGCCGTCCAGGGGCTCGGCGGCGGACTGCTGATGCCGGTCGGCATGACGATGGTGATGCGGGCCGCCGACCGTGGCCGCCTCGGGCGGGCGATGGCCCTGCTGGGGCTGCCCGTGCTCGTCGGCCCGGTGGCCGGACCGGTCCTGGGCGGCTGGCTGGTCGACACCGCCTCCTGGCAGTGGATCTTCCTGGTCAACCTGCCCGTCGGAGCGGTCGCCCTGATACTCGCGGCGAAGCTGCTGCGCCCGGATTCCCCCCCGGGCGCCGCGGCTTCGCCGCGGCTCGACCTCCCCGGCCTGCTGAGCCTCTCCCCCGGCCTCGCGCTGCTCCTGTACGGGCTCTCCCGGGGCGGTGAGAGCGGCGAGTTCGGCTCCGCCGGGGTGCTGCTGCCCCTGCTGGGCGGCGCCGTCCTCGTCGCCGCCTTCGTCCGCCGCGCGCTGCGGGTGCCGGAGCCGCTGCTCGACCTGCGGCTGCTGCGCGACCGCACCTTCGCCGCCGCCGTCGCCACCCTCGCCCCGTTCACCTGCGGCTACTTCGGCTCGATGCTGCTGGCCCCGGTCTACTGGCAGCAGGTGCGCGGGATGAGCGCGAGTGCGGCGGGGCTGCTGGTGGCACCCGTCGGCCTCGTCGTCGGGGTGACCATGCAGATCGCCTCCCGGCGCGTGGACACGGTCTCCCCGCGCCGGCTGATCCCCGCCGGGGTGGCGGTGGCGGCCCTCGGCATGCTGCTCACCGGGCTGCGGGCGGGCACCCCCGGGGCGCCGGCCTGGCAGGTGGTGGGCTCGCTGATGGTGATGGGCGTCGGCGCCGGGATGGTGCTGATGCCGACGATGACCACCGCCGGCCGGGACCTGCCCGCCGCGCGCATGGCGGCGGCGAGCACGGCCCTCAGCATCAACTCCCAGCTGTGCGCCTCGGTCGGGACGGCCCTGACCTCCGTGGTCCTGGGCGCGTCGGGCACCGGCCCGGGCGGCTTCCGCACCGCGTACGCGGTGGCGGCGGGGCTGATCGCCCTGTCCCTCGCGGCCGCCCTGCGGCTGCCGGGGCGGCGGCGGGGGTAGGGCGGACTACCGCAGGCCCTTCTGCCGGAGCAGGCGTTCCAGGCCGGGGTTGAGGTGGCCGGGGCGGTGTCCGGCGGGCGCCGTCTGCCGGGCGGGGGCGGGGAGCGTCTTCGCTGGGGCCGGCAGGGTCGTGTGGCCGGAGCCCCGGCCCGGGAGGGCCTGGACGCGGCCGACGGCGCCGGCCAGCAGCTCGCCGAACCAGATGTTCCGGTCGGGCCCGGTGGTGATGTCGAACGGGACCTTGTCGGCCCCGCCCGGGACCGGGTACGTGGTGATCGCACCGCTCCGGGTGATCCGGCCGACGCGGCCCGCCTGGTCGGTGAACCACATGGCGCCGTCCGGGCCGCGGGTGATGTCGTAGACCAGGCTGTCGGCGGCCACCGGGAAGAGCTTGATCTCACCGTTGCGGCTGATCCGCCCGATCGCGTTCATCCCGCCCGCGGTGAACCAGACCCCGCCGGGTCCGGCCGCGATGCCGGAGGGGAACGAGAAGGCGTTGCCCAGCGGGTACTCCGTGATCTGCCCGGTCAGGCTGATCCGGCCGATCTTGCCGGCGGACTGCTCGGTGAACCACAGGGAGCCGTCGGCCGCGGTGGTGATGTAGTACGGGATGCTGTCCGGGGTGGGGACCGGGTACTCGGTCACCCGGCCGTCGGCCGTCATCCGCCCGATCGCGTTCGTCCCCGGCTCGGTGAACCACAGGGCGTGGTCGCCGCCCACCGCGATGCCCAGCGGGAAGCGGCCCGTACCGGGCAGGGGGTACTCGGTGATCGCGCCCTTCGTCGTGATCCGGCCGATCCTGTCGCCGAAGCCCTCGGTGAACCACAGGGCGCGGCCCGGGCCCGGGACGATGCTCTGGGGGAAGCTGTCCGGCGTCGGCAGCGGGTACTCGGTGACGGCGCCCTCACGCGTGACGCGGGCGATCCGGTTGACCCCGGACTCCGCGACCCACACGGCCCGGTCCGGGCCCGCCGTGAGGCCTGCGGGGAAGCTGTCGGGGGTGGTGAGGGGGAACTCCGTCACGTCCCCCACGTGCCCCGCCCCGGCCTGGGCCGGGGCGGTGGCGGCGGCTACGGCGAGCAGCGCGCCCAGGGACGCGGTGAGCAGCCCGCGCAGGCGTCGTCGGATCATCTTCGGCAGGTGCGGCATGGACCGGGGTCCCTCTCGGTGGGCGGCAAGCGGGAGTCGTATGACCACATATCAGCCCGCGCCCCGGGCCCGCCCCGACCGCCCGCGCGGCTCGCCCGCGAACCGCCCGCCTGCCGTACCGCCGTGCCGCCGCCCGGCCTACGCCTTGGCGGCGTTGCCGAGCACCTTGGACGGGGTGATGCGCAGGACCACCCGTACCGCCCCGTCGTCGGTGTTCCCGTACTCCTTGCCGGCGCCCGGCCCCAGGTACTCCTCGGCGATCCGCACGGCGACGGCCCGGCCGGTGTCCTCGCTGATGGTGGCGGTGCCGCGGATCTCGGCGTAGAGGTACGGGTTGGCCGGGTCGAAGACGGTCAGCCCGACCCGGCCGTCACGGGCCAGGTTCCGCTCCTTGCGGCGGCCGCGCTCGGTGGACACCAGCAGGTCACCGCCGTCCCGGGTCACCCAGACCACCGAACTCTGCGGGCTGCCGTCGGGGTTGAGGGTGGAGAGCACGGCGGGGTGGGGGGAGTCGAGCAGCTGTCGTACGGCGTCGTTCAGCGCAATCGTCATGCGGCCGAGGCTAGTCGGCCCGCGCCGGGTTCGGCAGGGTGCGGGGCGACGGCCGCCGACTACCAGAAGTCGCTCATCTCCAGGGGATGTTGAGGAACGGGCTGGCCGGGTCGGTGGTCAGCGTCAGGTGGGTGGCGAGGGAGGAGGCGTACCAGCTCCCGAACTCCTCCCCGTCGAAGTGCAGGCAC
Organism: Streptomyces sp. NPDC000075; assembly: GCF_040301925.1. Taxonomy (NCBI): domain Bacteria; kingdom Bacillati; phylum Actinomycetota; class Actinomycetes; order Kitasatosporales; family Streptomycetaceae; genus Streptomyces; species Streptomyces sp. NPDC000075. The sequence goes on from NZ_JBEPFL010000003.1 coordinate 287,696, forward strand.
CGCGCGAGCGCGTACCCGGCGGAGAACTCCGCCCACGAGCCGTACGTCCGCACGGCCTGCTCGCCCGCCCGGAGCACGGCGCGCTCCGCGTCCTGGACGGTGCAGTAGCGGGTGGCGACGCCCCAGCGGGCCATCTGGGAGGCCCGCCCGTAGTCCCACGCCGTGACCGAGCGGACCCAGCCGTCCTCGGGGAGCAGGCCGTCGGCACGGAAGCGCTGCTCGTAGCGGGTGATGCGGCCGATGAGCCGGCGGACCCCGGCTATCTCGCCCTCGACCTCGGCGGTGGGGCGCGGCTGCGCGACGGTGACCCCGTCGGGGGTCAGCCGCGGCTGGGCGGCCTGCTCGGCGCTGCGGCGCAGGCCGGCCTCGGCGGCGTGCCGCCAGTGCTCGACGTCGACCGGTCCGGCGAAGTCGGAGGCGAGGACGCGGCGCAGGCGGAGCGCGAACTCCCAGACGGGGCTGACGACCTCGGCCTCCAGCATCCGCTGGAGCAGGTCGAACCAGCCGGCGGCGTCGGTGACGTCCCACATCTCGCGCAGCCGCGCGCGCTCACGGGTGTAGCCGTCGCCGTGGTAGGCGAGGGCGTTCCAGAACTCCCCGTTGGAGACGGCCAGATGGGCTCCGACGGCCAGCCCCCGGGCCACCGGCCCGTGCAGCGGGCCACCGGTGTGCAGGGCGTGCACGGCGCCGGGGGCCAGACCCCAGGAGGGGGCGGCGTCCCAGTGGGCCCGCCAGCGTGCGAGGTCGGCGGGGGAGGTGGTGAGGTACGCCTCGACGGGGCTGCCGGGGTTCACGGCGAGGTGGGCGGGGTCCCGGGGGTCCCAGGCGTTGGCGAACCAGGCGAGGCTCTGGCGGAGGTAGACGGTGTGGGCGTCGGGAGCGGGCAGCATGCCCCGGGTGTAGACGGCGAGGGTGTTGTTCGCGGAGGGGTGGAAGCGGGCGGCGGAGGGGTCGGCGTCGATCTGTGCGCGGGGCTGCGGCAGGAACAGCTCGGCCCGGGCGAGGGCGTCCATGTAGCCGGGCCAGTCCCCGCGCGCCTTCGCCTCGTACAGCTCGCGCTCGATCACACTCGGCGCCGTCCACGACTCGTCCACACGGGGGACCCTATACGCCACCCCGCCGGCCCCGGCCGGGCCCCGGGAGGGCGCACCCGGCCGTACCGCTCCGCGCCCCCGGGGCGTGTCAGGCGCCCGGCTGCCGCGTGCGGCGGTTGACGTGGTGGACGGCCGGGACGCAGAGGTTGAGGGCGGCCGCCGCGGCGATCAGGGCGGCGCAGGCCAGGAGGACGGTGCGGCTGTCCCACGCGTGCGCCGCCAGGGCGGTGATGAGGTAGCCGAGGGGGATCGCCAGGCGTTCGCCGACGCCGTTGAACGCGCTCATGCGGCCCTGCTCCGCCTGCGGGACGTGCTGCTGGAAGGCGGTGCTCCAGGTGACGATCGCCAGGTCCAGGCCGATCCCCGCCAGCAGGGCGGCCGCCAGCACGAGGGGCAGGGGCAGGCCGGTGCCCAGGGCGGTCAGCGGGAGCGCCAGCGCACCCGACGCGGCGACCGCGACCGCCAGCAGGCGGTACGGCTTCCAGCGCAGGCACACCAGGGTTCCCGCGAGCAGCCCGCAGGAGAAGGCCGCCTGGATCAGGCCCCAGTCGCGGGCCCCGGAGTAGTGCCGGGCGGCGACCAGGGGGCCCAGGAGCTGGAAGCCGGCCAGCCAGGCCGCGACGAGGACCGTACCGGCGGCCGTGTACGTCCACAGCCAGGTACGGGACCGGAAGCCCGCCCAGCCGGCCCGCAGGTCGGCCAGGACCCCGTCGGCGGCGGCCGGCGGGGCCTCCAGGCGCAGGCCGAGGAGCAGGAACGCGGCCACGGCGAACGTGAACGCGTCCCAGGCCAGCGCCCAGGCGGCCCCGCTCGCGGCGACCACGATCCCGCCGGCGGCGGGGGCGAGCACCTTGACCACGTTGCCCGGAAGCCTCAGCAGCGCGTTGGCCCGCTGGAGGTGCTCCCGCGCGACGATCTGCGCCACGGCGCCCTGCGCCGCCGGGACGATGAAGGACGCGGCCGTGCCCGAGACGAGCCCGCAGGCGGCGATGGACGCCGTCGACGCCGCTCCCGTGGCCACGGTGACGGCGAGCGTCCCCTGCGCGGCGGCGGCGAGGAGGTTCCCGAGGAAGAGGATCCGGCTCCGGGAGAGGCGGTCCGCGTAGACGCCGCCCATGAGGAGGAAGGCGATCGTGGGGAGGGTGTTCGTGGCGAGGACGAGGCCGAGGGAGCCGGCCCCGCCGCCCCGCTCGATCACGGACCAGGCCAGTGCGAGCGGGGCCATCGCCGACCCTGCCGTCGAGATCAGGCTGGCCGAAACGAATCGCCGGAATGCGGCGTTCCGCCACGGTGTGACGGCGGTCGGCGGCGGTGCGGTGGCGCTCTTCACGGTCCCCCTCGGTATCGGCGAGGCGAGCACCCTAGTGCAGTCGCGCCGGGTCTCAGCGGCCGAGGGTGGCGCACCAGGCCAGGGTGGAGACGAGCTCGGCGCTGAACGCCTCGCACCGCGCGAGCGCCTCCCGTCCGGCGTCGGTGCCGGCCAGCTCCGCGCCCGGCGGCAGGCCGGCGGTGAGGTCGTGGCAGGCGTCCTCGACGGCGCGGTTGCGGGCCTCGTGGTAGCCGGTGCCGGCCGGTGCTGTCGCGAGGTACCGGGCGTGTGCGTGCGCGGCCGGGTGGTCCCACAGGACGTCCTCGACGATGCGGTCGAGCGAGCGGGACACCTCCCGGGCGAGGCGGACGGTCCGCTCGGTCTCCTCGGCGTACGGCTCCCGGGTGGCGGGCCATGCGTGCAGCCCGGCCAGGACCTCCAGCTGGACCGCCGCGACGACGCCCTCCGGCTCCCCCTCCGGGATGTCCGTGAGGAACGGCACGGGATCCGCCGTCGGCCCGTCGTACCCGGGGGTGAGCATTTCGCGGAAGACCGCTTCCGCGGCCGTCCGGTGGATCCCCCACGCGGGGTCGAGCCCGAGCATCAGCAGCGGCGCCCGCAGCCGCCACAGGGCCAGCAGGGCCGTGTGGCGTCGAGGGCCGGCGGCCATGGCCCCGCACCGCGCCGCGAGCCCGTCGCGGCCGTCCTCGTCCAGCTCCCCGGGTCCGTCCATGCGCCCGACCCTACGGCGGGCCGGCCCGGCCGGTCAGGCGGGGCCCACCTGGGCCGTGAGGTGCACCTTGACCTCGAACACCGCCAGGGCCGGCTCGGCGCCCGCGTCGCGCAGGAGGCGGGGGGCCGGGGCGCCGCCCGGGGCGGAGCGTACGGCTTCCAGGGCGGCCCGGTCCCGCCAGAGGGTCTGGATCCGCCAGTGTCCGTCGGGGCCGCCCAGCAGCTCCGTGCGTACCAGCCCGTCGGGCAGCGGGCGGGTCACCAGCTCCCGGTACGCCGCGACGAGGCCGGCCTCGCGCCCGGCGGCGACGACCCCGCTGACCTCGCTCAGCACCTGTCCGGTCATGGTCCTCATCTCCTCGCCCCCTTCCACGCTACGCGCGGGCCGGGCGTTCGGCGCGTGAGGCCGGATCCGTCGCGTCGGGCCGGGGTGGGCGTTCGCGTCAGTACGCTGGCCGGTCAGGGCAACTCGGCGGCGGGTGGAGGGTGTTATGCGGGGTGGCACGGTCGCGGTGGTCGGCGGGAGCATCGCCGGGTGTGCGTTCGCTTCGGCGGCGGTGCGGGCGGGGGCCGGGGAGGTCGTCGTACTCGAACGGACCGGCGGACGGCTCGCGGACCGGGGGGTCGGGCTGTGCGTCCACGACGACCGGGCCGCGGAGCTGGTGGCGGCCGGGGCGCTGCCCCCGGGCATCCCCGCGCACCGGCTGGAGCGGCGGCGGTGGGTGGTGCGGGACGCCTCGGCGGGGGCGGGCGGGCGGCTGATCTGGGAGCAGCCGTTCCCGTTCCACTCGTACCACTGGGGGCTGCTGTGGCGGGGGCTGCGGGAGGCCGTGCCGGGGGCGGTGGACTACCGGCAGGGCGTGGCCGTCGCGGGAGTGGAGGGCGCCGGAGACGGGGTCGACGTGAGGTTCGCGGACGGGGACACCGCGCGGTTCGACCTCGTGGTCGGGGCGGACGGGTACCGGTCGGTGGTGCGGGAGGCGGTGAGCCCGGGGGCGGCCCCGGACTACGCCGGGTACGTGTGCTGGCGGGGGAACTTCGACGCGGGGCTGCTGGACGGCCTGGAGGGGGCGCCGTCGCACCCCGGCTCCGTGACCACCGTGTGCTTCCCCGGGGGGAGTTGCGTCATCTACCGGATCCCCGGCCCTGCGGGGCCGCGGGTGAACTGGGTGCTGTACGCGGCGCCGCCGGCCGGCGGGGGGCTGCGGTTCGACGATCCGACGAGCTTTCCGCCCGGCGCGCTGGGGGAGGAACTCTCCGGTCACCTGCGGGCGTTGCTGGAGCGGGAGTTCCCGGAGTACTGGGGGCGGGCGCTGGCGCTGACGGCGCCCGCGGACACGTTCGTACAGCCCATCTACGACCTGGTGACCGAGCCCGCCGCGACGGGACGGCTGCTGCTGGCCGGTGACGCGGCGAGCGTGGTGCGGCCGCACAACACGAGCGGGGCGGCGAAGGCGCTCCAGGACGCTACCGCCTTCGGCGCGGCGTGGGGGCGGGCGGGGTCCTGGGAGGAGCTCGTCGCCGGCTACTGGGCGGCGCGGGGCGGGGCCGGCCGGGACCTGGTCGCGCTCGCGCGGCGGCTGGGGCGGGCGCAGGTGGAGCGGACGCCGCAGTGGGCGGAGATGAGCGCCGCCGACGTCGCGCGGTGGTGGGAGGAGCAGCTGGCGGGGGCCCCGGGGATCGGGGGCCAGGCCATGTCCTCGTAGGGACGGGCGGGGCCCGGGCGTACGACCCCCCGTGCGTCCGCGCGACCGTGCGGACACCCTTGACGGGGGTCGGCGGCGGGGAGACGCTCCCCGGGCTCACAACCGAGTGGCTGGGGGGCCGGGATGCCGGAGGAGTCTGTCCAGACGGTGGGGGAGCTGCGGGCGCTGCTCGCGGCGCGCGGGGCGCGGTGGTCGGTCAGTGAGCACCTCGCCGACGGGGACCCCCTGCCGAGGCCCTCGCTCGGCCTGGAGCCGGGGCTGAACCTGACGCCCGCCGCCGAGGCCGGGACGGTCGACCTGCGGGCGCTCGTGGGGCGGGAGAGCGGGAACCCCAACCTCAGCAGGCGCCGGGCCGCCAACGGGCTGCTGCCGGGGACGGCCCCCGGCGCGGGGCGGCCCGTGGCCGTGGACTGGCGGAGCCGGTGGGGGTGGCCCTGGCTGACCAAGGTCAAGGACCAGAACCCCTGCGAGTCCTGCTGGGCGTTCGGCGCGGCCGGGCTCGTCGAGTCGATGGCCCGCATCGAGCACGACGTCTGGGCCGCCCGCTCCGAGGGCGACGTCCACGACGGGCTGAAGGCGGCCTGCGGGCAGGGCGGGAACCCCGAGACGGCCCTCGACTGGGTCAGGGAGAACGGCGGCCTCGCCGACCCCGGCTGCTGGCCGTACGGCACCCCGCCGCCCGGTCTGCCCGCCGAGCGGCGCGAGGCCTGGCGGGCCGAGTACACGCCCGGCTGGGACCGTTCGGGCCGGACCGTCCGGATCACCGGCCACGTCCGCCTCGGCGACGTCGAACAGCAGAAGGTCTGGCTGGACACGGTCGGCCCGCTCACCGCCTGCTTCGACGTCTACGAGGACTTCTTCGCACTCGGCGCCGGGGTCTACCACCGCACCGCCGGCCGGCTCGCGGGCGGGCACTGCGTGCTGGTGGTCGGCTACGACGACGCGGCGGGCTGCTGGCTGTTCAAGAACTCCTGGGGCACCGGCCACCACGTCGGCGGCTACGGCCGGATCGCGTACGGCGAGGTCAACATCGACTACTGGGCCAAGTGCGGCCTGCACGGCACCGACGTCGACCCGTGGAGCAAACGCCGCCTGCACTCCGGCAGCGTCTACGAGAGCGGCAACGGCCGCGCCCACCGCAACTTCGAGATGGCCGCCACCACCGGCGGCGGCCGCCTCCGGCACTGGTGGCGCGAGGGCGACGCCCCCTTCGCCTGGACCCGCGCCGAGACCTTCGCCGGGGACGCCTCCGGCCAGCCCGCCTTCACCGGCACCACCTACAACCGGAACATGGAGACCCTGCACGTCACCACCGGCGGCCGGCTGCGCCACTGGTACTACGAGCAGGCCGTCGGCGTGTGGCGCGACGGCGGCGCCTTCGGTCCGGGCGACGCCGCCGTCGGCTCGACCCCGGCCTTCATCCAGAGCGACTACGGGCAGCCGGGCAACTTCGAGGTGGTCGTCCGCACCGCCGACGGCCGCCTCAACCACTGGTGGCGGATCAACGGCGCCCCCTGGACCTGGAACGACGGCGGCCGCTTCGGCTCCGGCATCGCCCACTACGGCCCCGCCCTCGTCCAGACCCGCGCCCGCACCCTCGACCTGGTCGCCGCCCGCACCGACGGCCGGATGCAGCTGTGGTGGCGCGACGACCCGAACGGCTTCGCCTGGAAGCCCGGGGAGGTCTTCGGCAGCGGGGCGACCTCGGCGCCCTGCTTGATCGAGGGCCAGTACGGGGCGGCCGACGAGGACATGGCCGGGAACTACGAACTGTGCGTGGCCGTCGCCGGCGGGCGGATCGAGCACTGGTGGCGGGGTAACGCCGCCGGCGCCCCCTGGACCCGCAGCGCCGTCTTCGGGCACGACGTGCTGGCCGTCACCGGGATGCTCCAGGGCAGCTTCGGGTTCAACCTGGAGGTCGTCGTCCTGCGCACCGACCGCCTGCTCCAGCACTACTGGCGCGACGGCGGGGGCTGGCACGAGGGGACGGTCATCGGCCCGGCCTGAGCCGTGAGGGAGGCAGCGGGTGGAGGTGCGCGACGTCGTGCTCGGCGCCGGCGAGTCCCGCGGGGCCGTCACCGGCGGGGCCTGAGCACCCGGTGCTGGAGGGCCTCCAGCGGACCCCGGTCGAAGCGGCGCAGCCACAGCCCCGACGCGGCCACCAGGGTCAGCGACACCGCCGCCCACAGGCCCATCACCCACCAGGGCCCGGAGCCGGCCATCCGCTCGGCGAGGCCGAGCCCGATCCCGTAGCAGAGCAGCACGCACAGCAGGTTCTGGCCGACGTAGCAGGACAGGGCGGTGCGCCCGACGGAGGCCAGTGCGCGGGCCCCGGGGACGGCGCCGCGGTCCAGCGCCCAGCCGATCAGGCCGGCGTAGCCGAGGGCGATCAGCGGGGCGAGGACGTAGCGGCCGAGGAGGAAGAAGTCGTCGCCGCCGAGGGCCGCGGCCGCGCCGAGCGGCAGGCCGAGGCCGAGCCCCCAGGCGGCCAGCCGGACCCGGATCCGGCGCCCGGCGGCGGTCGGGCCGAAGGCGCCGGCCCGGTACAGGCGGACACCGAGGAGGAAGAGGAAGACCAGCAGGCCGAAGGTGAAGACGGGCTCGACGCGCAGGGCGAGGGCGTGGTCGAGCCGGAAGCCGATCTGCTCGGCCCAGCCGCCGTGCGCGTACAGCCGGACCGCCTCCGGGTCGGGCGCCTGCGGCCCGGGGTCGGCGGTGAGCAGGCCGCCGAGGGTGACCAGGCCGATCAGGGTCAGGTGGAGTCCGCCCGCCACCCACATGACCACCCGCCGCACCCGCTCGGAGCGGGCCAGCAGCCAGGCCGTCAGCAGGGCCGTGACGGCGTACCCCATCAGCACGTCCCAGGCGAAGAGGAGGACGAAGTGGAAGGTCCCCTCCAGGAAGAGGAACGCGGCCCGCCGCGGGTAGCGGCCGGGCCACCGCTCGCCCCGGCGGGCGGCGGAGTCGTACTGGATGGCCAGGCCCACCCCGAACAGGACGGTCAGGAGGGAGAGGAACTTCCCGTCGGCGAGGAAGCGGAAGAGGGCCTCGGCGGCGGTGGCGGCCGAGGGGTCCGCGAGCGGGTCGGGCACGTGGAGACCGCCCTGGGCCACGCTCCACTCCGAGCCGGGGGAGGTGAAGATCCAGACGTTGGTCATGAGCGTGCCGAGGATGGCGGCGCCGCGCAGGACGTCGAGGAGCGGGAGCCGGGTCGCGGTCACCCCGGGGGCGACGAGGGTGGTGTGGGCCATTCCCTCAGCCTCCCGGCGGGCCGGGCCCGTCACGTCCTGCCGCCGGACGAAGCCGCGCTACATCCTTCGGCGGAGCGGCGGGTGTCCGCGTTCCGCAGCACGGGCGAGGTCCACATCCCGGACGGGAGGGCGCGTGTATCCCTCATGTATCTATCCTGTGCGCATGCCCGCCACCGCCCCGCCGCCCGCCGCCCCGTCCCCCACCGCCGCCGAACGCGTCTACCGGCACGTCAAGCAGAGCGTGCTCGACCGCCGTTACGAAGGCGGGGTGCTCCTCACCGAGGGCGAGCTCGCCCTGGCCGTCGGGGTCTCGCGGACCCCGGTCCGCGAGGCGCTGCTGCGGCTGGAGACCGAGGGGCTGCTGAAGCTGTACCCGAAGAAGGGCGCGCTGGTCCTGCCGGTCTCCGCGCAGGAGATCGCCGACGTGGTCGAAACCCGGCTGCTGGTGGAGGAGTTCACCGTCCGCAGGGCCGTCCCGGCGCCGCCCGCGCTGCTGGAGCGGCTCGCGGAGCTGCTGGAGGAGCTCCGGCGGTGCGCGGACCGGGGCGACCTCGCCGCGATGATGGCGGCCGACCGCTGCTTCCACGCCGAGATCGTCCGGCACGCCGGCAACCAGATCCTCTCCCGCCTCTACGACCAGCTCCGCGACCGCCAGCTGCGCATGGGCGTGGCCCTGCTGCACGCCCACCCCGACCGGGTCGAGCGCACCCTCGCCGAGCACGCCGAGATCCTGGACGCGCTGCGCGCCGGCGACCGGGAGGCCGCCGCCGCGGCCGTGCGCGGACACATCGGGCGGGTCGAGGCACTGGTGCGGGGGGCGGACCGATGAGCGCGCCGTCCGCGTCGTCGCCGTCGTCGTCCGCGTCCCCGTCCGGGATCCCGGCCCTCCAGGACCCGCCCGGCGGGCGGCGGGCCGTGGCCGTCTGGTCCATCGGCGTCGCCGTCTACTTCGTCGCGGTGATCTTCCGGACCAGCCTGGGCGTGGCCGGACTGGAGGCCGCCGACCGCTTCCACGTCAACGCCTCCGCCCTGTCGACGTTCTCCCTCCTCCAGCTCCTCGTCTACGCGGGCATGCAGGTCCCCGTGGGGCTGATGGTGGACCGCCTCGGCACCAAGAAGGTGCTGACGCTCGGCGCCGTCCTCTTCACCGCCGGCCAGATCGGCTTCGCGCTCTCGCCGACCTACGCGATGGCGCTGGCCGCCCGCGCCCTGCTCGGCTGCGGTGACGCGATGACCTTCATCTCCGTCCTGCGCCTCGGCACCCGCTGGTTCCCCGCCCGGCGCGGACCGCTGATGGCGCAGCTGGCCGGGCTGGTGGGGATGGCGGGGAACCTCGTCTCCACCCTCGTCCTCGCACCCGTCCTGCACGGCGCGGGCTGGGTGCCGGCCTTCGCGGGCAGCGCCGTGGCCGGGCTGGTCGTCCTGGTCCCGCTCACCCTGTTCCTGCGCGACCACCCCGAGGGCCACGCCCTGCCGCCCGCCGCCTCCGGGGGCGGCGGGTTCGTCCGCCGCCAGATACGCGACTCCTGGCGGGAGCCCGGCACCCGGCTGGGGCTGTGGGTGCACTTCACGACGCAGTTCCCGGCGATGGTGTTCCTGCTGCTGTGGGGCATGCCGTTCCTGGTCGAGGCACAGGGCCTGGACCGGACCGCCGCCGCCGGACTGCTCACCCTGATCGTCGCCGCGAACATGGGCTGGGGACTGGTCTACGGCCAGATCATCGGCCGCCGCCCGGCCGCCCGGCTCCCGCTGGCCCTGGGCACGGTCGCCGTGACCGCGCTGCTGTGGGCCTCCGTCCTGCTCCACCCGGGCGAGCACGCCCCGATGTGGCTGCTGGCCACGCTGTGCGTGGTCCTCGGCACCTGCGGGCCCGCCTCGATGATCGGCTTCGACTTCGCCCGCCCGGCCAACCCGGCCGAGCGGCAGGGCACCGCGTCCGGGATCACCAACATGGGCGGTTTCCTCGCCTCGATGACCACCCTGCTGTCGGTGGGCGTCCTGCTGGACGCCACCGGCGACGACTACCGGATCGCCTTCTCGTCGGTGTTCGTCGTCGAACTCCTCGGCCTCACCCAGATCCTCCGCCTCCGCGGCAAGGCCCTGGCCCGCGAGCGCGAACGCGAGCGCGAACGCCTCACCCCGCCGGCGCCCGCCCCCGCCCCCGGGGAAACCCCTCGCGAGCCCGCCCCGTCCGCACCGCGCTGACCCCCGCCGCCGCGCCACCGCCCGCACCGGGCGGCCCGGCAGCCGGGGGCCGGCCGGGCCGGCCCCGCAGCGCTCCGGCCGCCGCCCCCGGACCAGCGCGGCCGGGGTCTGACCCCGCTCTACGGCGTGACGGCGAAGCTGGCCAGGATGGCGTCCGCCAGCTCCGGGTCGCCGTCCACCTTCACCCGGTCCGCGACCGTGCGCGGCCGTACCCGGCCCGCCGCGAGGCGGACGTACGTCGGCCAGTCCAGGGAGAGGGACACCGCCGGGCCCAGCGAGGGCGTCGCGTCGAGGGTGGCGCGGCCCGCCGCGTCCACCCGCACCGTCCGCAGGAACTCCAGCTCTCCGTGCACGTCGAGCACGACCGCCGTGTTCGGCGGCGCGCCCGCGCCCTTCGCGACCACCTTCGGCAGCCCGGACAGCAGGATGTCCCGCGCCACGTGCGCACCCGGGGAGTCCCAGTTGCCCGGCGCGCCCAGCGCCGTCCGCAGGTCCTGCTCGTGGATCCACACGTCGAACGCCCGCAGCCGCAGCGAGAGTTCCAGGGGGATCTGGTCGCCCTGCGGTCCGCGCACCATCGTCGTGGCCGGATCCCGCTTGTCGCCGCGCAGCTGGCGCTGGCGCCGGATGACGGTGTACTCCAGCTCGGAGGTGATCTCCAGCGCGGTGTGGTGCCGGCGGACGTCGACCGGAACCTCCATGTAGCGGGTGAACTCGTTCACCACGTGCCGCAGATCGCGCGGCAGCGTGTGGATCGGCCGCGGGTCGCCGAGCTGCTCCAGCTCCATGCCGATGACGTGCGAGACCACGTCCCGCACGGACCAGCCCGGGCACGGCGTCGGCTGGTTCCACTGGCCCTCCGTCAGGGGGAGGACCAGCTCGGTTATCGCCTCGATCGAGTGTGTCCACGCGTCGACGTACGGCTCAAGACTGGGATGGACGGTCAACGGGACCCCTCGCTGGCTGTTCAGTGGCGCGTTGTGGACTATTCCCAAAACTACGCTGCCGATGAGCACCCCGACAGCGCTTTCGTGTGACGATCGTAGGCCTTGACTTGACCGGCTGACATGCCAGGACGGTGGTACTGTGCGCGCCTCGCTGATCCAAATCGCGGTGACCGACGGAGAGTCGGTGGCCTCCCGGCGGTCCCGGGCCGCCGAACTCGTCCGGGAGCAGGGCGACTCCGACCTCGTCGTGCTGCCCGAACTGTGGACGGTGGGCGCCTTCGCCTACGAGCAGTTCGAGACGGAGGCCGAGCCGCTTGACGGGCCGACGTACGAGGCCATGTCCAAGGCCGCCCGCGACGCCGGGGTCTGGCTGCACGCCGGCTCGGTCGTGGAGCGCGCGGGCGACGGCTCGCTCTACAACACCGCGCTCGTGCTCTCCCCGGCGGGCGAGCTCGCCGCGACCTACCGCAAGATCCACCGCTTCGGCTTCGACCAGGGCGAGGCCGTGCTGATGTCCGCCGGCGACTCGCTGACGACGGTGGCCCTGCCGGAGCAGACCCTGGGCCTCGCCACCTGCTACGACCTGCGCTTCCCCGAGCTGTTCCGCGGGCTCGTCGACGCCGGCGCCACCACGATGGTCGTCTCGGCCGGCTGGCCCGCCCGCCGGCGCGAGCACTGGACCCTGCTGAACCGGGCGCGGGCGGTGGAGGACCAGTCGTACGTCCTGGCCTGCGCGACCGCCGGCACCCACGCGGGCGTCGAGCAGTCCGGGCACAGCCTGGTGGTGGACCCGTGGGGCGAGGTCCTGGCGGAGGCGGGCCCGGGCGAGACCGTCCTGACGGTGGACCTGGACCCGGCGAAGGTGGCCGAGACCCGGGAGCAGTTCCCGGCCCTGAAGGACCGCACCCTGGGCCGCTGACGGCCGGGCCGGGGTCCGCCGCCGCCGGCGGACCCCGCCCCGGCTCACGTCCCGTCCTCCCGCTCCCGTTCCGCCATGCGGATCACGCACACCGCGACCGCGATCATCAGCGCCGCGTCCGCCTCCTCCCGGACCACGTCCACCGCGTACGTCTCGCGGATCCGGTACCACTGCCGGGAGATCAGCGCGAGCAGCTCGCCCTCGTACTCGACCTTGAACTCGCGGTCCAGGATCCGCCCGCTGACGTCCAGCTCCGTCCCCTCGGACATCGTCACGCGGAAGTGGTTGCGCAGCAGCGACAGCCGCTTGCGGCGGATCACCGCCAGCCGCTTCCCGTCCCGCTCCAGGGTCATCGCGTCGCGCAGCCCGGGCAGACCGAGCCCGCCGAAGAGCCGCTCCCGCAGGGTGATCAGGACCCGCCCGCCGGGATCCTCCAGCTCCAGGGTGTCGCGCAGCCGCAGCGCCTTCCCGTCGACGAGGAAGGCGTGCCGCCCGTCCTCGTCCTCGATCCAGTAGTCGTCCCCGATGGCCAGCATTTTGTCCCGAACGAGGTATTTCATGCGGAGATCGTTTCCCGGATAGGTTGCCGCCATGCCCCTTCTCTACGTGACCGACCTGGCGTACCCGGCGCGCGGCCGCCGCTACGGCGACGAGGACGTCCTCCTCACCTCCCGGCTGCGCGAGCACTTCCCGCTCGCCCTGTGCCACCCGCTGGACGCGCAGGCCCTGATGCCCGGCTTCGACGCGGTGATCGTCCGCAACAGCGGCCCCGTCCTGCACCACCGGGAGGCCCACGACTCCTTCCGCGCGGCCGCGCTCGCCACCGGCACCCGGGTCTACAACCCGCTGACCGGCCGCGGAGACATGGCGGGCAAGCAGTACCTCCTCGACCTGACGGCCGCCGGCCACCCGGTGATCCCGACCGTCGACGACCCGGCGGACCTCCACCTCCTGCCCGCGGCGGACACCTACGCCGTCAAGCCCCGGCAGGGCGCCGACTCCATAGGCCTGGCCTTCACCGCGACGCCCGCCACCCCGCCCGGCGAGTTCCTCATCCAGCCGCGCGTCGACTTCGCCTACGAGGTCTCCTTCTACTTCGTGGACGACGCCTTCCAGTACGCCCTCTACGCCCCGGACCCGGAGCGCCGCTGGGAACTGGTCCCGTACGAGCCCACGGCCGAGGACCTGGCCTTCGCCCGCCGCTTCATCGACTGGAACACCCTGGCGCACGGCATCCAGCGCGTGGACGCCTGCCGGGCGCCGTCGGGGGAGCTCCTGCTGGTGGAGCTGGAGGACCTCAACCCGTACCTCTCGCTGGAGCTGCTGCCGGCAGCGGTGCAGGATCGTTTCGTGGAGGCCCTGGTCAGCTCGCTGACGTCGTTCCTCGCCGCCGGGACCTGAGCAGCAGCCGCCGGCCGGGGACCTCCACCCAGGAGTGCAGGGCCCAGGCGAGGGCCAGCGACACGGAGAAGGCGGCGGCGAGGACGAGCGGGCCGCCGTTCGTCAGGCCCAGCTTCGGATGCCCGCCGAACAGGCTCTCGCCGGCCCGGATCACCAGGATGTGGACCATGTAGAAGGCGAAGGAGACCTCGCCGAGCCGGACGCTGAGCCGCCCCCGCCAGGGCGAGGGCTCGCCGCGCAGGTCCGCCTGCGCGGCGGCGGCGATGAGGGTGGTGTAGCCGACGATCGTGCACGCGGCCGCGTGGAAGGCGTAGTCGGTCTGGGAGCCGAGGAAGTACCCGCCCAGGGTCAGCGCCACCGCCACGGGCAGCCCGGGACCGCGCCAGCTGCCGGCCCGCACCAGCTCGGCGCAGGCCATCCCGAGCACGAACTCGGGGAGCCGGTAGAGCGGGAAGAAGTAGTCCGCCCAGATCGTCCCGTCGGGCAGCCCGCTGAGCTCCATCCAGGCGGGAACGGCCACCACGAGGGCCAGGCACACCCCGGCGACGACCGCGCTCCCCCGCCGTCCCAGGGCCCGCAGCGGCCGCACGAGCAGCGGGAACGCGAGGTAGAAGAAGGCCTCGGCGGCGAGCGACCAGCTGACGGGGTTGAGCCCCTGGAAGTACCGCACCTCGGGCACCCAGGACTGCACCAGCGCCAGATTGGCGGCGACCGGCCCGGCCGTCGGCTTCTCCCCGGCGCCCGGCAGCAACAGCAGCAGGAGCGCCGCGCCGGCCGTCACCAGGTGCAGCGGGTACACGCGCGCGAACCGGCGCCGCCAGAACCGTACGATCCCCCGCCCGGTGGGCGTCCGCGCGGTCGACCAGGCGAGCACGAAGCCGGAGAGCACGAAGAAGAACGAGACCCCGGTGTTCCCCGCCCCGAAGGCGGCGGCCACCAGCCCCTGCGAGCGCCCGCCGAAGTACTCCACGACGTAGACGTGGTAGAGGAACACCATCAGCGCGGCGGTCCACCGCAACCCGGTCAGCGAAGGCAGCCCGACGGGCCGCCCACCGTCACTCCCGCCCGCCTTCGCGCCTTCACTCCTGGATATGACCGCTGCCGTCGACATGCGCGGCAACGTAACACGCCCGTTTCCCCCGGCGGTCAGTCACCGACCTGGTGCTCCACGCGATGGCGGATGTACTCGTCCGGATGGGACCGGGCTATCGCCACGGCAGCGTCCACCAGGTCGTGCAGCTCGGGCGGCCAATCCGACTTCCGGAGCGACAGGCCCGGCAGGAGGCGGCGCCGGACGTCCAGGTGCTCGTTGCTCACGAACTCGCGGAGCGCGGTTTCGTACCACTCGGCCGCCACGGTCGGCGCGCCGTCGGGCTCCGCCGGAGCGGTGGCCGCGGGGTGCTCCGCCCGTACGGTGGGCATGCGCAGGGGCAGAGCCGACCAGTACCAGGCACTCGCCGCGCCCGCCCGTTCGAGGTCCGTGCCGGCCCGCAGGTATCCGAGCAGCGCGGCCTGCACCCGGCTGTGCCCGAACGCGTTCAGCGCCGGTTCGAGGAAATGGCGGTTGAAGCTCGGGTCGGGGTCGTGGACGGCCGCCTTGATCAGCGTCTGGAAGGACTCCTCGGAAAGGACCAGCTCCCGGCGGCAGGCCTTGTAGAGCGCCGTCCGGGCATGCTGCACCCAGGTTCGCTGATCGCCGGGCTGCGGCTCCTGAGCGACATCGAGCCCGAGGACCCGGACGACCTCCGCCACGCACCCGGCGAACACCTCCCTACGGTCCTCCACCGGCCCCGGCAGCGCCCTGAACCCCCGCGCCGTCTCGCCGCCAGGCGTCTCGTTCTCTTCCGTAGCCAACCTTCGGTCCCCCGTCGCAGGTCCTGCCGTACGCGTGTGATCCGGCGTTCATACCAGGATGGCAAGCTTGAAACATGAACGATGTTGCCCCGGAGCCCACCCCTGCTCCTGCGCCCCGCCGCCGTGCCCGTGTCCGTGCCCCGAGCTGATCGGCAAGGGCGGCTGGCTGAACACCGGCGGCAAGGAACTCACCCTCGCCGATCTCCGGGGACGCATTGTCATCCTCGATTTCTGGATTTCCTGAACCAATGTGCGCACTTCTCGCTAGCGTGGGGACGTGCACCAACACGCCACTGCTGACCTGTACTTGCGCCTGTCCCTGGACCGGGAGGGCAAGACCGCGATCGACCGCCAGGAAGCCGACTGCCGGGCGTGGGCGGAGCGCAACGGACTGACCGTCCGCAAGGTCCACATCGACCGTGGCCGTTCCGGTTACAAGAACGTCAGCCGCAAAGGGTTCGATGCGGCGATCACAGCAGCCACGGCCGGCGTCGTGGGCGTTCTGATCGTCTGGAAGCTCGACCGCCTGTCCCGCAAGGGCATCGGCGAGGTCGGCAAGGCGCTGGACGACATAGGCCGGGTCGGCGGACGGCTGGTCTCCGTCATGGACGGCCTCGACACGAAGAACGACAGCGCCCGGGTCACCATCGCGATGCTGGCGGAATTGGCGCGCAACGAGTCCCGCAACCTCGGGATGCGCGTCGGCAACGCCAAGCGGTACCTACGCCAGCGGGGCCAGTGGATCGGCGGGCAGCCGCCTTACGGGCTGCTGGTGGACGCGGAAACGAAGAAGCTCGTCCACGACCCCGAGACCGCCGTCTACGCCCGCCTGATCGCCGATGAGGCGCTATCCGGGAAGGCCCTCGTCCACATCGCCCGGCTGCTGAACGAGCACGGGGTGGAGTCTGTTCGTGGCGGCGAGTGGAACTCGTCCAGCGTCATGCAGCTCCTTCGCTCTCCGGCCTTCGCCGGTCTCATGCCGCAGACCGAGTACGAGGAGCAGCCGGACGGGACACGCAAGTACATGAACCGGGTCTCTCCCTACCGGGACCCGGAGACGCTGGAGACTGTGGGTATCGGTGAGGGGATCATCACGGTCGGGGAGCGTGAACTCATCCTCCGCCAGCTCGAAGCGCGCACGTTCCCTCTGGCGGGGAAGCGGCACGGTCACAAGCAAGGGAAGTCACTGCTCACCGGGATAGCGCGTTGCGGGCTCTGCGGGGCCCGGATGAGCAAGGCCGGCACGTCGTACCAGTGCTCCAGCCACCGTATGGGGCGAGGATGCTCAGGCGTATCGGCTCGGGTGGAGAGCATCGACGACTACGTGACCCGGGCATTCCTCTCACGCCTGCCGTCCCTGGAGCCCCAGGACCCGCTGCTCGCCGTGATCGCCGATCGCTGGGTGCAGAGGGAGGACCCGGAGGTTTTCGCGAAGCGGGACGCGATCGAGGCGGAGATCGCGGACGAAGGGGCTCGTCTGGCGGACCTGGAGGAGGCCAGGTACGTCCGTGGCGAGTTCATCGGCGCAGACGCGATCGACCGGTACTACCGGCTCGCCGGACGACTTCGTACCCGGATCGAGGGGCTGCGCGCGGATCTACTGCGGATGCCGACCCCTTCCGTGGACATCTCTCCTCTCCTGGACGCGGGCCTGCTGCGTGAAGCTTGGGAAGCCGACGATGCGGCCGGAAGGCGTGAACGCCTGGGCCTCGCAATCGATCGAGTGGAAGTCCGGCGAGGCAGGGTGGGCGTGAGGTTCGACGGCGACGAGCGCTGCCGGATCGTCTGGGCGACGAGAGGCGGTGCTGGGGAGGAGCCAGCGGGTGACGAAGTGACGGAATGACGGTCGAAGTCCATTACCTCCTTAAGAGATGTTCTGAGTCTCTATGGATGGAATAGAAGTAAACGTCATTCTGATCGGCGGTTTGCGTTCCTGGTTGAGGAATCGGTCTTGCGGAACGGGCTCGGTGGGGCAGAGGTACAGGAGGAACAGCTCTGCCACCTCCTCACGGTCGGCTCTTTGCCCAGCGTCAGCCTGGGCGTGGTCCCCACACGAACCGAACGCTCCCGGATGCCGGTGGAAGGGTTCTGGATCTTCGACACCGGACAGGTCAACGTCGAGCTGGTCTCGGGCTACCTCACGCTGACCCAGCCCAGTGAGGTTGCCGCTTACGCGGACACGTTCAGGGAGCTGGCTGACATGGCGGTCTACGGAGCGAAGGCCCGAGCGCTGATCACGAGCGTCATTCAGACCCTGCGGTGATAGCCGTGCAACCTCATGCAATCTCATGGGGAGTGCGACCTCGGCGTTCCTAGCGTGGTCACCATGCGGACGACACGAGATCGGGCCGTGAAGCCGATCACCTATGCACGGCCTTCTGCGCAGCGTCGAGAGGCCCGCCTCGAAGGCGACGGCTCCGTGGTCAGTGACTGCAACGTGGAGCTCCGGAATCACCCGCATCCCGGGGAGTCGATGTGAGCGTGAAAGCCGTGATGCGATACGTGAGCTACGTCATGCGCCGCCACCCATCGGCCGAGACCACGGCAACCGCGCGGTGCCTGAACCCGGACTGCCAGTGGACCTCCGAACCGACCGGGAACGCTGACGTGTGCACCGACATGTGCATACAGCACACCGGCCGGACCGGTCACATGACCTTCCTCCGGGAGTTCTCGGAAGTCGCCGTGGTGGAGCGGGTGCCCTGAGTCGCTTCGTACGGGCGTGATCCCGCCTTCACACGCGGATGGCAAGCTTGAAACATGAACGATGCTGCCTCGGCGCCCACCCCCGCGCCCGCGCCCCGCCGTGCCCGTGTCCGTGCCCCCGAGCTGATCGGCAAGGGTGGATGGATCAACACCGGCGGCAAAGATCTGAAGCTGGCCGACTTCCGAGGTCGCACATTGATCCTCGATTTTTGGACCTTCTGCTGCATCAACTGCCTGCACGTCCTCGACGAGCTGCGCGAGCTGGAGGAGAAGCACCGCGACACCGTGGTGATCATCGGCGTGCACTCGCCGAAGTTCGTACACGAGGCCGAGCACGCCGCCGTCGTCGACGCCGTCGAGCGGTACGAGGTGCACCACCCCGTGCTCGACGACCCCGAGCTCGCCACCTGGAAGCAGTACGCCGTGCGGGCCTGGCCCACGCTCGTCGTGATCGACCCCGAGGGGTACGTCGTCGCGCAGCACGCCGGTGAGGGGCACGCGCACGCCATCGAGCGGCTCGTCGAGGAGCTGGAGGCCGAGCACGGGGCCAAGGGGACGCTGCGGCGCGGGGACGGGCCCTACGTGGCGCCCGAGCCCGTCGCCACGGACCTGCGCTTCCCCGGCAAGGCGGTGCTCCTGCCCTCCGGAAACCTCCTCGTCTCCGACTCGACGCGGCACCAGCTCGTGGAGCTCGCCGCCGACGGGGAGACCGTCGTACGGCGGATCGGCAGCGGGGAGCGCGGCTTCGGGCCGGAGGCCTTCAGCGAGCCGCAGGGGCTGGCGCTGCTGCCCGACGGGCGGGTGGTGGTCGCCGACACCGTCAACCACGCGCTGCGCGTGTTCGACCCCGCCACGGGCGCGGTCGAGACCGTCGCCGGGACCGGGCGGCAGTGGTGGCAGGGGTCCCCGACCTCCGGGCCCGCCCTGGAGGTGGACCTGTCCTCGCCGTGGGACGTGGCCTGGTGGCAGGGCCGGGTGTGGATCGCCATGGCCGGTGTGCACCAGCTGTGGACGTGGGACCCGGAGGCCGGCACCGTCGGGGTCGCCGCCGGGACCACCAACGAGGGGCTGGTCGACGGGCCCGCCGCCGAGGCCTGGTTCGCCCAGCCGTCCGGCCTCGCGGCCGCCGGGGACCGGCTGTGGATCGCCGACTCCGAGACCAGTGCGCTGCGGTACGTGGAGCAGGAGGGGGAGGGGTACGCCGTGCGGTCCGCGGTAGGGACCGGGCTGTTCGACTTCGGGCACCGGGACGGTGACGCCGCCCAGGCCCTGCTCCAGCACCCGCTCGGGGTGACCGCCCTGCCGGACGGCTCGGTCGCGGTCTGCGACACGTACAACCACGCGCTGCGGCGCTTCGACCCGGCCACCGGCCAGGTCAGCACCCTCGCCACCGACCTGCGCGAGCCCAGCGACGCCGTGCTGGTGGGCGAGGACATCGTGGTCGTGGAGTCCGCCCGGCACCGGCTGACCCGGCTGCGGCTGCCGGAGGAGGCCGTACGGGTCGACGCGGTCGCCCACCGTACGCAGCGGGCCGCCACCGAGGTGGCGCCCGGCACGCTCCGCCTGGACGTGGTCTTCCAGGCCCCGGCGGGCCAGAAGCTGGACACCCGCTACGGGCCCTCCACCCGCCTGCTGGTCTCCTCGACCCCGCCGGAACTGCTCGCCGGCGGCGAGGGCGCCGGTACGGACCTGTTCCGGGACCTGGTGCTGAACCCCGACGTCACCGAAGGGGTCCTGCACGTCTCGGCGATGGCCGCGTCCTGCGACGACGACCCGGCGAACGAGTACCCCGCCTGCCACGTCCACCAGCAGGACTGGGGCGTCCCGGTCACCGTCACGTCCTCCGGCGCCGCCCGCCTGCCGCTGGTGCTGGCGGGCCTGGACGGCTGAGGACGCCCAGGCCGGTCCTTCCCGGGGGGTTCAGCCCCGGGCTCAGCCCTCCAGGAAGGCCAGCAGGGCGTTCGCCAGGAGGAACGGGTCGTCGGAGCCGCAGAGTTCGCGGGCCGAGTGCATCGACAGGATCGCCACGCCGATGTCGACCGTCTGGATGCCGTGGCGGGCCGCGGTGATCGGGCCGATCGTCGTGCCGCACGGCATCGAGTTGTTGGAGACGAACGTCTGCCACGGCACCCCGGCCCGCTCGCAGGCCGCGGCGAAGACCGCGCGGCCGCTGCCGTCCGTCGCGTAGCGCTGGTTGACGTTGACCTTCAGGATGGGGCCGCCGTTGGCCCGCGGGTGGTGCGAAGGGTCGTGGCGCTCGGCGTAGTTGGGGTGGACGGCGTGCCCGGTGTCCGAGGAGAGGCAGATGGTGCCGGCGAAGGCGCGGGCCTTGTCCTCGTACGAGCCGCCGCGCGAGAAGACTGAACGTTCCAGCACGTTGCCCAGGAGCGGGCCGTCGGCTCCGGTGTCGGACTGGGAGCCGTTCTCCTCGTGGTCGAAGGCGGCCAGCACCGGGATGTGGTCGAGTTTGCCGGACGTGGAGACCGCGGCGAGGGCCGCGACGCCCGCGTGCACCGACAGCAGGTTGTCCATGCGCGGGCCCGCGAGGAGTTCGCGGTCGCGGCCCAGGTAGGCGGGCGGCTCGATCGAGTGGACCATCAGGTCCCAGCCCGCCACCGAGCCCTGGGGCAGCCCCTCTTCCTCCTCCAGGAAGGCGATGAGGTCGCCCTCGCGGGCGTCGCCCAGGCCCCAGATCGGCTGCATGTGCCGCTGCTTGTCGAGCTTGAGGCCGTCGGAGTTGACCGAGCGGTCCAGGTGTACGGCGAGCTGCGGGACGCGCAGCAGCGGGCGGTCGACGTTGACCAGCCGGTCGGTGCCGTCGCGCAGCGAGAGCCGGCCCGCCAGGCCCAGGTCGCGGTCGAGCCAGGTGTTGAGCAGGGTGCCGCCGTAGATCTCCACGGCGACCTGCCGCCAGCCCTGGGAGCCCGTGTCCGGGAGGGGTTTGACGCGGAGGTTGGGGGAGTCGGTGTGCGCGCCGATGATGCGGAAGGGGGTGTGCGCGGACGCGCCCTCGGGCACGTACCAGGCGATGAGCGCGCCGCCGCGCAGGACGAACCGGCCGCCCGTGCCCGAGTCCCAGGCGTCCGATTCCGACAACTGCCTGAAGCCCGCCTTCTCCAGCCGCTCGGCCGCGTTGGCCACGGCGTGGTACGGCGACGGACTGGCCGTCAGGAAGGTCATCAGATCGTCGGTGTGGCCGCGGTCGAAGCGGGCGGGAGAGCTCATGTGGTTCACCTTAACGACGGTCGTGTTCGCCATGGCCGGACTGCGGCGGATAGCCGAGGGGTCGCCGGAGCGCGGGGTGCGTGGCCCGCGGTCCCGTCGTCCTCAGCCCGGGGGACGCTCGAATCGGCGCTGTAGCTGCCGGCGCTCGCCCCGCCGGATGCGCGGGAGCATCTCGGGGGTCTGCGGCGGGCGCTGAGCACGTCTTTTGCGTCCGGCGCAGAAGATACAGCCCTCACCGGGCGGGGCATCGGGGTCGATCGGCGCGCCGGGGTGTTCGGAGCACCCCGAGGCGTTGCGGGGCCGGGAGAGTTCGCGGGCCACGATGAACGCCCGGTGCAGGTCGTCCGCGAGGCGGATGAAGTCCTGGTCGGGGGAGCTCAGCGTGAGGTGGAAGCGCTGCTCGTCGATGCCGCGCAGGTGGCGCCGCAGCACGTCGAGGGTGTACGGGGGCCCGGGTACGGGGTAGCCCAGGCGGCGCTGCTCCACGGGGGCGGCGGGCGCGGCGGGGGGGCCGCCCCGCAGGCGGCGGCCGCGGCGGCGGCGGTCGTTGCAGATCAGGCAGCGGCCCCAGCCTTCGGGCGCCTCGGGGTCGAGGGCGCCGTTGGGGTGTTCGGGGCAGCCGGTGTAGCTCTTGGCGGGAGCCAGGCCGGCGGCCGTCTGGAAGGCGACGTAGAGGGCGTCGGCCACGGGGTCGTACTCGGCGGGGTGGGCCCCGTCGTAGAGGTCCTTGATCCGGTCGCCGAGCGCGCCCACGTTGGCCTGGAGCTCCTTGAGGGCGTACGGGCGCCCGGTGGGGACCGTGTACCCCCTGCCGCTGTGCTGCTCCTGTGGACTCATGCCTACGAGCGTCCCACGAACCACCGACAACCGGGGAACCCGGCCGTCGCACGGCCGGGTTTCCCGGGTCCGGACACACCGGCGGCCGGACCCTCGACAGGAGGGGTCCGGCCGCCGGTGCGTACGTACACCGCGTACAGCGTGGGGGCTGCCTTAGAAGGCGGCCTCGTCGAGCTCCATGAGGGAGTTGTCGACGGCCTCGGCCAGCGCGCGCTGGACCGAGACGCCCGGCAGGACCTGGGCGGCGAAGAACTTCGCGGCAGCGATCTTGCCGGTGTAGAAGGGCACGTCCTTGGCGGAGGCGCCCGCGAGCTTCTCGGCGGCCACGGCCGCGCCCTTGAGCAGCAGGTAGCCGACGACGACGTCGCCGGAGGCCATCAGCAGGCGGGTGGTGTTCTGGCCGACCTTGTAGATGTTCTTGACGTCCTCGCCGGTGGCGGTGAGGTCGACGATCATCTGGCCGACGATGGCCTCCAGGTCCACGGCGGCCTTGGCCAGCGCGTCGCGGGCCGGGGCCAGCTCCTCGCCGCCCACGCCCTCGGCGAGGAACTTCTTGATCGTCTCGGAGAGGACGTTCAGCGAGGCGCCCTGGTCGCGGACGATCTTGCGGAAGAAGAAGTCCTGGCCCTGGATGGCCGTGGTGCCCTCGTAGAGGGTGTCGATCTTGGCGTCCCGGATGTACTGCTCGATCGGGTATTCCTGGAGGTAACCGGAACCGCCGAAGATCTGCAGGGACTCGGAGAGCAGCGCGTACGACTTCTCCGAGCCGTAGCCCTTCACGATCGGCAGGAGCAGGTCGTTGAGGCCGATCTCGGCGGAGGCGTCCTCGCCGGCGGCCTCCTTGAGCTGGATCGCGTCCTGGACGGAGGCGGTGTACAGCACGAGGGCGCGCATGCCCTCGGCGTACGCCTTCTGCGTCATGAGCGAGCGGCGCACGTCGGGGTGGTGCGTGATGGTGACCTTGGGTGCGGTCTTGTCCATGAAGTTGGCCAGGTCCGGGCCCTGCACGCGCTCCTTGGCGTACTCCAGCGCGTTGAGGTAGCCGGTGGAGAGGGTGGCGATCGCCTTCGTGCCGACCATCATGCGGGCGAACTCGATGATCATGAACATCTGGCGGATGCCGTCGTGCTTGTCGCCGATCAGCCAGCCCTTGGCGGGGTGCTGGTCGCCGAAGGTCATCTCGCACGTGTTGGAGGCCTTGAGGCCCATCTTGTGCTCGACGTTCGTCGCGTAGACGCCGTTGCGCTCGCCCAGCTCGCCGGTCTCCCAGTCGAAGTGGAACTTCGGGACGAGGAAGAGGGACAGGCCCTTGGTGCCCGGGCCGTGGCCCTCGGGGCGGGCGAGGACGTAGTGGAGGATGTTCTCCTCCATGTCGTGCTCACCGGAGGTGATGAAGCGCTTCACGCCCTCGATGTGCCAGGAGCCGTCCTCCTGCTGGATGGCCTTGGTGCGGCCGGCGCCGACGTCCGAGCCGGCGTCGGGCTCGGTCAGGACCATGGTGGAGCCCCAGCGCTTCTCGACCGCGATCTGGGCGATCTTCTTCTGCGCCTCGTTGCCCTCGGCGTGCAGGATGCCGGCGAACGCCGGGCCGGAGGAGTACATCCAGACGGCCGGGTTCGAGCCGAGCAGCAGCTCCGCGTAGGCCCAGATCAGGGAGCGCGGGGAGGTGGTGCCGCCGATCTCCTCGGGCAGGCCCAGGCGCCAGTACTCCGAGTCCATGAAGGCCTCGTAGGACTTCTTGAAGGAGGCCGGGACCGGGGCGGTGTTGGTGGCCGGGTCGAAGACCGGGGGGTTGCGGTCGGCGTCCGCGAAGGACTCCGCCAGCTCGTTCTCGGCGAGGCGGGTCAGCTCGGACAGGATGCTCTTGGCGGTCTCGGTGTCCATCTCGCCGAACGGGCCGGTGCCGTACAGCTTTTCGCGGCCGAGCACCTCGAAGAGGTTGAACTCGATGTCGCGGAGATTCGACTTGTAGTGCCCCATGGCGACGGCTCCGTTAAGGCTCGGGGAGACAGGTTCCTCGTACATACCAATCGGTAACCTCATGATGCTACCCACCGGTAATAAGACGCAACCCTTCTGCGGCGACTGTGACCAGCGTCAACCGGGTTCCGCTGGAGGGTGCCTGGGGGCGGGGGCCGCTCGGTAGGCTTCGGCTCATGTACGGCTACGACCAGAACGTGAGCGCGGGGCAGCAGCAGTACGCCGCCCCGCAGCAGATGGCCGGCGGGTACGGCGAACAGCCGCTCTACCCCGAGCCCTCGCCGCCGTCGCTCGCCGACGCGGTCCGGGCCTTCACCACCGGGTCGCTGTCCGCCGAGGACTTCCAGCAGATCTTCGCGACCTCGAAGGTCTACTGCCCGCGCGGCGACACCCCCGGGTTCCTGGCCCTGCACAACACGCAGCAGCCCGTCATCCCGATGTTCACCACGCTCAAGGAGCTCCGCCGGTACGCCGGCAAGGAGTCCAAGTACTTCGTGATCACCGGCGCCGAGGTGATCGACCTGCTGCCGACCGGGTACGGCTTCGTCCTCGACATGGAGGGCGACCACCGGATGGTCTTCGACGCGAAGGCGGTCGAGCAGATGGTCGACTTCGCGATGCGCCGCATGTACGGCTGAGCCGCGCCGAGGAAACGCCGCCGCACCCCCCGGGAATGCTCCCGGGGGGTGCGCTGTTCTGTGCGGGTGGCAGGAAGTTCGAGATTCAACTAAACTCGACGCAGAAGGAGGTCCTGACCATGCCCGCAGTGACCGTTGAGAACCCGCTCGCGCTGCCGCGCGTCATCGCCCCCGCCGGAGGCGCCCAGGCCAGGCCCGTACTGGGCGTGGTCGACGCCCCCTCCGGTTTCGAGGGCGAAGGCTTCCCGGTGCGGCGTGCCTTCGCGGGGATCAAGTACGAGTACCTCGACCCGTTCATCATGATGGACCAGATGGGCGAGGTGGACTACGCGGCCGGTGAGCCCAAGGGCACGCCCTGGCACCCGCACCGCGGCTTCGAGACCGTCACCTACATCATCGACGGCACCTTCATCCACCGTGACTCGCACGGCGGCGGCGGAGTCATCACCAACGGCGACACGCAGTGGATGACGGCGGGCTCGGGCCTCCTGCACATCGAGACCCCGCCCGAGGAACTCGTCATGTCCGGCGGCCTCTTCCACGGCCTCCAGCTGTGGGTGAACCTGCCCGCCAAGGACAAGATGCTCGCGCCGAAGTACCAGGACATCCGCGGCGGCACCGTGAAGCTGCTCGCCTCGCAGGACGGCGGCGCCCTGATCCGCCTGATCGCGGGCGACCTGGAGGGCCACGCCGGTCCCGGCGCCACCCACACGCCGATCACGATGATCCACCTGACCGTCAGCCCCGGCGCCGAGGTCACGCTGCCCTGGCGGGCCGACTTCAACGCCCTGGCGTACGGTCTCGCGGGCAGCGGGGCGGCCGGCGCCGAACGCCGCCCGTTCACGATGGGCCAGACCGTGGTCTTCGGCTCCGGCGACGGGCTGACGATCCGGGCGGACGCCGCGCAGGACTCGCGCAGCGAGAACTTCGAGGTGGTCGTCCTCGGCGGACTCCCCATCCGCGAGCCGATGGCGCACTACGGGCCGTTCGTCATGAACAGCCACGCGGAGCTCCAGCAGGCCTTCGACGACTTCCAGGCGGGCCGCCTGGGCGTCATCCCCAGCACCGACGTGACCGGCCTCGGCCACCGCGGCGCCGGACAGGCGGATCCCGAGGAGACGGCCTAGCCGTCCCCCGCCGCCGCGGGGCCCCCGGGCCCCGTGGCGGGGGACCCGTACCGGGTCCGCAGCTCCGACAGGACCCCGAACGCGGCCGCCGTCAGTGGTACCGCGAGCAGCATCCCGAGGATCCCGGCGACGCTCGCCCCGGCGGTGAGCGCCAGCAGCACCGCCGCCGGGTGCATCTGCACCGTCCGGCTCTGGATCAGGGGCTGGAGCACGTGGCCCTCCAGCACCTGGACGGCCAGCACCACGCCCAGCGCCCACAGCCCGATGACCCACCCCCGGTCGGCGAGGGCCACCAGCACGGCGACGGCGCCCGAGATGAAGGCGCCCAGGTACGGGACGTACGCGCCGACGAACACCAGCGCGCCCAGTCCCACCGCCCCCGGCACCCGCAGCACCAGCAGCCCCACGGTGATGCAGACGGCGTCGATCGCGGCGATGAAGGTGGTGCCCCGCATGAACCCCTCGACGGCCTGGTAGGCGCGGCGCGCGATGGCCTCCACGGTGTCCCCGGCCGAACGGGGGGCCAGGGAGCGCAGGGCGCCGGCCGCCCGGTGGGAGTCCCGCAGGAAGAAGAAGATCAGCAGCAGCGCCAGGAGCGCCGTCGCGAGCATCTCCCCGACCACGCTGATCCCGCTGATCACCCCGGAGGCGGCCGTCCCGCCGAACTTGGCGAGCAGCTCCTTGGCATTGGCCGCCAGGTCCTGGAGCGAGGTCCCGGCCGCCCCGAAGTGCTCGGCCAGGCTCTCCCCGGCCCGTTTGAGGGCGCCCACGATCTGGTCACCGGTCTCGATCAGCGCCGCCACCACCACGTACGTCGCCCCGCCGACCACCGCCACCACCGCCAGGCAGGTCAGCGCGGCGGCCAGCGAACGGTTCAGCCGCATCCGGACCAGCCACCGGTGCAGCGGCCCCAGCAGGGCCGTGCCGAGCAGGGCCAGCAGCACCGGGGTGACGGCGGTCTTGAAGACCACGCAGAGCCACACGCCGACGGCGGCCACACCCGTCACCAGCAGGACGACGGCGCACCAGGCGGCCAGCCGCCGCACCGGATCGGGCAGCAGGGACGTGCGCGGGGCCGGTGCGGGCATGGCCGGACCGCCTTTCGGATGCCGGGCGCCGGGCGGTCAGGGAGCGGGCCGGGGGGATTCCCGGTCCTCGTCACCGTCCGGCTTGGACCGTTCGTACAGCTCGAACCAGATCGACTTGCCCTCGCCACGCGGATCCACACCCCAGGTGTCGGCGAGCATCTCCATCAGCAGGACGCCGCGCCCGCTGGAGGCCATCTCCCCCGGGTGGCGCTTGTGCGGCAGCTCGTCGCTCCCGTCGGCCACCTCCACGCGCAGCCGCCGCGTACCCGGCTCGCCCGCCGCCTCGGCGACCAGCAGCGCGTCACCGTCCGTGTGGACCAGCACGTTCGTCACCATCTCGGAGACCATCAGCACCGCCGAGTCCACCTGCTCCGGGTCCGCCCAGTCGTGCAGCAGCTCCCGGACCTGCCGGCGGGCCCCCGCGATCCGGGCCGGCTCGGCCTGGGCCACGGTCAGCATCGTGCGCCGCACGGGCCGTACGGGATGCGCCGCGACGGTTCCGCAGCCGCAGCTCGGGCCCTCCCGGCACAGCAGCACCACGGCTATGTCGTCCTCGCGGCGGTCGGCCAGCGGGCCGGTGGTGTGGTGCGAGGACGGCCCGTGCACGGCCTGGACCAGCATGTCCGCGAGGCGCTCCAGATGGTTGTCCCCGTCCGCGCCGGCGCCCTCGGCGGGCCGGTCGTGCGCGTCCGACTCCAGGATCGCCCGCAGCCGCGCCCAGCCCGTGTCCAGGTCGTGCCCGCCGGTCTCGATCAGCCCGTCCGTGCACAGCATCAGCGTCTCGCCGGGCTCCAGGGCGAAACGGGTCGTGGGGTAGTCGGTGTCGGGGACGATGCCGAGCGGCAGCCCGCCGGCGGTCGGCCGCATCAGCACCGTCCCGTCGGCCATCCGGACCACCGGGTCGGGGTGCCCGGCCCGGGCGATCTCCAGCGTCCCGGTCCCCGGGTCGCACTCCACGTACAGGCAGGTCGCGAAGCGCGGGCTGCCGAAGTCGGCGTCGGGACCGGAGTCCGCGCCGGAGTCCTCGTCCGGGCCGGGCGCCGAGCACAGCCCGGCCAGGAAGCGGGAGGCCCGCGAGAGCACCGCGTCCGGCCGGTGGCCCTCGGAGGCATAGGCCCGTACGGCGATCCGGAGCTGGCCCATCAGCCCGGCGGCCCGTACGTCGTGCCCCTGGACGTCCCCGATGACCAGGGCGAACCGGCCCGAGGGCAGCGGGATCACGTCGTACCAGTCGCCGCCCACCTGGAGCCCGCCGCCGGTGGGGACGTAGCGGGCGGCGATGGTCATGCCGGGGATCTCGGGGCCGAGCTGGGGCATCATCGACCGCTGCAGACCGGTGGTGAGCTCCCGCTCGGACTCGGCCACCCCGGCCCGCTGGAGGGCCTGGGCGAGCATCCGGGCCACCGTCGTCAGCACCGACCGCTCGTCCGGCGAGAACGTCACCGGGTGCTTGAACGCGGCCATCCACGCCCCCATGGTCCGCCCGGCCACGATCAGCGGCAGGAAGGCCCAGGAGGACCGCCCGAAGCCCCGGGCCAGCGGCCAGGTGACCGGGAAGCGCCGCTTGTACTCCTCCGGCGTCGGGAGGTAGATCGCCCGCCCGGTCCGGACGACCTCGGCCGCCGGATAGTCCGTGTCGAGGGCCATCTCCGCGAAGGGCCCCTCGTCGCCGGGCGCGTGCCCGTGGTGCCCGATCACCGACAGCCGCTCGCCCTCCATCCCGAAGACGGCCAGCCCGTCCGGGCTGAACCCAGGCATCGACAGCGAGGCCGCCACCCGCAGCACCTCGGCCGTGGAGCGCGCCTCGGCCAGCGCCCGGCCGGCGTCCAGCAGGAAGGCCTCCCGCGAGCGCCGCCAGTCGCCGGTGATCGGGGTGTGCGCGGCCGTGGTGCCGGGCTGCGGTTCGGCGATCTCCTGGATGGTGCCGATCAGCTCGTAGTCCACCCGGCCGTCGGCGGTCCGGTTCTCCAGCGGCTTGGAGCGGCTGCGGACGGTGCGCAGCACCCGCCCGTCCTCGTCCATGATCCGCAGCCGGGCCTCCGCGAGGGTGCCCTCGGCCACGGCGAGGTTGACGATGCCGTTGATCTCGTTCCAGTCCACCGGGTGGAAGCGCGCGCGGGCCGCGGCCTCGGGCAGGACGACGGGCTCCGCGGGCAGCCCGAGCAGCCGGGCGGCCTCGCCGTCGAGGGTGACCGTTCCGGAAGCGTTGTCCCACCGCCACAGGCCGGTCGCGATGGCGGCCAGGACGTCCTCGGTGCGCACCCGGCCATCTTTACAGGTCACCCGGGCCGGGCGCCCGTCCGGCGCCCGCTCCCGCCGCCCCACCGGGCGCGCCCGGTGGCCGCCGCTCCCGGACGGTAACCTTGGGACGGTTGAGTCCACCTGGAAATCGCGTAGAACTGGATGACTGATGCATCGGTACAGGTCCCACACGTGCGGCGAGCTTCGTGCCTCCGACGTCGCATCCGACGTCCGGCTGAGCGGCTGGGTGCACAATCGTCGAGACCTGGGCGGCATCCTCTTCATCGATCTGCGTGACCACTACGGCATCACGCAGCTCGTGGCCCGCCCGGGCACCGCGGCGAACGAGGCCCTCAGCAGCGTCACGAAGGAGACCGTCGTCCGCGTCGACGGCAAGGTCGTCTCCCGCGGCGCCGACAACGTGAACCCCGAGCTCGCCACCGGCGAGGTCGAGGTCGAGGTCTCCGAGGTCGAGGTGCTGGGCGCCTCCGCCCCGCTGCCCTTCACGATCAACACCGACGACGGTGTGAACGAGGAGCGGCGCCTGGAGTACCGCTTCCTCGACCTGCGCCGCGAGCGCATGCACCGCAACATCATGCTGCGCTCGGCCGTGATCGCCTCGATCCGCTCGAAGATGGTGGCCCTCGGTTTCAACGAGATGGCGACCCCGATCCTCACCGCGACCTCCCCCGAGGGCGCCCGTGACTTCGTCGTCCCGTCCCGCCTGAACCCGGGCAAGTTCTACGCCCTGCCGCAGGCCCCGCAGCAGTTCAAGCAGCTGCTGATGATCTCCGGCTTCGACCGGTACTTCCAGATCGCGCCCTGCTTCCGCGACGAGGACGCCCGCGCCGACCGTTCGCCGGGCGAGTTCTACCAGCTCGACGTGGAGATGTCCTTCGTCGAGCAGGAGGACGTCTTCCAGCCGATCGAGAAGCTGATGACCGAGCTCTTCACCGAGTTCGGCAACGGCCGCGAGGTCACCTCGCCGTTCCCGCGGATCCCGTTCCGCGAGTCGATGCTGAAGTACGGCAACGACAAGCCCGACCTGCGCGCCAAGCTGGAGCTCGTCGACATCACCGACGTCTTCGAGGGCTCGGAGTTCAAGGCGTTCGCCGGCAAGCACGTGCGTGCGCTGGCCGTGCCGGACACCGCCGACCAGCCGCGCAAGTTCTTCGACGGCCTCGGCGACTACGCGGTCTCGCTGGGCGCGAAGGGCCTGGCCTGGGTGCGCGTCGGCGAGGACGGTTCGCTGACCGGCCCGATCGCCAAGTTCCTCACCGAGGACAACGTCAAGGTCCTCACCGAGCGTCTGGGCCTGGCCGCCGGGCACGCCGTGTTCTTCGGCGCCGGCGAGTTCGACGAGGTCTCCAAGATCATGGGCCCGGTCCGGGTCGAGGCCGCCAAGCGCGCCGGCCACTTCGAGGAGAACGTCTTCCGCTTCTGCTGGATCGTCGACTTCCCGATGTACGAGAAGGACGAGGAGACCGGCAAGATCGACTTCTCCCACAACCCGTTCTCCATGCCGCAGGGCGGCATGAAGGACCTGGAGGAGAAGGACCCGCTCGACATCCTCGCCTGGCAGTACGACATCGTCTGCAACGGCATCGAGCTGTCCTCGGGCGCCATCCGCAACCACGAGCCCGAGGTCATGCTGAAGGCCTTCGAGATCGCCGGTTACGAGGCCGAGACCGTCGAGCGCGAGTTCGCGGGCATGCTGCGCGCGTTCCGCCTCGGCGCCCCGCCGCACGGTGGCATCGCCCCGGGCGTGGACCGCATCGTGATGCTGCTGGCCGACGAGCCGAACATCCGCGAGACCATCGCCTTCCCGCTGAACGGCAACGCCCAGGACCTGATGATGGGCGCGCCGACGGTGCTGGAGGAGAGCCGCCTGCGCGAGCTGAACATCGCCCTGCGCAAGCCGGTCGAGACGAAGGCCGCGGACGCGAAGCCGGTCGCCGAGGCCGTCCACCCGGACGCCGCGCGGTAACGCTGCCGCTCTCGTAGCGGGAAGGGCCCGGGATCCTCGCGGATCCCGGGCCCTTCGTGTTGTGCGTCGGCCGTTGGCCGTCTGCCGTCTGCCGTCAGAACCGGTCGAGGAGGCCCTTGAGGAGGGCGGACGAGGTCAGTTCGGCGGGAGCGGGGCCGGCGTGGAAGAAGCCGGCGTTCTCGGCGTCCAGCTTGCGCAGGAAGTCGAAGGCCTTCGCGTCGTGGTCGCCGAACGCGACGAACTGCCAGTGGACGCCCGGGGCGGTGGCGGCGGCGTCCGCGATCGCCTGGCGGGCGGGGCGGACGTTGTCGGGCGCGCCGTCCGTCTGGAAGACGACCAGGGCCGGGCCCTCGCCGCCGTCCTTCTGGTACCGCTCGACGACGGCCTCGACGGCCACGTGGTAGCTGGTGCGGCCCATCCGGCCGAGCTCGGCGTGCCGGGCCTCGACCCAGGCCCCGTCGTGGCCGTCGAGGGTCAGTTCGGCGGTGCCGTCGAGTTCGGTGGAGAAGAACACCGTGTGCACGGTGGCCTCCTCGTCCAGGTGCGCGGCGAGCGCGAGGACGTGGTCGGCGAGGTACTGGGCGCTGCCGTCCTTGTAGAACCCGCGCATGGAGCCGGAGCGGTCCAGGACGAGGTACACCTTGGCCCGCGCCCCGGCCTTCCCCTTGGCCCGCAGCACCTGCCCGGCGGCCTTGTACGCCGCCCCGACGGCCCCGGCCTTGCGCCGCACCGCGGAGGCGGGGAAGGCGGGCCCGGCCTCGGCGGCCTCCGGCTCCGCTCCGACGCCGGTCTCCGCTTCCGCTTCGATGCCGGTGTCGGGTTCCGCTTCGACCTCGCTCTCGGCTTCCGCTTCCGGCTCGGCGGCGGCCGCCACCCGCGCCGGCTCGGCCTGGGCGGCGAGGGGCTCGGGGTCGGCGTCCGCCTGGAGTTCGGGCTGCGGCTCCGGCTCCGGCTGGGGCTCGGGCTCGGCCTGGGCGGCGAGGGGCTCGGGCGCCGCGTCCGGCTGCGGCTCCGGGGCGGCCTGCGGCGCGGGGGCCTCCTCCGCCTCGGGGGCCTCGGTTTCGGCCTCGGCGGCCAGGGGCTCGGAGGCTTCGGCCTCGGCGGCCTCCTCCGGCTGCGCCTCGGGCTCGGCGTCGGCCGGCTCGGCTTCGGCCTCCGGGGCGGGCTCGGTGGCCGCCTCGGGCTCCGCTTCCGCGGCCGCCTCCGGGGCGGCCTCGGGCTCGGCCTCGGCCTCGGCGGCCACCGGCTCGGGGGCGGTCGCCTCCTCGGGCTCGGGCTCGGTGGCCACCGGCTCGGCCTCCACGGCGGCGGCCGGCTCGGCCGGGGGCCGCTGCGGCTCGACGGCCGGCTCGGGGGCCACCGGCTCGGGGGTGGTCGGGCCCGTGGGGCCCGAGGGGCGGCGGGCTTCCGGGACCGTGGGGTCGGTGGTGGTGGCGGGGGCGGTGAGCAGGGTGCCCGCCTCGCGGTCGCGCGGCGCGGACTGCGGCGGGACCGTCGGGTTGTCGAAGGACGCCGCCACCAAGTCGGCCGCCGCGTCCAGGGGAGTGCGCTCGGCCTGGTTGGGAACGGCCGCCGCTGGGGCGTCCGACGTCTCGGGGACCGGCTCCGCAGTCCTTCCGAACACCTTGCGCAACAAGCTCCGAATACCCATGGGCCAGGCCTTTCGCATGAGTGCGTGCGTCATTTGTCCGTGCTGCGCGGTTGATCCCTGCCCAGAGTGGACACGTAAGGTTATCGGCCCCTTGGCTGGAACGACGGCAGGGGCGCCCTTCGTGGTGCCCGTCCTACCACCCAACCCGGCCGCCCGCACGAACTGGCCCCCCGCCGTGCCGGGTTCATCCACCGTTCATCCCCGCGCCGCCGCATCGGCGCAGCCCGCCGCCTGCCGTCGTGGCAGACGAGGAGCCCCAGTTGTCCGTCCGGCGGTGTTTCACGTGAAACGTCCGCCGGTCCGCCCGGGCGTCAACTCCCCTCCGGCAGCCGCCCCACCGGGAGCCGGAGCGTGGTGAGGGCGCCGCCGTCGGGGGCGTTGGAGAAGCCCAGGGCGATCTCCAGGACGGCCGCCTGACCCACCGCGATCGTCAGGCCCAGGCCGTGGCCGCGGCCGCGCCCCGGGTCTCCCGTGCGGAACCGCTGGGGGCCCTGTTCGATCAGCTCGGCGGGGTAGCCGGAGCCGTGGTCGTGGATCACCACCACCGGGCCGTCCACCGTCACCTCCACCGGCGGCCGGCCGTGCTTATGGGCGTTGACCAGGAGGTTGACCAGGATCCGCTCCAGGCGCCGCCGGTCGGTGAGCACCACCACGTCCCGGACCACCCGCACCTCGGCGGCGAGCCGGGAGCCGGCGACGGCCCGCCGGACGGCCCGGCCCAGCTCCACCTGGGCCAGGTCGGCCCGTTCGACGCCCGAGTCCAGCCGGGAGATCTCCAGCAGGTCCTCGGTGAGCAGGTGCAGGGCCCGCAGCCGGTCCTCAATCATCTCCTTGGGCCGGCCCTCCGGAAGCAGCGCGGCGGCGGCCAGCGAGCCCGTCAGCGGGGTGCGCAGCTCGTGCGCCACGTCGGCGGTGAACCGCTTCTCCGCCTCCAGCCGTTCCTGGAGCGAGGCGGCCATCGAGTCCAGGGCCCTCGCGACGTCCCGCACCTCGTCGCGGGAGCGGTGGGTGCCGGGGGCGTCGTCGCCGGCGGGGAAGCCGACCCGGGCGTCCAGGTCCCCCGCGCTGATCCGGCGGGCGACGGCGGCCGTGGCCGTGAGGCTGCGGCTGATCCGGTTGGCGAGGAACAGGCCGGCCAGGGCCACCACTCCGGCCGCGAGCGCGGAGGAGGCGAGGATCGCGGTGTCCAGGTCCCGGAGCCGGGCGCGGGTGTTCTCGTACGGGATCCAGACCGCGAGGGCCTGCCGGTCGGCGGGTGCCGCCCCCCACATGACGGGCTTGCCCTGGTAGGTGCCGACCATGGTGCCGGTACGGCCACGGGCGACGAGGTCGCGCAGGGGGCCGGGGAGGCCGGGCGGGTCGAGGGCGGCGTGGACGTCCCCGTGCGCGGTGCCGTACTCGTAGTGGCCGAGGGCGTGCTCCAGCTCCCGGTCGACGTCCTTGCGGACCTCCCCGACCACCTGGCGGGCGACGACGTTGTGCACGGCGATGCCCAGGGCGGCGGCGACCGTGCAGCACACCAGGGTGGTGGTCAGGGCGATCTTCCAGCGCAGGCTGTTCAGCGCGCGCATCGCTGCCGGTCCTCGCCCAGCGGGACGTCGGTGAGGGTGGGGCAGTCGTCGAGGGTGAGCTGCGACAGGCTCATGCTCTTGGCGTTGGGGTCCCAGACGTAGTCGGAGACGGAGATGTAGACCGGGTTCGAGGTCGGCTCGCGGACCGCCAGGTGCTCGGCGGCCACCTCCACGCCCTCCAGGACCCCGCGCCGGGAGAGGATGCGGGCGATCCTGCCGTCGTCCTGCACGGTGTAGACGCGCAGTTCGGAGACGCGGCCGTCCACGTCCAGCGCGGTGATCAGCTCCTCCCGGCCGTTGCCGGTGAGGTCGTGCAGGACGGCGGGCCGCACCGGGCAGTTCGGGCCGCCGTCCACAGCCTGTGTGCACAGCGCGAGCCGCTGGACGGCCCGGGGGTCGACGAGGCGGCCCGTGCCGCCGTCCTCGGCGGTGGCGGAGGTGATGTCGGCCCGGATGACGGCCAGGGCGTCCACCCCGCGCATGCTCAGCCCCGGCACCTTGGGCAGGCCGGGGACCACGGCCGCCGCACCCGGCTGCTGTCCCGGGCTCGGCGGGTCGGGGAAGTAGCCCTTCCACAGGGTGGTGGGGGCGTGGACCGTGCCCCGGTCGCCCTGGTCCGCCAGGCCCTCCGCGTCGGCGCAGCCCGTGGCCGCCGCCAGGAGGGCGACGACGACTGCCAGGGCCCGGGGGCGGCGGGTGCGCATGTACCGATGCTGCCCCGCCCGGCCCGGCGCGGCCCGGCCCGCGGGGCGTTCGGGGGACCGACCGGTTCCGGCCGCGCGGCGGGACGGTCAGCCGCCCGGCTGGGAGATCGCCCGGGCGGCGGCCACCTCCTGGTGGAGGGGGGCCAAGACGCCCGCCTCGTCGGCCCCCGGGGGGACCTCGACGCGGACCAGGGTCACGCTGCTGCGGATGCCCTCCGCCAGTTCGCGGAGCTGGCCCGCGATCCGGGCCACCTCGGACGGCGGCGGGGCGGAGGCCCCGTGGTTGACGCGGACCCGGGCCGCCGTGGTGGCGTCCACGATCCGTTCCACGGCCACCACCAGCGGCCACCAGGCGGCGGCCCGGGCGCCCGTCGGCGGTGGCTCGGTCAGGGCCCGCTGGAACTCGCTGCGCACACCCGACAGGTCGCGGTAGATCCGGCGCCGGGCCTGGAGCCGGGACTGCCGGGCCGCCCGTAGCTCCGCCTCGTCCGCGACCGGGGCGAAGGCCCGCTCCACGTAGCGGGCGGCGTCGTCGACGGCGTCGGCGAGCCGGTCCCCGATCCGGGTGTGCCAGCTCTCGGGCCACAGCAGGTAGCCGGCGACCAGGGTGATGGCGCAGCCGATCAGGCTGTCCAGCAGCCGGGGCCGGATGAGGTCGAAGCCCTGGTGGTTGAGGAGGTCCGAGAGCAGCAGGATCACCGGGGTGATGGCCGCGGTCTGGAAGACGTATCCCTTCGCGGAGAACGCCGGGATGAGCGCGGCGAGCACCACCATCACCGGCACGTCCCACCAGCCGCGCGGCACCTCCGCCAGCACGGCGGCCGCCAGCACCAGCCCCGCCGCCGTCCCCAGGGCGCGCAGCACCGCGCGGGAGAACACCGAGCCGAAGTCCGGCTTGAGGACGAAGGTGACCGTCAGCGCCACCCAGTACGAGCGCTCCACCTCGATCAGGGAGACCAGCGACTGGGCCAGGCCGATGCACAGGGCCAGCCGGAGCCCGTAGCGCCAGGAGGCCTCGGACAGCATCATGTCGCGCACCACCCGCCCGGCCCGTACGCGCAGCGCGGCGGGCCGGCCGAGGCGGTCGTCGACGTTGTACGGGTCCGGCTCCGCGAGGTGCACGATCTTCGCGGCGTGCCGCAGGGCGGCGTCCACGGCCCGCTCCGACGGGCTGTGCGGTGCGGGCAGGTCGAGGACGGGTGTCCCGGTGCGGCCCTCCTCGACGGCGGCGGCCAGGTCCCGTACCGCCGCCGGGACCTGCGGCGGCAGCGGACGGCCGCGCAGGTGGGCGGCGGGCGCGGCCTCCACCAGCGGGATCAGCACGTTCAGCTGGGCGAGCACCCGCACCAGCGTGGGGCTGCGCCCGTGCACCCGGGCCCGGCGCCCCAGGACGAGGTCGTAGGCCTGGTTGAGGGCGTGGGTGACCTGCTGCCGGCGTTCGTCGTACACGTCCGCGGGTCCGCCCGCGGCCTCCAGGGCGTCGGCCACGGCCCGGTAGACGGACGCGACGGCGGCCCGTTCGGGCTGCCGTCGGCGCAACGGCCAGCCCAGCAGGGTGAGCAGCAGGACGAACAGGCCGCCGGCGGCCAGCAGCAGCGGAGCCGTCCACCAGGGTTCGGGCATCGGCAGCCCGGCGCCGACCACGGCGTTGAGCAGGAACACCAGTCCGCAGGCGGAGGCGATCGTGCCGATCGAGGAGATCATCCCGGAGACCAGGGCGATCAGGGTGAGGACGGCGACCGCGACCCAGCCGCGGCCGTAGACCAGGGTGCCCAGGGCCACCCCGATCGCGCCCAGGAGCTGGGGGAGGGCGATGTTCAGGATCCGCATCCGGTAGGCGTCGGCGGTGTCGCCGATCACCCCCGACAGGGCGCCCATGGAGGCGAGCGCCCCGTACTCGGGCTCGTCCAGGGCGAAGCCGACGGCGATCGGGACCGACAGCGCGATCCCGGCGCGGGCCACCGCGGCCCAGGGGACGGGTGCGCCGCTCGGCCGCAGTCCCGCGAGCAGCCAGGAGGGGGGAGCCAGGGGGTGGGCCCGTGGCGGGTCGGGCGGTATGTGCCCGGTACGTCGTTCGGTGGTCATTCCGCTTCCGTGTCACCGCTCGCGAATCGGTTCTTCTGGGGCGTTCTGCGGAGGATGGGTATGTTCCGAGCTTATGGGGTGCGGCGCAGCCGGCCCGTCAGCCATGCGGTGAGCGCGGTCGCCAGTCCGATGGCGAGGACCACCCAGGTGGTGGTCCGCAGGAACGCGGTGAGCGCGTCGTACACCGCCCCGGCGGCGGCCCGGTCGACGTCGGCGGGAAGGTCGTCGAGGGTCAGCCGGCGGCACACGTCGACGGCGACCCCCAGCAGCACGGCCCCCGTCGCGATGCCGAGACCGGTGGCCAGCACGGCGCGGCGGCGGCGCACGGCGACGGCCACCGCCGCCCCGGCGAGCAGCACGGTCAGCACGGGCAGCCACACCCCGGCGATCTGGAGCACGCGGAACCCCTTCCGGAGCGCACCGAGGTCGTCGTACTCCATGACCTCCACGGACAGGTGGGTCTCGGGGATGCGGTCGGCGAAGGGCACCCCGTCGGCCACCAGCTCCCCCTTGACCGCGGCGATCACCGGGGCGAGGTCGATGGTGACGGCGTCCCCGTGGCCGGTGGTGAGCGCGTCGAGGAAGGCGGTGTGGGCGGCCCGGTTGGCGGCGTCCCAGGCCGTCCGGTAGGCGGGGGTCCCGGCGAAGGAGCGCAGGGCCTCGCCGATCAGGGCGTCCACCCCGCCCTGGAAGGGGCCCGCGTCGATCTGCCCGGACAGGGCGCGGGTGGCCTGGGTGACGACCACCCCCTGGACGGCGGGGTTCGTGGCGAGGGGGGCCATGGCGGCGGTGTAGCCGTCGGCGTCACCCAGTCGGCGGTCGGCCCAGTACGCGACCGCGCTCGCGGGCACGAGGAGGGCCACGAGCACGATGAGGGCCGCCGACAGGAAGGTGCGCACGTCACCAGGGAAGGCGGGGGCGGGCCCCGGCGCCAGCCCGGTTGCTGCGTACGGGGAGCGGTGGCGTCCGGGTCGACCCGGACGGGTGATCCACTTGCCGCCCCGGGGCGGCGGGTGTGCCCTGGAGGCTGGAAGAGAGGAGCCCCGCCATGGCACACGCGGCCCCCACCGCCCCCCGGCGGCACCGCCCGATGGCGTCGGCGCACGCACACGACATCAGCAAGAGCGCCCTCGCCCGCCCGCTGCTGCTCGGCCTCGTCTACGGGGTCTGGGCGGCCTTCATCAAGCGCCAGATGGGCCCGGTCGACGCGGGCAACGTCTTCTACGGAATCCTGTGCGGCGTCATCTTCGCCGGCATCATGTTCGCCCTGGCCCGGGTCGGCCCGCGCCTCAAGCGGGAGGTGCACGCGGCCGCGTACGGGGTCTTCATCGGCATCGCCGTCGGCTATCTGCACAGCCTCACCAACCAGTCCGTGCTCCGCGCCACCGTCGTCGGCCTGTTCTCCGGGCTGGGCGTGGGGATCGTCGCCTTCTACCGGTACTACACGCGGGAGGACTGAACCCCGCGCACCGGCCGTGGCGCCGGTTCCCGCGCCCCGTCACCGGGGGCACGGGAACCCGCGCCGCCTCATGGCGGGACCGGGCCGCCTGCGCGGCCCGGCCCTGCGCGTCCGGGTCCTAGGCCGCCGGGCCGGCGGGGCGCCGCTGCGGCTCGGCGGCGGACACGGGCGCGGTCTCCGGGGCCTCGGGGGCGGTCTCGCGGGCCGGGATGCGCGGTGCGGGCCGGTCCTCGCGGGCCGCGGGGGAGAAGCGGGCCGCCTCCGCGCGGATCATGGCGTTCAGGGCGGCGTACGGGTCGACGGGCATGACGGAACCTCACGGTGGTCCAGGGTGTGTGTGGGGGGAGTTCTGCCGCTCGGTCCCCTCAGCAGCGCAGGACCACACTCCGGACCGCACGCGCGCACACGGCCGCCGAGGCCGGGCCGCCCTGGGCCACACGGGTGGAATCACCCGCGTGTTTCACGTGAAACACCCCCGACGGCAGTCCGCGCGGCGCGGGCGCCGCGCGCACGACCGTCCGTACGTCCGCCCGGGCATCGGGGTCCGCAGCCGGATCAGACTGCCCCTCGGCGGGATCGGCCGGGGCGGACGAGGCGGCACGGGGATCGGCGCCCGCGGTGGCGGCCGCCGCCGGACCGGCGCCGAACAGGCACAGCAGGGCGACGCAGGCCACCGTCAGGGCCCGCGCCAGCACCGACCGCGCGTACCGCGCACCGCTCATGAGGCTTCCCTGCCCCGCCGCGCCCGGCGGCTCCCCGGCCGCCCCCGAGAAGCCCCCGACCGGAGGACGAAGACACCCCCCTCGGCTGACGTTCCGGACGGTCGCACCGGGCTCAGCCGGTGCGCAGCGGCCCGGTCAGCCGCGCGAGGACGGAGGTCTCACCGCTGACCAGCCGCAGCCGTGCCCGCCCGCCCCGGTCGGGCGCGGTGACCCCGTACGGGGAGACCCGCTCGACGGTGAACACGGCCGTACGGTGGTCCGCGCGCGGGATCTCCACGGTGCGGCCGCGCCGCAGTTCGGCCAGCGGGAGCCCGTTGCCGGTGACCACGGCGGTCCCGGCCGACCCGGGGGCCGGTCCGGCGGCGTCCCAGCCGGCCGCGTCCTCTCCCGCCGGGGCCCCTTCGGCCAGCGGGAGGTCCACCCCCAGGCTGGGGATCCGCAGCCGCAGCGGACGCGAGGCGCGCAGCGGACCGGCCGCTCCGGTCCGGCTCCGGCGGGCCGGGGTGTGGGAGTGGGTGCCGGAGTGCTCCAGTTCGCGCACGAGCCGGCGGTGGCCGGACAGGCCCAGCGCGCGCGAGGGCAGTGCGTCGGCGATGCCCGAGGTGCCCGGCTCCGCGCCCTCTCCGCCGTGCAACAGGCCGAGGCCGGTACAGAGCAGAGTGACCGTCAGCGCGGCGACCGCCCACGGGGCGCGGGACATGGCATTCCTCCTGGGCCGGCTCGGGCGGCCGGTCCTGGGAGCGTGGCCCACCGCCGACGGGACGGCACGTCGACGGGGTACGTCAGTTGACGGTGCGTCATCGGTGTGTCGGGGGACACGGGGGAGTCTTCGCAGATGGCGGTGGGGGTGAAGGCCGTGGCGAAAGCGGGGGGCGGTGCCTCCGAAAGGGTGAAGGGCTGCTCCCCGGCCGGGCGGATCCCGGCTACGGCAGTGGGTCGGCGGGCCAGTTCAGGAGGCGGGCGCCGAGGGTGGCCGTCTGGAGGGTGTAGCGGGCGGGCGGGTCGGTGGGGTCGTGGGACGTCAGGCTGTGGATGCGCTCCAGCCGGTACGTCAGCGCCCGTACGCTCAGGCCCAGTCTGCGGGCCGCCTCCGCCGCCACGCAGCCGGCGTCGAAGTAGGCGGTCAGTGTCTCCAGCAGGGGTACGGCTCCGCCGCGTCCGGCCCGCAGGGGGCCGAGCACGGTCAGGACCAGGTCGGCCAGGGCGGCCCGGTCCCGGGTCAGCAGCGGGAAGACCAGCAGGTCGGCGGCGCGCAGCAGCGGTCCCTCCAGGCCGAGCCGGTCCGCGAGGCAGAGGGCGCCCAGCGCCTCCTCGTACGAGGCGGCCACCCCGGCCGTGCCGGGGTGCGGCCGTCCGACCGCGACGAGCCCGTCCGGCCCGGAGAGGGCCCGGGCCCGGCGCGCGAAGTCGGCCAGGACCCCGTCCCCGTCCCCGTCACCTTCGCCTTCGCCGGAGGCCGTGACGCAGACCAGCCGTCCCTCCTTGGCGGCGAGCAGCACCGCCCCGTCCAGCTCCCGCTCCAGCCGCCGGACCTGCGGGCTCCCGTCCGTGTAGGGGGCCGTGGCGCGGGCGACGGCCACCGTGTGGCTCCCGTCCGGGCGCAGCCCGCGTCCGGCGGCGCGCTCGGCGAGCCGGCCGGGGTCGCCACGGCCGAGGAGGAGGTCGTCGACGAACTCGCGGCGGGCCGCCTCCTCCTGCCGCACCGCCGGCCGCCAGG
Organism: Streptomyces sp. NPDC000075; assembly: GCF_040301925.1. NCBI lineage: Bacteria > Bacillati > Actinomycetota > Actinomycetes > Kitasatosporales > Streptomycetaceae > Streptomyces > Streptomyces sp. NPDC000075. The sequence goes on from NZ_JBEPFL010000003.1 coordinate 328,852, forward strand.
CCCGCTCGTACCCCTCGGCGAAGGCGTCGACGGCCTGCTCCGAGGCGTGGTCCACGGCGGCCGTCACGGGGGCCGGCACGGACCGGCCGCCGAGCGCGGCCCGGGCGGCGGCGAGGTGGGCGCCGACCAGGGCGCCGAGCCCGTACCCGGCGCCGGCGGCCCGCTCGCCGAGCTCGCGGCGGTCGTCGAGTTCCTCACGCGCGGGCCTGCGGCCGGTGGCCGCGACCTCCCGGAGCATGGTCACGTACCCGGTCAGGTACTCCTCGGGTATCTCCCGCCCCGCCGCCGTCACACCGGCCCCCGATCCGCTCGAAAAGCCCCATTCTTCCTCGCCGGGAGGGCTGTTCGGCGGTGGGGGCGTTCCGGGGCGGGGCGGTGGGCGGCCTCAGAGCACCACGAACACGATCGCCGCCGCCCCCATGAGGGCGGCGGCGAGGTGCATCGCGGGGTGGCCGTAGTCCCCGTACCAGAGCTGGCGGGCCAGTCCGCCGAGGGCGGCGAGGGCGGTGATGACGCCGATCTGGGCGAAGAGGGGGACGGCCGTGAACGGAGCCAGGCTCAGCAGCACCGAGTTCAGCCAGAAGGGTGCGGCGCCGGTCCAGCCCCGCCATTCCCGGATCGCGGACTGCATGTCCCGGCTCCCACCCTCCGCACCCGGCGCGTCCGCAACCGGAGTGCCTCGCTCAACTCGTCGGCTGTACAGCCTCCTTGGGAGCGGCGGCCGGGGCAATAGCGCGTTCGGCTAGAAAACCGAAGGCCAGGCCGAAAGTCGCCCACACCGTCGCCTGGATGGCCAGGGAGGCGAGCCGGAACTGCCAGATCAGCGCCGCCGGGAAGTCCTCCGGCACCTCGTTGATCCCCGGCAGCACCGCGTAGGAGACGGCGACGGCCGCCACGAAGGCGAGCGCGGCGATGACCGAGGCGTTCCAGTTCCCCAGGCGCGGCGCCAGCCGCCGCCCCAGGATCAGGGCGCCCGAGGCCAGCAGCACGCTCAGGGCGATCATCAGCAGGTAGAGGGTGGTCCGCCGGACGACCGTGCCGGGGTCGCCCACCGCGGGCGGATTGGCGGGGTACTTGAGGAACGGCACCAGCGCGATGGTGACGAACAGCCCGCCGCTGACCAGCGCCGCCGTGGCCCGGGGGCCGAAGCGGCCGATACGGCCGAGGGCGAAGCAGAACACGAGCGCGGCGATACCGCCGAGCGCGAGCCCGTAGAGCAGGGTGCCGGTACCGAGACCGGCCGTGGCCTGGAGGGCCCGGCTGACCGGGGCGGCCTCGGCGTGGTCGTGCGCGGCCTCGCCGGCCTCCTCGATGGCGATCGCCGCGTCCACCTTGGACTCGCCGAGCACATACGCGACGAGGAAGGCGGCGACGCCCGCGAGCAGGCCGGCCAGCATGCCCCGGACCAGCAGGGCCCGGGGGGAGATGGTGTTCACGTGGGAGCTCCTTGCGTGATCGGCAGGGGATCAGCAGGAGGTCAGTGGCAGGGGAACCCGAGCAGGTGGCGGCCGTCGTGCATCCACTCGTGGACGTTCTCGCCCTGGAAGATCGCGGCGGCGCCCTGCTCGACGCCGACGAGGTACAGCAGGAACAGGGTCACGACGGCGGCGAAGGCGGCCCAGGGGGCCAGCGCGGAGAGCGAGATGGGGGCTACGGCGACAGGGGCCGAAGCGGGCACGGCGGAGTGGGCCATGGCAGAACCTCCAGGGGAACACGCGTCCCGGTCAGTGGTGCTCTCGTCGAAGGGGGACGGGTCTGACTTCCCTCCCCCGTCGCCGCGGGAGGTTCACAGTGGCGCGACCGTGCCGGATTCTCACCGGTACTTCCGTCATACCTTCTTCATGTCGTCCGTGACGGTAGCGCGCTCCTGGCTTGAACACCACGGCGTGTGGCGGCCGTCTCACGCCCTGGGCGCGCGCTTTACGCTCTTTTTATGCCCCTGACTCCTCCGGTGCGCCTGCACCTGACCACGCCCCCGCTCGACGAGGCCGCCCGCCAGGGGCGGTTCGCGCACGCGCGGCCCTGCCCGGGACACGAGGGCCTGGCCGGGCCGGACATGGGGGACTGGGCGGGCCGCACCCTGGACGAGGTCGCCGCCGAGGACCCGGAGGCGGTCCGGCGCTGGCTGACGGACCCGGAGTTCGCCCCGCCCGGCGGCGGGGAGCCGGTGGCCGCGCTGATCACCCGTACGGGGGAGTACCTGGCGGGGCTGGAGCCCGGCCGGCACGACGCGGTGGTCGCGCAGGCCGTCGTACGGGCGGCGGTGGTGGCCGCCCTGGAACTGCCGGCGGCGGCCTTCTGGCGGCTCGACGTCCGCCCCGGCACCGTCACCGCCCTCAGCGGCCGCGCCGGCCGCTGGAACCTGCTGGTCGGGCAGGACCCGGTATGAGAAACGGGGCCCCGGCATGAGGAACGGCCCGGACCCCGCGACGCGGTCCGGGCCGAATCCGGCCGGAGCGAACGGGCGTTACGCCACGATCCAGTCGGAGGTGGCGATCACCGGCTGGACGCCGTCACGGTGGACGGTGCCCTCGATCAGGCCGTACATCCGGTCCGCCGCGAAGTAGACCTCGTTGTCGTTCTTGAGGCCGAAGGGCTCCAGGTCGACGAGGAAGTGGTGCTTGTTGGGGAGGTTGAGGCGCACCTCGTTGACCTTGGGGCAGTTGTCGAGCACGCGCTCGGCCATCTGGTTCAGGGTCTGCTGGAGCGAGTAGGAGTACGTCTCCGCGAAGGCCTCCAGCATGTGCTTACGGACCTTCTTGTACGACTGGTCCCAGTCGTAGCCGGCGTCGTCGGCGGCCAGCGCCGACTGCGCCCAGCGGGCGGTGACCTTGGTGGCCAGGATGCGGTCGTACGCCTCCTGGAGGGTCGTGTACTTGTCCTTGATGAAGCCGTGGAACTCGGAGTTGGTCGAGTTCATCACGGTCAGGTCCTTCAGGCCCGAGATGACCTGCAGGCCGGTGGTCTCGCTGTAGGTGATCTGCGCGGTGCGCACCTCCTGGCCCTTGCGGACGAAGGAGTGCTGCTCCTTGCGCGTCGGGACGGGGATCCGCTCCCAGGCGAACTCCTCGATCCGGATCTGCGCCTCGCGGATCGGGGCCTGGGAGGAGACGAAGTGCTTGGCGAGCAGGATGCCGAAGGCCTCGGGCGAGGCGATGCCGTGCTCCTTGCCGAAGGCGTACACCGTGTTCTTGGTGGTGTCGGTGGGCAGGCAGTTGGCGTTGTCACCGGTGAGGTGGACGTCGCGGAACTCGCCGCGCAGGGCGACCGAGACGTTCAGGTCGCGGATCTCGGCCCAGGAGCCGTCGCTGCCCTTGCGGGTCACCACGACGATGCGGTTCTCGGCCTTGCCGTACTGGTTCTGGCCCAGGACGTGCTTGCTCATGCTGTCTTCCTTCGGGTACTCGGGAACACGGAGTCCGTTGATCTGGATCCCGTACGCCCGGCGTCCAGCGCCCGTCCCCCGAGGAGGACGTCCCGCTCCCCGCCGTTCGGCCCCGGAGGACCGCCCCGGGACTGACGTGCATCCCGGTCCGTAGGTGCTGAGTCGTACTGAAGTACTGACGGGATTGCACCATGTGTACGGGGGGTTAACCACCGCACGGAACCTCCGAACACCGGCGCCCGGGGCTTGGGCGACCCCACAAGCGCGCAGGTCAGGCCATGTGCGCGTCCGCGACGGCGAGGGCCTCGTCCAGGATCTCCAGCCCCTTGGCCACGTCCTCGGCCGAGATGTTGCAGGGCGGGGCGACGTGGATCCGGTTGCCGGCGAGGAGGGGCCACAGGCCGCCCTTCTTCAGGGCCGCGCCGAAGGCCGCCATGGGCGCGTTGTCGGCGCCGGAGGCGTTGTACGGGACGAGCGGCTCGCGCGTGGCCGCGTCCCGTACGAGCTCCAGCGCCCAGAAGGTGCCCAGGCCCCTGACCTCGCCGACGCAGGGGTGGCGCTCGGCGAGGGCGCGCAGGCCCGGGCCCAGCAGCTCGGCGCCGGTGCGGGCGGACTGCTCGACGACGCCCTCCTCCTCCATCACGTTGATCGTGGCGACGGCGGCGGCGCAGGCCAGGACGTGCCCGGAGTAGGTCAGCCCGCCCGGGTAGGGGCGGCGGGCGAAGGTCTCGGCGATGGCGCCGGAGATGGCGACGCCGCCGAGCGGCACGTAACCGCTGGTGACGCCCTTGGCGAAGCAGAGGAGGTCGGGGGTGACGCCCCAGTTCTCGGCGGCGAACCAGGTGCCGGTGCGGCCGAATCCGACCATGACCTCGTCGAGGATGAACACGATGCCGTGGCGGTCGCAGATCTCGCGGACGCCGGCCAGGTAGCCGGCCGGGGGCACGAGCACGCCGGGGGCGCCGCCGACCGTCTCCAGGATGATCGCCGCGATGGACTGCGGGCCCTCGAAGACGACCGTGTCCTCCAGGTGGCGCAGGGCGCGCTCGCACTCCTCTGTCTCGTTGCCGGCGTAGAAGGGCGAGCGGTAGGGGAAGGGCCCCCAGAAGTGCACGACGCCGGCGGTCGCGGTGTCGTTGCCGAAGCGGCGGGCGTCACCGGTGAGGTTGATCGCGGTCGTGGTGGCGCCGTGGTACGAGCGGTACGCGGACATCACCTTGGGCCGGCCGGTGTGCAGCCGGGCCATGCGGACGGCGTTCTCGACGGCCTCGGCGCCGGCGTTGGTGAAGAAGATCTTGTCGAGGTCGCCGGGGGTGCGCTCGGCGATCAGGCGGGCCGCCTCGGAGCGGACGTCCACGGCGAAGCCGGGTGCGACGGTACAGAGCTTGCCGGCCTGCTCCGCGATGGCGGCGGCCACCTTGGGGTGCTGGTAGCCGATGTTCGTGTAGACGAGCGCGCTGGAGAAGTCGAGATAGCGGTTGCCCTCGTAGTCCCAGAAGTACGATCCCTCGGCCCCCGCGACGGCGAGCGGGTCGATGAGCTCCTGGGCCGACCAGGAATGGAAGACGTGCTTCCGGTCGGCGTCTTTCACGGTACGGAGGGCCTCGGCATCTGCGTTCATATAGCGAGGGTAGTTGTCCAGGATGTGGACAACGGGACACCTCGGTGGCGGGGCGGACGGTGGCGGGGCGGGGGAGGACTTGACGGATCGGGCCGCTCCTCCTCGACGGTGTGCGAACGGCCCGATTAGCGTCCCCCCGATCGGCCGCTCCACGGGGGAGAACGGCCGAAAACCCCTGGTGGGGGCCGTACGCTGACCTTCGGGACCCCGCTTGGAAGGCGGCGGCAGGCCCCCGCCGGGCCCCCTCCGGGACCTCTCCAGGGCCTCTCCGGCACCTCTCCGGCACCCTTTCCGGGCGGCGCGCTGCGCGCTGCCGGCGGGGCTCCGGCGCTCTTCCGGGGCGGCTGTGGCGGCCTGGTGGCCGAATCCGAGGGATTTGTCCATCCTGGTCGGGGGTAGGTGCGGCGCCGAGGGAGCGGGTGGGCCGAGACGGGAGTGCGCCGGTGGCGGAACAGACGCGGAGGCTGGTCCTGGGCGGAGCCACGGCGGGCGTCGTCACACGGTGCCGGGACTTCACTCGCAGGGCCCTCGCCGACTGGCGGTGGGCGCCGGGCAGCGAGGCCGAGGAGGACGTGCTCCTGCTGGTCTCGGAGCTGGTCACCAACGCGTGCCTGCACGCCGGGGGCCCGCGGGAGCTGGTGCTCCGCTACGGCCCGGGCGGGCGGCTGCGGGTCGAGGTCTCGGACGACAGCCCCGAGCCGCCGCGGCCCCGCGCGGTGCAGGACCGCTCCCGTCCCGGGGGCCACGGCCTGGTCCTCCTGAACGTGCTGGCGCAGAGCTGGGGGTCGGCCCCCCTGCCCGGCTCCCACCCGGGCAAGACCGTCTGGCTGGAGGTCCCCTTCCCCCTCCCGGAGTCCGAGCCGGAGCCGTAACCGGAGCCGGAGCCGGAGCCGGGCGCCGCCGTCACAGCTCCGGCACCGCGCTGAGGTCCAGGCGGGCCAGGCGGGCGGGGTCGGTGAGGATGTCCAGGGCGGTGATCAGGCCGCCCCGCACCGTGAAGGCCATGACCGACGCCGGACGCCCGTCGGCGTCCAGCGCGAGCACCCCCGGGGTGCCGTTGACCAGCACCGCGCGGCCGCCCCGCGCGAAGCGGGCGTAGGTGATCGCCTGGGAGGCGACCTCCCGGGCCCCGCGCAGCAGCGCGCTCGGCAGCAGGGCGCCGCCGTCGGAGCGGGCCGTGATGCCGGGGTCGAGGACGGCGACGAGGGCCTCGAGGTCACCGCCCCGGGCGGCCGCGAGGAAGGCGTCGACGACCTGCCGCAGCCGGGACGGGTCGGTCTCCGGGGCCGGCCCGGCGCCCTGGACGCGGCGCCGGGCGCGGCTGGCGAGCTGACGGGTGGCGGCCGTCGACTTCTCGACCAGCGGGGCGATCTCGTCGAAGGGCACGGCGAACAGGTCGTGCAGGACGAAGGCCAGCCGCTCGGCGGGGGCGAGGGTCTCCAGTACGACCATCAGCGCGATGCCGACCGAGTCGGCGAGCAGGACCTCCTGCTCGGGGTCGATCCGGTCGGGTCCGCTCACCAGCGGATCCGGCAGCCGGACGGGGGCGTCCGCGTCGTCGAGGGAGTCCTCGCGCCGGACGGCGCGCGAGCGCAGCATGTCCAGGCACACCCGGCCCACGACGGTGGTCAGCCAGCCGCCCAGGTTCTCCACGGCGCCGGCGTCGGAGCGGTTCAGCCTGAACCAGGCCTCCTGTACCGCGTCCTCGGCGTCGCTGAGCGAGCCCAGCATCCGGTAGCCCACCGCCCGCAGATGGGGGCGGTGCTCGTCGAACCGCCGTGCCAGCTCGTCCTTCTCGTTCACCCGTCACGCCCCCGTAGTGATCTCCGGATCCCCCGATCGACGCTAACGAGACCCGCTCGCACGGCACACCGGGACGGCCGAGTTCGTCAGGTCGTCACACCCATGCGCGCCGTCACACCCATTCGCGCCGGGCCGCGCGCAGGCCCGCCTCGAAGCGGCTGCTCGCGCCGAGACGTTTCATCAGCTCCGCCATCATCCGGCGGACGGTCCGCAGGGACAGGCCCAGCCGGCGGCCGGCGGCCTCGTCGGTGAGCCCGGTGCCCAGCAGGCGCAGCAGCTCCTTCTCCTGGCGGGTCAGGCCCTCCTCGTCGCGGTCCTGGCGGGTGCCCAGCGGCACGGCCGACTCCCAGACCCGGTCGAACAGCCCGGCCAGGCCGACGACCACGCCCGGCTCGGCCAGCTGCACCGCGCCCTTGCGGGTGTTCTCCGGGTCGGCCGGGACGATGACCGTCCTGCGGTCGAAGAGGAGCATGCGCACCGGCAGCGAGGGCGCGGTGCGCACCTCCCCGCCCAGGTCGGTGAGCCACTCCGCGTACTCGGTGGTGACCGCGTCGTTGCGGACGCTGTCCAGGTAGACCGTGCGCATCCGGACGCCGCGTTCGAGGAGGGCGCGGTCGAGCGGCTTGCTGGCGGCGAGGCTCGCCCGGGACTGCGCCCCGCCGGGGTTGAAGGTCAGGCACTCGGAGACGGCCTCGGCGGAGAGCTCCCGGATCCGCTCCTGCACCGCCTCGACGCCGAGGAACCGCTGGGCGACGGGCTGGGTCCGGCCGGCGTAGAGCTCGCTGTAGGTGCCGACCAGCTCGGCCATCCCGGCCTCGCAGCGGGCCACGGCCTCCTGCCTGCCGGCCAGTTCCCGCTTGCGTTCGTTGAGCAGGTCCCGCAGGCCCAGCGCGGGGTCGGCGGGCCGCAGTCCGCCGCTCGCGTCCGACCGGTGCAGGAGCCGCAGGGCGGTCAGCCTCTCCACCGCCGCCTGCGCTTCGGCCGGCGTGATGCCGAGCCGGTCCGCGATCTCCCGGGTGCCCCAGTCCCGGTTGGCCAGCAGGAGCCCGTACACGTCCGCCGTTCGCGCGTCCAGCCCCAGGGGCTCCAGCATGGCCGTTCCTTCGGTCCCCCGCCGCCCCCTCCGGACGGGGCCGCGCCGATACGGTCCAACCTATGAGACGCCGCAGGTGGACGGCTACTTCGGGGCCTTGCGGGGCGTGGGGCTGGCACCGAGCTGCCACGGGGTCCTTCCTGCCAGCGGATCCGCTTCCGCCCGGGGCCCGGCGTCGCGCAGGCTGGACGTCCGTGGTCACCCACACGGACGGAAGGCGAGGGGATCCACCATGGCCATCAGCGTCGTCCTCGGCGGCAGCCGGGCCCTCTACCTGGAGGCGCTCGCCGAGGCCCTGCGGTCCTCCGGCGGCATGGAGGCGGTCGTCGCGGGAAGCGGAGCCCGCCCCCTCCTCCCGCTCGTCCACCGCCGTGCGCCCGACGTCGTCCTGCTGGAGGAGACCCCGGTGGGGGACGACGCGCTGCGGCTCGCCTCGGCGGTGCGGGCCGGGGCGCCCGCGTGCGGGATCGTGCTCATGATGGCCGGCCACCGCCCCGTGGCGGTGGGCCGCGCGATGGCGGCCGGGGTGCACGGCATCGTCCCGACCGATACGGGCCTGCCGCAGCTGATCGCCACGCTCAGGAGCGTGGCGGCGGGCTGCGTGACGATGGCCCCGTCGCCGGCCGGCCCGGCGCCGGGAGCGGGTGCCGCGGGGGCCGGCCCTGCGGCGGGGCTCAGCGCCCGGGAGCACGAGGTGCTGCGGCTCACGGCCGGCGGGGCCACGGTCAAGGAGATCGCGGCGGAGCTGTGCCTGGCGGCCGGTACCGTCCGCAACGTCACCTCGGCCTCCATGAAGAAGCTCGGCGGCCGCAACCGCTTCGACGCGGCCCGCATCGCGGCGGAGCAGGGCTGGCTCTGAGGCGGGGAGGGGCCCGTCGTCCGGCCCGCCTTCAGTCCCTCGTCCCCCGGCCCGCCCTCAGTCCCTCGTCGTCCGGCCCGCCCGCAGCCCGGAGAGCGCGGTTCCGCCCCACAGCACGGCCGCGCAGCCGAGCCCGGGCACGTACGACCAGGCCTGCCCGTCCGCGCCCAGCCCCAGGACGGCGACGGCGGCGAGGCCGACGGTGGCCAGCATCGCGGCGCCCACCAGGCGCAGCACCGGGGCGCGCAGGGTCCGGGCCAGCGGGAAGAAGTGCGCGCCGACGACCAGGGCCGACCAGCTCAGCATCATCTCGGGGCGGTCCAGGGTGGTGCGCAGGACGTTGTTGCCCGCGCCGAGCACGGCGACCTCGACCAGCAGCACGGTCAGGAACTTCGGGCCGCCACCGCCCGGCGGCGGCGGAACACCCGGCTCGTCGGCGGGGGTGGCGCGGGCCAGGAGGAACAGGCGGACGACCGTGGCGGCGCTCGCGGCGAACAGGAGCGCGCCGGCCGCGAGGACGTACGGCCGCGCCGCGCCGTGGACGACGGCCTGCCCCAGGGCGAACCACATCACGCCGAAGCCGGTGCCGATGAGCGAGGCCCGGCCGCCGCCTCGGAACTGCTCCCGTCGGGTCCGCAGGACGGGACGGACGGCGGTCTTTTCCACGGGTGTTGCCTCCTGAGTGCACCGGGTCCCCCGCATGCTCGGCCGTGGGAGGAGCCCGGGGCAAGGCTCTGGGGGAAGGTGCTGACACGGATCACGCGAGGTCGTGACACTTGTCATCCGGAAGACCCGGCCGGAGCCGGTTCCCCGGGAACGGCGAAGATCCGGTCCAGGTGGTGGCGCAGTACCGCCGTGGCCGACTCGGGGCCGCGCTGGCCCACCAGGATGCTCGTCCCCAGGGTCCCCGCCATGGCGAGCAGGCTGACCGCCTCGATCCGCGCGTCCGCCCCGGGGTCGGCCAGCCCCGCCGCCTGCGCGCCCGCGATCAGTCCGGCCAGAGCGTCCTCGGCGGCGTCCGGATTGTCGATGAACGGCTGGGCGGCCAGGGCCTCGTCGGTCACGGAGAGGATCGCGTACGAGGAGTAGAGCAGGTGGAAGACGCGGCTCTCCTCGTCGGTGGGCAGTGAGGCCAGCACCAGCGCCTCGGCGGTCGCCCGGGGGCCCGGGGCGGGGCCGGCGGCGGCGAGGCGGGCGCCGACGCGGGCGGTGAACCGGTCGGTGAGGTGCTGGAGCCCGTAGAGGAGCAGCTTCTCCTTGGTCTCGAAGTAGTACTGCACCAGCCGCAGCGACACCCCGGCCTCGGCGGCCACGTCCCGCATGCCGACGGCGTGCAGCCCGCGCCGCCCGGCGACCCGTACGAGCGCCTCCGCGATCTGGCCGCGCCGTTCCTCGTGGTCCACGCGCTTGGGCATTCCCGCTGTCTCCGTTCGTCCGCCGCATCTTCATGGTACCGCTGTACCACCAACATGGTACGGTCGTACCACGAAGAACGGATCAAGGACCGAGAACGGATCCCCACCGGGAGGTAACGCCGTGCCCGAGAACGCCAGGAACATGCAGAAGGCGCCCCGCGTCCGCCGCGACATAGGCCGCTACGTCAGCGACGAACTCCGCGACCGCTACTTCGAGGCCTGCGACGCCCTCTACGCGATGGGCGCCCCGGCCCGCTGGGAGAGGGACGTCGAGACCAGCTTCGGCACCACGCGCGTCTACCGCTACGGACCCGCCGACCCGGCCGCGGAGTCCCGTACGCCGGTCGTCCTCATCCACGGCTCGGGCGGATGCTCCGCGCAGTGGTACCCCAACACCCCCGCGCTCAGCGCCGAACGCCCCGTCTACGCCCTCGACACCCCCGGCGACCCGGGGCGCAGCGTCCAGCGCGAGGTCATGTGGCAGCCCGAGCGCGCCGCGCAGTGGATGGACGAGGCCCTCGACGCGCTCGGCCTCGACCGGATCCACCTCGTCGGCTCCTCCTACGGCGGCTGGCTCGTCATCAACCAGGCCCACCTGCGCCCCGGCCGGCTCGCCTCGGTCACCGCCCTCGACCCGGGCGGCCTGGAGAAGGTCGGCCTGCGCTTCTTCGTCTGGATCTTCGCCAGCCTCTTCGCCACCTTCGCCCCCAAGGCGCTGCGCCCGGCCCTCGCCAAGTGGCTGGAGCAGCCGGTCCTGGTGGTCCCGGAGCTGCGGCGCTGGATCCAGGCGGGCGTGCGGGCGTTCCGGATCCGCCGCCCCGCGCCGCTGCCGCTGTCCGACGCGGAACTGGGCTCCATCCGCACGCCGTTCTACCTGATCATGGGCAAGCGCAGCCTCCTGGTGCGCCCGAAGCGGCAGCTGGAACGGGTCCCGCGGCTCATCCCGGGCGCCCGCGCCGAGATCATCGCGGCCACGGGCCACGGCCCCCAGATCGACCACCCGGACGTGGTCAACGCGCGCATGCTCACGTTCATGGACGACGCCGACACCCTGGAACACTCCGCCGCCTGACGGCCCGCCCGCCGGGCTTCTGTGACCGCGTGCCCCGCACGGTCGTTTGCCATCCACAAACGATCACGACGCGGAGGCCGGCCATGACCCAGCAGCGGACGACGGAGTCCAGGCAGCCGACCCTGGAGAACCCCGGGGACGTACGCGCGGCGGCCCGCTCCCTCGCGGAAGGCCGGGCCGTCGCCCACGGCTTCGGCAACTTCTACGCCCTCACGGCCCGGCCCGACCGGGAGGTGGTCGAGCGCGTCAACCGCATGAAGGGCCGCCCGCCCGCCCAGGTCGCGAGCGTCACCACGGTCCGCGCGCACATGCCGTCGCTCTTCGACTGGAGCCGGCTGCCGACCGCGGTGCGGCGCAGGCAGGTAGAGGACCTCATCGAAGACCTCTTCTCCCTCGGCCCGTTCGGCTTCCGCGGGCCGGCCGCCACCCGTGTCCCGGGCCACCTGACCGCCGTCCAGGACGGCGTGCCCACCGTGCGGCTGATCGCACCGGGCCACCGCTGCCCCTCCAACGGCTTCCTGGCCGAGGCCCTGGACCGCACCGACGGCGAGTTCCTCGCCGTCACCTCCCTGAACCCCTCCCGGCACCGCACGGGCGCGGAACACGAACCGGCCCACTGGCGCGCCGAGGGCGTCCTCGCCGACTTCGGGCGGGAACCCGGCGTCACCCTCCTCGCCCACGACGACGAGGCCGCCGCCCGCCACCGCCACCCCCACCACGCCCCGACGTCGACGACGGTCCTCTCCTTCCACCACACCACCGCCACGGGCCGCTCGGGCCTGCCCGCCCTGACCCTCGAACGGCACGGCTCCCTCTCCGCGTCCCACACCCGCGCGGTGGCCGCCAACCACGGCTTCGCCCTCACCCTCGCCCCCCGCGCCCACCACCGCCTCCCGGCCCGCACCTACCCGACCCCCGCCTGAGCCCCTGCCCCCGGGCCTCCGGGGCTCCGGGTGCGGGTCCTGGTGAATGCGCGGATGCTGGGGGGTGCGGGCACACGCAAGGAGGAACCCATGTCGATGCTCGACAAGCTCAAGGGCCTGCTGAAGGGCCACGAGGACACCGCGCGGCAGGGAGTCGAAAAGGCCGGCGACGCCTTCGACGCGAAGACCGGCAACAAGTATCAGAGCCAGGTCGACATGGCCCAGCAGAAGATCAACGAACAGCTGGGCACCGACAACCCCCAGAACAACCCCCCGCAGACCTGACCACCGCCCCGCCCCGCACCATCCGAAGGCCCAGGCCCCGGCCTGGGCCTTCGCGTACGGGCGGCGGCCGCCTTCCGGCGGCTCGCGCGGCACGATCGGGCCTCGGAGCACGACGCCTGCCGGCCACTGCCGGTCGTTCCACCAGCGGTCGCCCCCGCAGCCGTTGCCGGTGGGCGTACTCGCCTCAAGCCCGCTCGGGGGGCGTGCCGGCTTCGGCGGCGCGGCGGTACTCGGCGTTGATGCGCTGGGCCTCTTCGAGCTGGTCCTCGAGGATGATGATGCGGCAGGCGGCCTCGATCGGGGTGCCCTGGTCGACGAGTTCGCGAGCGCGGGCGGCGATGCGGAGCTGGTAGCGGGAGTAGCGGCGGTGACCGCCCTCGGAACGCAGCGGAGTGATCAGGCGGGCCTCGCCGATGGCGCGGAGGAAGCCCTGCGTCGTGCCGATCATCTCGGCGGCCCGGCCCATGGTGTAGGCGGGGTAGTCGTCGTCGTCGAGACGGTCGTACGAGTCGTCTGCTGTCATTTGCACCTCTCCGTGAAACGCGTGGAAACGCATAGAGGGGCCCTGGTGCCAGTACTGGCACCAGGGCCCTGAAGGAACTACTACACCACCTGCCGGCCCTGATGAAGCGCCGGCCTTCTGTGTCCGCACACCCGGCCTCGTGATTGCCGTCGGTGCGGGGATCGCAGCTGCTTGACCGAAGACCACCTCGCTATCGATGTCCCGCGGTACCCGGACTCGACTTCCGCCCGGGCGATCCTGATGGCGCCGTGTTCCTCCTTCTTTCCTCGCTGATCAACTTCTCGTCCTGCGGATACGTACCGCTCTCGGAGGCCCCTGATCACTGCGGGCCGCCCGGTGCGGCTGCCAGTTTCGTCACCGTCCTGCGAAAGCCGTGGCTCCGAAACTCCGCCGCCGCACCGTCCTGCTTGCCGGCAGTTCGTCTCTGCCAGGCCCGGTCGTCTCTGCTGGTTACGAAAGAAAACATAGCTCGGCAAGGCTCCGATGTCTACTGTGGCCGCGATAGATTTTCGTGTCCCGGCCCGACAGGTGCGGCGTGCCCGGTGGGAGTGCGGAGCGGTCGCGAAGGGGCGGCGGCCCCTGCACCTGCGCGCCCCCGCTCGTCCCGCCCATCCGGCAGGACGACCCGCGGCCGGGGTGGGGCGCCCCGTAGGATCGGGTGTCATGTCGAAGATTGACGAGCTGCTCGTTGACGTCGCCAGGCTGGTGGAGTCCGGGCAGAGCAACCAGATGTCCCTTACCGTCGTGACGGGGGGCGCCGTCATCACAGGCCGGCTGGCACCCGAAGCGGTGTGGCGCCAGCGGGTTTCGGAGGTCCTGGCGGACTCCGACCGGCTGGCCGAGTTCTCCGCCGTCTTCGCCTCCGCGGCGGCGAAGGACGGGCCGCCCACACACCTGCACTTCCATCTGGCGCGGATCCTCCAGGGCACCGTGGGGATCCCGGAGACGGGCGGGATGTACCGCGTCTCGATCGCGGACATCAGCGCCTGGACCATCGGCGACGTCAGCTACTCCGATCACTGACCGGCTCGTACCGGAAAACTCCGGCAGAGGCTGAGAGGTGCCGGAATCGCGGGAACCGGCTGAATGGAATCCGACGGAACGCGAGAGCCGGGCGGTCCGGGCCTGAGGCCGGCATCATTGACGGAGAGGCGCTGAAAGCGGGCCGCGGTTATCCGAATGCGCGTGCCCGTCTTGGGAAATGAATACGGCTGGGGCCCGCACCCCGAAGGGTGCGGGCCCCAGCCGTATATGACGCGTCAGCGTCAGGCGGGAACGATGTTCTCGGCCGTCGGGCCCTTCTGGCCCTGCGCGACGTCGAAGGAGACCTTCTGTCCCTCCTGGAGCTCACGGAAGCCCTGGGTGGCGATGTTCGAGTAGTGGGCGAACACGTCGGGACCGCCACCCTCCTGCTCGATGAAGCCGAAGCCCTTTTCCGCGTTGAACCACTTCACGGTGCCAGCGGCCATGTCATATCTCCTCGGGGCAGTGCAGTGGAATCCGCACCTTGCGGACACCGTGTCGCCGCAATGATTCCCTGCCCGGAAAACGACCGGAATGCAAATTCTCGGGTACCAGAACCGCAACTTTTTTGACGGTAGCACGGCGATGCGGTCCGTGCGGGTTCGCTTTTTCACTCGCGTGTGTCGCCGATAAAAACTCTCCCTGGGGCGCCGCCTAAAATCTCCGTCCGCGAAAGCAGCTTGAAAGCCGCCGAGCCATGTGAGCCGGATCGTGGGGAAGTTGGGGGCACGTGACCGGACGCGGCTCGTGATCGGGGCGTACCGGTCTGGACAACGACGAAGGCCCAGGTCGCTTGACCTGGGCCTTCGTTGAAGAGCGGATGACGGGAATCGAACCCGCGCTATAAGCTTGGGAATCACCCGACACTTGGAAGCGCAAATGGCATCTGACCTGCGAAAACGACCGCAGGCGTCCCCGCTCTGGCTGTCTCGTCGGAGCCCGTGGTGACCGCTGTGTACCGGGCCTACTGGCACGTTGTGGCACGCCCTCCGCAAGGCACCGAGGCTCCTACAGGAAGGCGGCGATGGCGCCCGCAGCGGTGGCGATGACCCCGACCGCTGTCCAAAAGATCATGCTCTTCCAGAAGGCGTGCTTGTCTGGAGGCTCGGCACCGGCGTCGGACTGGTTGCTCGACATCTGGTCGCCGTAAGCCCAGTTCAGCTGTGCGTTCCCGGACAGGTTGATGTTGATGACGGGCACGCCTGGCTGCTTCGGCGAGCTACGGTTGGTGCTCAAGTAGTTCTCCTTCCGATGGTGGACTGCTTGCAGGTGAGGCAGCTTTGCTTGCCGGCGCGCGGCCTCAGCCTGGGATTCTGTGGGGTGCGGCGATGTCGCACCCCACAGAGGCTCTGGTGTCTTCTCGACGCACACCTAGCTGACGGGTGCATCTATCTGTGGGGTGCTACGCCCTCGGTGGATGTGCGGGGGCAGGAGTGTGTAGCGGTTGCTGTGGGTGTAGCCCCTCGGGCTAGTAGGCGCCGACTTGAAGGTCTTCTTGACCTCGATGAATCCCTTGCGGGCCAACTCCTTGAAGCCTCGCTCGGTCGTGTCGGCCGACCAGCCGTACCAGTCCGGAGTCCGCTCGGGCGGCAGCTCGAAGCCTGGGCGCTCACAGCTCAGGACGAGGAGCATGGCCAGGCCTGGCAGACCTAGATCATCGATCGCTCTCGAGTCCCACAGGTCACGGGAGATTTTCAGATACGGGTCTCGGTTCTCCCGGCCGGGGCGGGTGTACTCCCCGCCTCGGCCGTCCTCACGCAGCAGGGTGACCCTGATGTCGTGCGTGCCAGGGACTCGGCCGTAGTTGATCAGTCGGCGTTTCTGAAGGCGGTCGAAGATCTTGTTGACCGCCGCCCGAGCGCCTGTCGGCTCCGCTGTTGCCGTCGCGCCGATTGCCCTGGCCCAGACAGAGCTGTTGAGCGTTGTGCTCCAGCCGTCCAGGTCGGAGCTGGTGATCGCGATGATGAAGAGGTATGCCTTCAGCCCGCGCGCGTCCCGGCCCTGCACGAACTGGGCGAGGAGGCTATGCCGGCTCTCCGCTCGTGGCGGGAGCTGCACGAAGTCGCGCCGAACGGGGACATGACTCCGGTGTGTCGCCTTCCGGTCCAAGAGGAACTTCTGGGTCTCAGCGACTCCGGCGGCGACCTGCTCCGGAGTGAGTCCCTCCCACGATGTTTGCTCACTCACAGGCGTCACCATCGCACCTCCGGCTGTCCGTACTCAAACTCTGACGCTGAGACAGTTGCTTGTCTCAGCGGGTTCTTTGGGAAATATCCTGTAGACAGCTAAGTGGTGCATGACTCTGGGATGCCATGGAAATTCCGGAGGAGGGGGCAGCGCCGGTCGCGCTCAGCGGGGAAGGCCAGTCGTGTCGGCGAACCTAGCTGCACCACTCAGCGGCCATGCCCCATCATTCCGTCGGCACAAGGCAGTTCGACCGCTGGGGAGCCGTCCTCGTGGGCGCTGTCGCCATCCGCGGCGGTCCACCGTGACAGCTGGGCGGCGGGGGGCCACCTGCTGGTGCTGGAGGCTGATGGTCTTGTTGGGCGCCTCCGCCTCCGTGCGCCAGGAGGAACTTGCCGAGCTGCGCCGCGCCGGCGTCGACCTCGCAGTGGGCTTGGTTCCTGTACGCAAGGCTGCTGGCGGAGCTGAACGCGAGCAGCCGGGTGATCTTCCATCGCACGAGCAGCGGCGTCAGGGCATTGGCGTAACCCGTGTCAGGGGCTTCATCTGGTGGATCCGGACCTGGTTGTCAGCACGACGTGCGATCCTCCCGCCATGGCGGATCGCATACGGCTGCTAAAGGCCTTGGGGGCGCGGCGGCGGCGCAAGGCGTTCACCCAAGCAGACAAAGAGGCTGCAGACATGCAGGCTGCGCTCATCAAACTCGGCATCCGGAGGCCGGTTGCGGCCCGAGTGCGCATCGCGCTGCGGTTCAACGCGTGGGCACTGCAATTTGGTGACCCGGACTTCTTCGTGCGCTTCCCGCTGATGCTGATGGGCGTGGCCTGGGC
The DNA here is from genome assembly GCF_040301925.1 of Streptomyces sp. NPDC000075. Classification (NCBI taxonomy): domain Bacteria; kingdom Bacillati; phylum Actinomycetota; class Actinomycetes; order Kitasatosporales; family Streptomycetaceae; genus Streptomyces; species Streptomyces sp. NPDC000075. The sequence continues at coordinate 345,868 of NZ_JBEPFL010000003.1, forward strand.
TGGTGGAGTCCTCCGGCTGGCAGTCGATGGGGGCCGGACGCTCGCCGGTCTCACGGTGAGGGATGACGCTCTTGGGGCCCTAGTCGACGAGGTCGATAGGACCCCAGGGATCATCGTCGGCACGTATGCTTTTGTCCTCATTTTCATGGTGCCGTTGATGGTGGTCTGCTACTTCCTGATTCTCTTCGGCCCGATGGCTTTGGCGTATATGGCGTGGGCGCGCGCCTATCCGGCGGGGGTCGTGGACATGGGGGTTCACGCCATGGACCGGAGGTTCGGGCTGGTGGCGAAGGTTGCGGAGGCTGTCGCGGCGTGTGGAGCAGCGTACGGGGCAGGTGGCTCGCGTCGAGCGACGTCGCTCCGCCGGAATGTGGCGGCGAAGGTCGCGGTACTGGAGACGATCCTCTTGCGGGCGCCGCGAAGCCGGGGAACGGTTCCGTTCCGGTCGCACCGGCGGAAGGCGCTGCGTGCCCATGCGCGGCTTGTGGCATCGCGTCTGCGGGTAGCGGAGGCTCGGATGGACGTCGATGGCGACGAGGCACTGCCGGAACTCGCAGAGCTGATGCTCACCGTGGCGGAGCGGTACACAGACGGCCGGGTTGCCGCGCTTCTGGACCAGCAGGAGCTGGAAGGCATCGAGCCTGTGCGGGATCGCGAGCCGGTGCGGGTGGCCGCGGTCATCCTGCTGACCGTGGCGGGTGCTGTGGGCGTCTCGTCGCTAGGCCTTCCTGCGGCGGCGGAGGGGCCGGCGATTGCTGGTTTCGGTCTGCTTGCGCTGATGCTCGTGTACGGGCGGCGAGCCCGACGCCGGTATGACCTGCTGACCGTGTTTGGCGGAGGCGGAGCCCGGTAGGTCCGGTGGACACGGCGACGCCCCATGTCGGGAAGCCGACCGAAGACGATGAACGGAGCGGGGCTGAGTTGGGCGCGGACATGGCTGGCGTGTCTGATGCTGAGGCCGGGACTTCGGCTTACACAAAGCCCGCAGTGCGGGCCGCTCGCTCGCGGAGCTCGGACTTCGGGGACCCCGCTGTATCGGCGCAGGCGGACGCGTATGTCTTGGGGGGCGGCCTGGACTCTCACAGAGCGGATGCCGTCGGCGGAGTCGAGGAAGTGTCGCCAGGTGGCCATGGCGCCGACGACATCGCCTTGGCGGAGACGGACGCCGCCGAGGTCGGCGAGGACGATGGCGCGGGTGCAGCGGCGGTCGAGGCCGTGGATGTCGAGGGCGAGGTGGAGGTGCTTCGCGGCGTAGGCGTACGAGAGTCCTGCGACGACGACGTGAGGTGCGACGCCGGACGATGTGAGTCATCCAAGGCCCACGGGGCGGTCCGATGCCACCGCCCAGCCGCGCATTTTCTACGACGTCGGCGTGAGCGTGAGGGGCTGAGGTTCGCTGAAGACGACGATCCCGGCCGCATCGAGGCCTTCTCGTTGCAGCCGCTGCCGGGCCGTGGGCGGTGGAGCGGCGTGGGCGATGCCATCGTCGGAGTTGTCGATCGCACCGTATGAGTACTGCAGGTCGAGGGTCGGTGTCGGGATTCGTACGTCGGCTGTCCACGTTCCCTTCTGGCGGTCAACGGTGGCCGTTTCCGCAGGAAAGCTGAACTGTAGATCGCGCCGCGTGACCAGTGCGAAGACTGCCTGACCGGGCGCGAGGCCGCTCACGCTCCCCGCGAAGTGCAGGATGACGCCGCCCTGGCGCTCGGGATCGGCGGACTGACCGACCACGCCGCCCTTTACCTCGGGCATCGACCCCGTTCCGCTCGACGGGCGCGGCGCCACAAGCCCGCTTGGCGTGGCCTCGTACGGGACCCTCGTGCTGGAAGCGCTGGATTCGGCAGCCGCGCCACTGGATGTCGGAGTTACGCCGGCGATGGTCGGGGGTGGTGTCTCGCGCCGGTCTCCGCCTTCTCCGGCGAGCAGGGCAGCGACAATGGCTGCCACCCCGGCGATCACTGCGGCGAGGAGGGTCTGCCAGCGATGCGAGCCGGACAACATCCTCTGAAGACGTGACGCAGACCGCTGAGGAGGAGAAGCGGTGCCACCCGGTGACGTGCCCGGATCGCTTCCTTCCTCTGGATCTGAAGAGGGTGTGCTGGTCATCTGCCTCGCCTTATTCGACGGACCTCCAGCTTGCCCATAGGAACGCCGGGCTCATCCGTAGCCACGCCGATCGGCTCCCCGCAGGCAGCACGGCGGAAGCGCTGGCAGCCCCCGATGTCCGTTGCGAGGAACCGTCGGCACATGCCGTGCGCTGGACCAAGGCCCAGCCGGGACCACACCCTGGCGGTGTGTGGTGCAGGCCACGTGCAACACGTCTCAGGATTTGGGATTGTCGGACGTGCGGCGGCGCGGGTGGCTCCTCGATGCCCAACCTGACGCCTCGTTACGGCACTTATGGCACGCGAATGGCACGCTAGGCTCGATAGGTCTAGACAACAAACAAGCCCCAGGTCGCTGACCTGGGGCTTTTTCGTGGAGCGGATGACGGGAATCGAACCCGCGCTATAAGCTTGGGAATCTACTGCGCGGAACGTACTCGTACTGGTCCTGACCTGCGTAAACAGGCCCCACCGGGCCCCTCTCGAAGGCACTCCGGAATCCGGTTCTGACCGCTGTTGACCGCCCCTAAGGGCACGGTTGGGGCACGCCATTCCCGGTGGCGGCCTGAAGATGCCGTGAGCTGCCCGGATCGCTGGTGAGCGGCTCCTGCCGGTAGCCGGCCAGTGTCCGGGATTGCTCCAGCAAGCCCGGCGGTCTACCAGTCGTGCACCGTCGGGGCGTCCTCGCAGCTCAGCGGGCGGTGTGTCGCTGTGCGACCGATACTCGGTCGTGTGGGCAAGCCATCCGTAGGTACGTCGATGCGGCTGAGTGGTCGGCAGGCGGTCGTGGTGAGACCGTTCACCCAAGACGACTCCGTCGCGGCACTGACCTGTCTGCTCCACCGCGCCTACTCCGGCCATGCCGCTGAGGGCCGGGTCTTCTTCGCCTCGTACCAATCGGTGCAGGACACGGCCTACAGGCTGGGCCGGGGTGAATGCTGGGTAGCCCTGCAGGGGACCGACCTGGTGGGAACCGTGACGGTGGCGGCTCCGTACGAGGCCCCGGAGGGCTATCCGGCGGGGGACGGCTCGGGGTCGTTCTGGCAGCTGGCTGTGGACCCCGCTTACCGGGGGTCGGGCCTGGGGCAGCGGCTGCTGTCCTTGGCGGAGGAACGCATTGCCGCGCTGGGGTCCGATGCGGTGGTCATCGATACATCGGTCGAGGCCGCCGAGCTGATCGGCTGGTATCGCCGGCGCGGCTACGAGCCGGTGGGAACGTGGCAGTGGGATGTGACGAACTACGACAGCCTGGTCCTGCGGAAGGGGCTTGCACCGGCCGGATGCGGGCGGTGACGAGGGTGGTCGGTGCCCCCTCCGGTGGGGGCACCGACCACCTGTGCCTGGCGCTACCGCTCGAGGACGCGGGCGGCATCCTCGGTGGCGATGGCCAGTGCCTGGTCAAGGGCCTCGGTACGGCGCCCGCCGGCGCTGGCGACGGTGCCCTTGCCTCCGGCCCCGCCGCCGACGCTGCGGGCGGCGGCGGTGAGGATCTGGCTGGCCTGGATGCCGGTGTCGTGGAGGCTGCGGGTGACGGCGGCGGCGAGGTGGGCCTTGCCGGTGTGCCCGGTGGCGAAGACGACGACGGCGTGGCCGCCGTTGAGGAGATCGGCGGTGTGGGCGGCCAGAGTGCGGAGCTCGTCGGGGCCGAGGTCCGTCACCTTCTGGGTGACGATCTGGCCGCCGGCGACCTTGCGGGCTGAAGCGGCGAGCTGCTGGGCGCGGCTCCGCAGCTCGGTCTCGCGGAGACGGGCGAGCTCTTGCTGGGCGGCGCTGAGAGCGTCGAGCCGCTTGCGGAGGGTCTCGGGGGCGTCCTTGGGGCGGGTGCCGAGGAGGGCGGAGACCTCGTCGAGCAGGCGGCGCTCGGTGTCCTGGTTGCGGAGGGTTCCGTGGCCGGTGAGGGCTTCGATGCGGCGGAGGTTCGAGCCGATCGATCCCTCGCTGAGCAGGCGGAATGCGCCGACTTGGGAGCCGTGGGCGACGTGGGTGCCGCCGCACAGCTCGCGGGAGAAGTCGCCGATGTCGACGATGCGGACGGTGTCGCCGTACTTCTCGCCGAACAGGGCGATGGCACCGGCCGCCTCGGCTTCGGCGCGGTCGGCATGCCAGGCGCGGACGGCCGGGTCATCCAGCACGTGGCCGTTGACGGCGGCCTCGATCTGGGCGAGCTGGTCGGGGGTGACGGCGGAGAAGTGGGCGAAGTCGAAGCGCAGGCGGTCGGACTCGACGAGGGAGCCCTGCTGGCGGGCGTGGTTGCCGAGGGTGGCGCGGACGACGGCGTGCAGGATGTGGGTGGCCGAGTGGGAGCGCATGAGGCCCTTGCGGCGGTCGGCATCGACAGCGGCTTCGCCCCTCGCCCCGGTGCGGAGCTCGCCTTCCAGGACACGCGCGCTGTGGACGCGGAAGCCCTCCAGGCCATACCGGGTGTCCGTGATCCGCAGCAGGGTGCCGTCTTCGGTCCGCAGGGTGCCGGTGTCGCCGACCTGGCCGCCGGCTTCGGCGTAGAACGGCGAGCGGTCGAGGACGAACTCGATGTCGGAGCCCTCGGGGGCGCTGGTGGTGACGGCCCCGCCGGAGATCAGGCCGAGCACGGTGACCTCGGCGGTGAGGTGCTCGTAGCCGAGGAAGTCGGTGCGCGGCAGGTGGGCGGACAGCTCCCGGTAGGTGTCCTGGCGGCGCAGGGCGTCGGCGGTCTTGGCCTTGCCGCCGGTCTTGGCGCGCTTCCGCTGCTCGTCCAGGAGCGTGGCGAAGCGGTCTTCGTCGACGGTCAGGCCGGCGTCGTGGGCGGCCTCGACGGTCAGCTCCAGGGGGAAGCCGTAGGTGTCGGCGAGTTCGAAGGCGGTCTCGCCCGGCAGTGAGCCGGAGCGGCTTTCCCGGGTGCGGGTGATCGTGGCGTTCAGCAGGCGGGTGCCCTGCGCGAGGGTACGGGTGAAGGACTCCTCCTCGGCGGTGACGACCTGCTCGATGAGGTTGGCCTGGTCGGTGAGCTCCGGCCAGACGTCGCCGAGGTTGGCGATCACGCTGGCGGTGGCCGGGGCGAGGACGGGCTGGTCGATGCCGAGCAGGCGGGCGTGCCGGATGGCCCGCCGCATGAGGCGGCGCAGGACGTAGCCGCGGCCGTCCTTGGAGGGCAGGACGCCGTCGGCGATGAGGTAGGCGATCGAGCGGGCGTGCTCGGTGACGACCTGGAAGGAGACCTTCTCCTCGTCGCTGCCGGGGTAGTCGCGGCCGGCGAGCTCCCGGACGGTGTTCAGGGTGGGCCGGAGCAGGTCGGTGGTGCAGACGTTCTCGACGTCCTGGAGGATCGCGGCGAGGCGGTCGAGGCCGAGGCCGGTGTCGATGCTCTGCTGGGCGAGTTCGCCGAGGATCGGGAAGTTGCCCTTCTTGTCGCCCTCGCCGCGCTGGTACTGCATGAAGACGAGGTTCCAGATCTCCACGTAGCGCTCGCCGTCGATGGCGGGTCCGCCCTCGCGGCCGAAGGCCGGTCCTCGGTCGTAGTTGACCTCCGAGCAGGGGCCGCAGGGGCCGGGGACGCCCATGGACCAGTAGTTGTCCTCCATGCCGAGGCGCTGGATGCGCTCGGCGGGGACGCCGATCTTGCGCCAGAGCTGCTCGGCCTCGTCGTCGTCCTCGTAGACGGTGATCCAGAGCCGGTCCTTCTCCAGGTTGTAGCCCTGGGTGAGGAGTTCCCATGCGTAGGCGATGGCGTCGGTCTTGAAGTAGTCGCCGAAGGAGAAGTTGCCCATCATCTCGAAGAACGTGGCGTGCCGGTTGGTGCGGCCGACGTTGTCGATGTCGGAGGTGCGGGCGCACTTCTGGATGGTGGTGGCGCGGGGGTACTCCGGGGTGACCTCGCCCAGGAAGTAGGGCTTGAACTGGTTCATGCCGGCGTTGGCCAGCAGCAGGGTCGGGTCGGAGGGGATGAGGGGGCTGGACGGGACCTCGCGGTGGTCGCGCGAGGTGAAGAAGTCCAGGAAGGTGGAGCGGATCTGCGTCGAGCGCATGGTGGTGTGGCCCTCACGGAAGAGTCGTGGAGAGGTGGGGGTTGATCACACGCCGAGCCGGGCCGAGAACAGGGACTGAGAGGTTCTCAGTTCTCCAGCTCGACGCAGATAGCTCGCGCCCCCACGGTGTAGACCATGACTCCTGATCCGTTGCTCACAGGTGGTGCAGCAGCCCACATGGACGCGATCATCCTGTGCGCGCTGCACCACCCAGAGTAGCGGGTCAGGCATCAAGATCGCTTGCTGTTCCGGTGGGGAGGCTCTGCTCCCGCCAGAAGGAGGAGCAGCACGTCGGCGAGCGCTGCCGCGTGCGGCAGGACGAGGTTGGCGCCGGCCTGGCTGAGGGCGTCGGGACCGGCGAAGCCCCAGCCGGCCCCGACGGCTCGCACGCCTGCCGCACGGGCGGCGTGGACGTCGGGCTCCGTGTCACCGACGAACACGGCGTCCGCCGGTGCGACGTCGAGCTGCCGCAGGGCGAGGAGCAGCCCGTCGGGGGCGGGCTTGGGGGCCGCGTCTTCGAAGCAGACGATGGTGTCGATCAGGTCGAGGATGTCCGGCGGCACCAGCCAGCCGACCCGGCGACGGCTTCGCAGGGTCACGATGCCCGTGGCGACATCCGCGGCCCGCAGGGCGGTGAGGGTTTCGCCCACGAACGGGAAGACCTCGGTTCCGAGGCTCGCTGTTGCGGTGGCCGCGTCCCAGCCGTCGTCGTTGATCGCTCCGCTCAGTCCGAGTTCCGCCAGGACCTGCTGGCGCGGCACGGTCGCGGCGCCGGTGGGGAGGTCTGCGACGGTGACGCGGCGGTCGAGCGCGGAGGTTGCGAACCCTGCCAGGGTGGCGAGTTGGGCGGCGTGGCTGTCGAGGAGGACCCCGTCGAGGTCGAAGAGCACGGCCCTCTTCATGCGGCATCACCACCTTGAGAGGGCGGCAGGTCGGCCTCGGTGAGCAGGGAGTGCAGGGTGACGCGGTGCTCGGCCAGCAGCATGCGGCCCCCAAGCGGGCGCTCCAGTACGCACAGCGCGTCGGTGACCGGAGCCCCGGCGATCCGCAGGGTGCGGGCCATCTTCAGCAACTGGCCGCCGGAGCGGACCACGTCGTCGACGAGGACGGTGCGACGGCCGGTGTGGGCGGCGCCCTCGATCTGGCGGCGGGATCCGTAGCCCTTGGGCCGTCGACGCAGGAAGACGGCGGGCAGCCCGGTGGCGGCGGACAGGGCGACGACGAGGGGGACGCCGCCGAGCTCGATGCCGGCCAGCAGTTGGGCGTCGCCGGGCACGAGTTCGGCCAGGGCGGCGGCGGTGTCGCGCAGGAGTGCGGGTTCGGCGGCCAGCCGGTACTCGTCGAAGTAGGAGTCCAGCCGGGCGCCGTCAGCGAGGTGGAACGGGGCGGTGACGCAGGCGGTCTCGGCGAGCCGAGCGGTGAGGCCGGCCCGCGTAGGGCTGGTGGTCATGCTCCTCCGATCGGGGCTGTGTCGAGCGTGGCCAGGCAGGTGCGGAAAGCGTCGGCGGACTCGATGGGGGTGAGGAAGCCGAGGGGCCGCGTCGGGGTCTCGTACAGCCACTTCTCCTGCCGCAGGAACGCGAGCAGGCGAAGGGCGGCCGGCCCGGCGAGGAAGACCGGTACGGGCCGGATGGTGGTCGCGTAGTACAGGGCGGCGGTGAGCTCGTGCAGGGTGCCGACGCCGCCACCCATCGCGACGACGAGATCGGCGTATCTCAGGTAGTGGTTGATCCGTGCGCCGAGGTCGTGGAGGTGGACCGAGCTGGTGGCATGTGGGTTGAACGGTCCCCACTCGTCGTGCTTTCCAGTCAGGGTGACCGCGGTGACCGTGGCTCCCTCGGAGCTCGCTCCGCGGGCGGCGGCCTCCATCAGCCCGTTGTAGCCGCCGTGCAGGAGCGAGTAACCGGCCTGGGCAAGGGCCCGGCCGATCTCCTCGGCCAACCCCTCCTCCTCGGCGGAGGCGGGGACGACGCCGCCGAAGAACACGGCGGTCAGGCCCTCGCGGGCCCAGCTGGTGGCCGGGCCCGCGAGGTGGAGTGCGTTCACACCAGCTCCTGGTAGGTGCGGTACGCGGCGATGGGGTCGCCCAGGCCGTCGAGGGCCTCGGGGCAAGCCCGCTCGACCAGCGCGAGCACCCGCGCGATGGCCGCGTCGACGTCGCCGGCGAGCGGGACGGCCGGGCCGCTGATCGCCGCGTCCAGATCGCCCAGGCAGGCCCGGCCGATCGGGGTGACGGCGATCTCCTCGCGCAGCTGGTACCAGCCCCAGAACCGGGACGCCGGGGCCAGGGCGGCCTTGATGAGGTCCTTCGTCGCGGTGTGGAGCCGGTGCCACTCCGAGTACGCGACGAAGCGCTGGCCCCGCTTGATGCGCTTGTGCAGCAGTACGGCCAGCACCAGGTGCTCGATCAGCAGCTCGGTGCACGTGCGCGGCCGGGCGAGGAACTCCGTGGCGAACCGCTCGGCCGTCAGGACCGCCTCGGGGCCGGCGGGGGACGGCCTGCGGTCGAGGATCGAGGCGGTGGCGACCGTCGCCCGCAGGCGCGGGATGCGCGTGGCGGGCACGAGGTAGAGGTCGATCTGATGCAGTGTGCCGTCGTCCGGGACGAGGAAGACCATCCCGACGCCGCCGAGGTCGGCGACGATCGTGTCGCGCCAGCCGGGCAGCAGCGCGCCGGCCTCGATGGACATCAGGTCGTCCAGGGCCCTCACGAAGGCGGGCAGCTGGGCGTCGTGGACACCGACGACGAAGTCGACGTCGGAGAGGCGGTCGGCGGTGCCGTGGGCCAGCGAACCGCGGACCATCAGGTGGGTGACGGCCTGCGAGGTGGCCAGGATGTCGGCGAGGCTCGACAGGAGCGGTAGCTGGGCCGGTCGGTTGGCCTGGGTGAGTTCGGCCAGGTGCAGGGTGGGCATGCGCGTCCTCCGTTCGGATTCCGGCGGGTTGGACTTGCGGGTGGTCAGGCCGTGAGGGCGAGGAGCCGGCGCTTGGCCGTAGCCCAGCGCGAAGCGGCCTCTTCGTCACCGAGCGAGGTGTGGAGCTCGGCGATCAGGTCGTAGACCGCGCCTTCCGGCAGGGCGTAGGTGTAGAAGAGCCGCAGCAGCATGCGCTCGGCCGCCTCCGTGTAGCCCAGGTCGGCCATGGCGCGGGCGGCCTGCAGCCGCTCGGCGGTGATCGTCTCGTTGATCGCGGGGAGCGGCTCGGCGGCGGTCGGGTGGAGCGAGGGGTGCCGGGCCAGGCGCCGGTAGGCGTCGTCGGCGTACACGTCGGCGATCAGGTGGATCCGGTCGGGGCCGAGCAGGTTGCAGACCCCGTGGGCGTACGTCGGCGTCAGCCGCCAGATCCGCCCGCCGGTCATGTGGACCTTGGTGCCGCCGGTGACCAGGTACGCCGAGGAGTTGGTGTGGAGCGGGATGTGCAGCCGATGCCGCTCGACCTGGTCGAGCTCGTCGTAGTCGCGGTGCTCCCACAGGAAGGTGTTGGCCTCCAGCCGGGCGAGCCGCACCCACATGTAGTTCAGACCCAGCTCGGCAAGGAGTGCAGCGGTGTCCGGCATCTGCGCCAACAGGTCCGTCGGCCTGGCCGCGCAGTCGCCGATCGTCACGTCGGCCGCGTCCCCGGAGGCGTTCATCAGCGAGGTCGTCCACCAGCCCCCCCGACTGGTAGGCGCCGTACTCCGCCTTCCAGGGCGCCTGGGCCGTCAGGGCCTCGTGGCGCATCCGCTCCAGCTGAGCGGAGTCCACGGCGTCCAGCTGGGCGATCTGCCCCGCCAGAGCGGTCAGAGATTCCATCGGTTCCCTCCCGTTCCCGGCCCGCCGAGCAGCGGACAGGTGTGCGCGTGGTGCTGGATGGGGGTGATCGGGCCGGGCTGCTGACCCAGCCGCCGATCTCACGCTTCGCGGTCAGAGCAACACGCAAAGCGAAGCGGCTTCAGCATGGGGGCGGGCGCCGAGACATGGATACGACGTCGCCGCCGTCATGGAGCCGCCCTCATCGAGGGCCCGACGCGTCGTAGGGATCACGTCATACGTCATGACTGCCGTCATGGCTGCCGTCATCTGAGCCGCCAAGCCGTCGAACGGGTTTCCCGCTGATCGGCCGTGGCTATCGTCAGACCAGGCGAACCGGGACGGAGAGGATCTGCGGTGGCTGAAACTCCCACGCTCTTACGGGTCTTGACGCTGCAACGGCACTGGCAGGTGTACGAGACCTTCCGCCTCCGGTTCGAAGCGACCGCGAACACGGCCGCCGAGGAGCAGAACGACCGCCGGCTTCAGGGCTTGTCGGTCTCCAAGCGGCAGTTCGAGCGCTGGTACGGCGGTGCGGTCAAGACCCGCCCCTACCCGGACCAGTGCCGAGTGCTGGAGGCGATGTTCGGCGTCAGCGTCGATCGTCTGCTTGCTCCCGCGCCTGCGGTTGATACCCCGATCGTCGTCCCACCGCCACGGCCAGTTCCTGTCCTTCTCCCCTCCGAGCAGGCAGCGGCACTGCCTGTTGGTGGCCCGTTCAGCAGCGAGTCCCGCCTCGACGCGGGTACCACGGAATTGGAAAGGCAGGTCGCGATGGCGGCTCGTCGTGCGCTCAGGTTCACCGCCCTGGCGGAGGGCAGCAGCATCGGCCCGGAGACCCTGGGCCAGATCCATGACGAAGTGCGACGGCTCACCGTCGCCTACCCGAGGCTCGCGTTGCCGACCTTGCTCGGTGACCTGGTCGAGGTACAGGACCTCACCTTCCGACTCCTCGAGCACGGCCGGGTCAAGCCCCTGCAGGCCCGCGATCTCTATCTGCTCGCCGGCATCACCTCCGGCATGCTCGCCAAAGCCAGCCACGACCTGGGCAACCCCAGTGCCGCGATGATGCAGGCGCGCACCGCCTTCGTCTGCGCCGACAACGCCGACCACCACGCCATGCGCGCCTGGGTCCGTTCCCTGCAGTCGCTCATCTCCTACTGGGCCGGGCGCCCCTCCGAGGCTGCCGACTACGCCACCCTCGGCCTCGGTGCGGCAGGCAACGTCCGCGGCACCACCAGCGTCTGGCTGGCCTGTCTCTCCGCCCGCGCCCACGCCCTCCTCGGTGACGGCGAGGCCACCCGTGCCGCCATCCAGCAGGCCGAGGAAGCCCGCACGGCCGCCGAACCCGACGACCTCGACGCCTTCGGCGGCATCATGACCTTCCCGGTACCCCGTCAGCTGTACTACGTCGCCGAGGCCACCGTGCACCTCGGCGAGGACCCCGCACTCGGCGAGAGCCAATCCGAGGCCGCCGTCGCCGCCTACCGCACCGCCACGGAGGACGAATGGGCCTTCGGCGACGAGGCTGGCGCGCAGACCGACCTCGCCCTCGCCCGCATCGCCCGCGGAGAGATCGAAGGCGCCATCGAAGCGGTCCAGCCCGTGCTGGACCTCCCCATCGAGCAGCGGAACTTCGGCATCACCAGCAGCGCCCAACGAGTCCACGCCGCCCTGCAGGCCGAAGGTCGGCGAAGCCGAGGCGCGGCGGCGGCTGGCCTCCGCGAGGAGATCGAAGCTTTCACGGCCACCCCGACGTCCGTCCTCGTCCGGTGACCCCGCCGGTAGGCTCCGCAGCCATGACCCCAGTCCACCTGGCCGGCCCCCGTCTGGCGCTGCGCGAAGTCGAACCCGAGGACGCTGCCGACCTCCTGGCCATTTACGGCGACCCCGAGGCCACGCGGCACCTCAGCTTCGAGCCCCGAACCCCCGACCAGGTTCAGGCGATCGTCGACCGGTCCATCGCCTCCGCGAAGGACACTTCCAGGACCGAGTACTGCCTGGCTGTTACCCCGCGAGGTGAACACCGGCTGATCGGCTACGCGCGCCTGGCGACCGAACCGCAGCAGGCGGCCACCATCGGGTTCGCCCTGAACCCGGCGGAGTGGGACAAGGGCCTCGGCACTCAGACCGTCCACCTGCTTTGCGCACTCGGCTTCAAGTTCCTGGGCCTGCACCGTATATGGGCCGCACGCTCGCCGCTCAACGAGGCATCCGCGCGCACCCTCCTGCGGGCCGGCATGACCGAGGACGGGCGGATCCGCGACCACGTCTTCGTGCACGGGGCCTGGAGGGACTCGGTCACCTACTCGATCCTGGAGCACGAGTGGGCACCGGTCGACGCCTTCGAGCTGAAGACGGGAGAGGAAGCCCCGGTACCCGTGCCCCCGTCCGCCGCTGAGAGCGGACAGGAGCGGTGAGCCGGTGCTGACCGAGCAAGGCTTACCGCACCACCTGGTGGTTCCCGGCATCGCTGAGTTCGCTCGCGGTGGTCTGCCCGAGCCGCCGACCACCGACGACGGCAACGAGTGGGTCGATGGGCTGTGCTGGCTGTACTGCGGACAGCGATGGACCCGCGTCCTGTGGATCGGCCCGGTCAGTGTCGCCGGAGCCCAGGCACCCATGTACGCCTGCGGCCCCTGCATCGCAGAGCTCCAGGAACGTGTCTGGGTCTCCATCCGCCGCCACGACGAGCCCACGCGTCCCGCCCAACGACCGGAGTGCGGGCGAGAGGGCCGATCCGCCGTAAGAGGGCGGGGGCGCCACCGACGCAGCAGCGCACCGTCTGGCTAGGGCCACCCATTTCATCCCTGGCCGTCCTGGAGGAGTAGACGTGACACAGCGGAACGCCGAGCAGCGCCCGAGCGCTCGGGGCACAACCATGTTCACGCAGTGAACGGGACGTGCCCGTGTTCCGCTGGGCGCTCCTTGGGGGAACACCTGCTGTGTTCCCCCAAGGAACATGGCTATCGCCCGCGATCGTGACGGCCTTCGGACTACCGGCCGCGTCGGCTGGGCGGTTGCTCCCGTGAGAGTCCATGGACAGCTGCGCTCGAGCCCGGGCGGGTGGTGGTTGCAGGGCGGGGGCGGGCGCGGCTTTCACCTGCTGTACCGGCCAGGTGGTGAATGCGCCAGGTCAGGACGTCGCTGATCGACGTGGCGGTGTCGAGCTCGCGGTGGCGGGCAGCCCGGGTGAGGAGGGCTGTGGGGTCAAGGCCGGCGGTTTCTGCGTCGGCGAGGGTGGCTGCGAGGGCAGGCCAGTTGGACTCGGTAAGGATCTGGTCGGCCAAGTCCGGGAGCGCGTGACGGACGACGACGCCCTGCTGCTGAATGACCGAGATGGTGAGGCGGCGGCCGCGCTCGTGTACGACCGCCAGGGGCTTGGCGGTGGCTGCCTGGTAGGCGGTACGCAGGTGCTCGGCTGTCTGGCGGGCGGCTTCGGCCTGCTGGTCGTGGTGGCGGGTGTGGTGCCAGTGCTGTGCTGCGACGACGGCCAGGAGGATGGCGTCGAGGAGGATCGCGAGAGCGGCTCCGTCCTTGGGGGCGGGCTCGCGAACGATCGCCTTGACTGCCCGCCGTGTGGCCTGGGCCTGCTGGTGGTGGGCGCGGACGCGGGAGCGGCTGGCGCGCTCGAAGGCGGTGGCTGCTTGGGCAAGCTGGTGCTTGTAGTCGGTGGGAGCGATCAGGGGCAGTGTGTCGAGGGTTTCGGCGAGCACGGTGATGTGGGCCTGGGCTGTGGCGTCGTCGGCCTGGGCGAGGATTTCGGGGATACGGGTGGCCGCGTCGGTGACCTGCTGCCAGGCCGTACGACGACGGCGGGGGGGGCTGATCCGTGGGGGCGGATCGGGTGGGTGCGAGGCGTTCGCTGATCTTGGGGTAGGACAGGTCGGGGGCGAGGGTGGAGCCGGAGAACCAGATCGGCTCGCCCTTGGCGTTCGTGTCGTCGAGGAGGGCGACCGTGTAGCCGCGAATGTCGCCGGATGGGAAGTGCAGGACATTCACCAGGACGCCCGTGCCGCGGAGGATGGTGAAGAACTCGTCGGTGTCGGTGGCAGCTGCCACGGCCGTGCGGACGGTGGTGCGCAGCCTCTCCGCCGGCGTGGTCGCGCGGCCGGTGCGGCGGGCCTTCTCCTGCTCGGCGCGGGTGGGACGCCGGGCTGCGGTGCGGTCACCGCGTGGGACCTGCCGCAGGCCGTACTCCTTCTCGATGGCGACGAGTTCCTTGTCGGCGCGCGGGCGGTCGTTCCAGTGGCGGGGCGGGGTGAGGTCGCCGCGGACCTTGGTGGCGACGATGTGGATGTGGTCGTCGGCGTGGCGGACGGCGACCCAGCGGCAGGCGTCGGGGTCGCCGGCGGGCGCGATGCCGGTGGCGTTCAGGACGCGGCGGGCGATCACCGCCCAGTCTTCGTCCGACAGGATCCGGTCCTCGGGGGCGGCCCGGACCGAGCAGTGCCAGACGTGCTTGTCGGGGGCGCGGTCGCCGGCCTGCTTCACGCGCAGGTCGAGGACGGTGGCGAGTTGGGCGAGTGTGGCGGCCTCATCGCGGCCGGGGTCCGGGGCGAAGCCGTCCCAGGACGCCACCAGGTGGGGGTCGGTGTGCTCGTTGGCGCGTCCGGCCCCGTAGAGGTAGAGCAGGACACCGTGAGTGTTGCCGCCTGCCTTGCCGATCTTCGCGATCAATCAGGCCACCTTCTTGAACGTGGCGGCCTTGTCCGCCGCCACATCGATCGATGTGGCGGTCTCGCGGGCCAGGCCGAGGATGCGTCCTGCTTCCGCGAGGACGGCGGTGTCCCCAGGGTGTGGATGGCCGCCTGCGTTGAGCTTGTGGGCGATCTGGTTGACGTTGGTGCCGATCCTGGCGACCTCGGTGCGCAGGGCGGCCAGCTCGTCGATTAGGTCGTCGTGGCTGGTGCGCTGGTCGGGCAGGGTGAGGTCGCCTTCCAGGTGGGCCATGACGATGGCGCCGACGAGGTGCGCGCCGGCCAGGTTCAGGCGGCGGGCCTCGGCGGTGATCGCGGTGTGCTCGTCGAGGCTGTAGCGGACGTCGACGCGCATCTTGCGCTGCTCGGTGTCACGGGCACGGCGGCGGGCGACGCGGTACAGCGCGGCTTCGTCGGCGGCGCGTACGGGCACGGCGGCGCTCCCTTCCCCCTCCGGTGCGCCCTCGCGCCGGAGCCCTGCCTCCGCCGCCCCTGGGGCGGAGGCGGCGTTGGACCGGCCCTTGGACGGTCCAACGCCATACCTTGCTGCCTGGTCTGGGGCTGTGGTCTGGGTGTGGGGCGGCTGGTGCAGGGTGCGGTCGGGCGTGTGCGTGTTGGGCATGTCTGGCCTCTCGTTACGGGCGGGTGGGGGGCCTCAGCGGGCGGAGTGAAGGGGAGGTTGCCGACCCACCCGAGGTACCGGTGTGGGTGGGCCGAGGCGGCTCACTGCACGGAGGCGGGGCGCCCGTTCAGTTCGGTCTGGAGGATGTCCTTGGCCTCCTCGGCAAGGTCCTTGTTGATGGTGAAGCCCTTGCTGCGGATGGCGTCCTCGATGTGGCGGCGGGAGGCGTGTCCGCCGCGTCCGCGCTGCGCTGTGCGGCCTATCTCGACGGCCTGCTCCAAGGTGGCGCTGGGCTTGCGTCCCATGCCGTTGGGCGGGGTGTCGATTGCCGCCTCTTGTTTCCGCGTGGGCTCGGCCACGTCTTGGCTGGCTTCCACTGGCTTCGGCGCAGCAGCCTCGGCCGCCGGCTCCCGGTGAGGTTCGGGCACGGCCTGAGGCTTGTGGCGCGTGGCGGCTTCGGCGGCTGCGGTGTTGTGGCGGGTGGCGGGTTGGCGCTGGACGAGCAGGTAGAAGTGGACGGCGCCTGCCAGCGCGAGCGGAGCGATGGCGGAGATGGCGCCCACGGTGATGTCGTCCAACGGGAGTCCGCTGTGGCGGGCCTGCTGGTTGAGGCGGATCGCGTGGAGCACGTTGGCCCAGATGCTCGTGGCGGTGGCGAGGGCCACGAGCGAGGCCACGTAGAGGCGGGCGCGGAGGGGTCCGGCGTGCAGGACGAGGAGCGCGCCGATTCCCAGGGCGATGAAGCCGTCGACGAGCAGCGGGAAGACGTACGTGAGGGCTGGGTGGACATGGCTGGCCGCGGCCATCTGACGCAGGGCGTCGTATGACAGGGCGAACGCGCCGAGCGCCATGAGTGCGACCCCGGTACGGATCGCCACGGCCAGGCTGGGCCGAGCCGGGGAGGAGGCGGGGGAGAAGGAGAAGGCGGGCGAGGTCAAGCGCGGTGCTCCCAGGGTGGTGCGGCGGCGATGGGTGGGGGTGGCCGTGGTGGGCCGGGACTCGTCCCACTCGTCCCGTGCCTGGTCAGAGCAGGTACGGGTGGTGTGCTGGTACGGGTCGGACTCGTCCCGGCTGCCCAGATGGGTCCCTGCGCTGACCTCGTCCGGTACGGGTGGGACGGGTGCAGGAGGGTCGGGTGAGGCAGCGGGAGTCCCGGCGGGGGCGAAGGCCTGTGCGCGGGTGTAGGTACGGGTGGACCCGTCCCGCCTTTACGACTCGTCCCCGCTCTGACCTGCGCTGATACGAGTGGTACGGGTCGGTGGGGGTCAGGGCCCTGGGCGCGCTTGGGGCCTCGGGGCGGGACTGTGGCCGGTGGGTGCGGCGTTGTAGGTGTGGATCGGCCAGCTTGTGGGACGGGTGGGACGGGTTGGGGCGGGTCAGGCCCCGGATGGCTCGGGTGGGGCTTCGGGCGGGCAGTACCGGTCCCAGGCGTCCATGAACTGGGCGCGGGTGAAGCCCTTGGCCTGGGTCCCGTCGGGGAAGCGGCGCGTGGAGGAGTTGATGTCGTAGGGCTTCAGCAGGATCTGCAGGCGACGCGGGCACACGCCCTGGGTGCCGAGGCCGGCCCACGGTGCTTCCTCGTCGCGGTTGAGCATGGCGAGGAGGGTCCTGGTGGGCAGGGCCGCCGCGTTGTCGCAGGCGGCGAAGACGCGGCGGATGTCGACCAGGATCCGGGTGTGCAGCGAGTTGTCTTGGTCGAGTGCGGCCTCGTGTGCGGTCATCGCCCGGCACGCGGTGCGGGCCCGCTCGGGCCAGTCGCCTCCGGCGAGGTCGGCGACGATGACCAGCGGCTCCCAGGTGTCCGCGGCCCGGTCCTCCACCGGCATGGGGACGGGCATCAGCCCGATCGCCTCCTTGCCGCGCGGGCGCAGCCACGCGGCGAGCTGGTCGCGTACAGCGTGCAGGGCGGGGGTGTCGCGGAAGGCGCGGAACTCCGAGACCTTCTCTCCGTTCCGGCGGCGACGCATCCGCATGACCACGGACCGGTCCATGATCGTGTCGGGCAGATCGCCGATGCCGGCGAGGGCGGCCATCGCGAAGGTGTGGAAGCGGACCACCTCGTGGTTCGGTCCGGCGACGCGCAGCGTGTAACGGCTCTTCTGGAAGCCTGCGTTGAGCAGGCCACGAAGCTCCTCGTTCTTCTCCGCGACCTTCGCCGAGCCGAAGATCGTGTCGACCTCGTCCACCAGCAGGGTCGGCGGATCCGCCTCGCCGATCGACCGGAAGATCGCCGCTGCTGAGGCGTTCACGGTGATCAGCGGGTCGTGGACGGTCTCGGTGATCACGTCCAGCAGGCGGGACTTCCCGCACCGCTTCGCCGGACCGACCACCGCCAGGCGCGGGGCGTGCTGCCAGACCGTCTGGAGGTGCGTGGCCGCCACCCACAGCGTCACCGCAGTGACGGCCTCCGGGCTGGGCAGCACCACGTACCGCTCGATCTGCGCCGCCAGGTCGGCCAGCACCTGATCGCCCTGCGTACGGGGACCGATCGCAGCGGAGGCGGGCCGTGATGGCGAAGCCTTCGGTTCGGCACCCGCAGCCTCCGGGATGCTGTGGGGGGCGCCGGGCTGGCCGGGGACGGCCACCGCCGGCCATACCGCCTTCGTCGGGGCCGTCGCGGGGTCGGGGGTATTGGGCATCAAGGGGGCGGCTCCTTCGTTGGTGCCGCGCTAGCGGTCACCTCTCGGAAACTGGGCAGGGAAATCCGGCGTGGCCGGGGTGCGTGGACAACACAGCCACACCCCGGGCCCAGAAGTCCAGAGATAGCTCTAACACTCCTGAAAACGTTTCCGGCCCCATTACGGTAGGGCGAGAATCCCGGTTGCCGAAATCGCAGCAGACGACAGGTGCATCGCTCACGGCAGACAGGAAAAGGGTTCCCATCGGGCCGCGGCGGAAGTTACAACACACCAATGCCACCGCGATCTCTTGAAATCGGCCCAGCAGGCCGGTCTGCTGCCCGCGCCATCGAGCGCACCCGTGTTGCCAGGGGCTACTCCCAGCGCCAGCTCGCTGCCCGCGTCCGCGCCCTTGGCCGGCCCATGACCTTCACCGCGCTCTCCCGCATCGAGCGCACCGTCCGCCGCTGCGATGTCGACGACCTCGTCGCCATTGCAGCAGCCCTCGGAACGCCTCCTCAGGCGCTCCTCGGGAGCTCGTCGGCACACCTCCAGGCGGCCGGGCTGGGCGCAATATAGGCGACGATCCCCGGTTTCCCAAACCGGGGATTCTCCAGACCATTGAGTGCAGTCGGTGCGCCTGCCGCTCCAATCCCTGCCATAGCCATGCCCATTTCACGAGAGGACACCCTTGCGTCGATCGCCGATAACCCCTGCCCGGAAAACCCCCACCCCTGAAGGGGTGGGCACGAAGATTGGAATTGGAACCGCCGGTGAGGCCTACGTATGGAAGGAGGTGAATTCTGGCGATCGTCTCCTCGCCGTCGATGAGGTCGCGGAACGCCTCGGTACCGGCGTGCGTTTCATCCGTCGGCTCATCTCCGAGCGGCGCATCCGCTACGTGAAGGTGGGCAAGCACGTCCGCATCGCCGAGAGCGTCCTGACCGCGTACATCGACGCGAGCACCGTCCCCACCCTCCGCGAAGCGCGGTCCCGCTTCCGGAAGGCGGCCTGATGGCGGCCCGCAAGCCGCAGCGGCGGCGCGAGTTCGGCACCACTCGCCAGCTGCCGTCAGGCCGTTGGCAGGTGCGGTACTGGGCGCCCGACGGCAGCCGCCGTGCGGCCCCGGAGACCTTCGAGACGAAGACCGAGGCGCAGGACTGGCTCACCCTCACGAAGGCGGACATCCAGCGCAACCACTGGACCGACCCGGACGTGGGGAAGGTCAACTTCGAGGAGTACGCGCTGAAGTGGGTCGACGAGCGAGGGCTCGCCGCCACCACGGATGAGCTGTACCGCCGCCTCCTGCGCCTCCACGTCCTTCCCGGCTTCGGTGACCTCGACCTGGACGAGATCACCCCGCCCGCCGTGCGGACCTGGCGGGCCGAACGCCTGGCCGCCACCGGCAGCACGACCGTCGCCAAGTCCTACCGGCTGCTGAAGGCCATCATGGAGACGGCGACCGACGACGAGCTGATCCGCCGCAACCCGTGCCGCATCAGGGGCGCGGGCAGCGAGCAGGCCAAGGAGCGCTCGACCGCGACCGTCGCCCAGGTCGACGCCCTCGCCGAAGCCATGGGCCCGCGCTGGCGGCTGATGGTCTACTTCTGCGCCTACGGGCCCATGCGCCCGGAAGAGCAGGCCGCCCTGCGCCGGACCTCCGTCACCCTGGACCCCCTCGCGGTACGGATCACCGAGGCCGCTCCAGAGCTGAACACCGGCCGCCGTGTCGAGGGCGACACCAAGTCGGCGGCGGGTGTCCGCACGATCCACCTGCCGGCCTTCCTATACATGGAGGTCAAGCGGCACCTGGACTGGTTCGCCGAGAAGGAGCCCGACGGGCTGCTGTTCGTGGGGGAGAAGGGGGCGCCGTTCAGGCGCACGACCTTCGGCCGGAAGTGGGCCAAGGCCCGCGCGAAGGTCGGCCTGCCGAGGGACTTCCGCTTCTACGACCTGCGCCACACGGGCCACACCCTGTCGACGCAGTCGGGGGCCACGCTGAAGGACACGATGGTCCGCGCCGGCCAGTCCTCGGAGAAGGCCGCGATGATCTACCAGCACTCCGACGACGAACGCCAGCAGGAGGTCGCAGGAGGCATCGACGCGCGGGTTCGCGCGGCCCGGGAAAGGGCAGGCGTGGCGCCAAGGGCTCGACTCGCACGGGAAGCCTGACTACTACGCCGACGGGCGGGAACGAGTCTCTCCGCCGCATTTGCCTGGTCCCGGCCGCCCCCATCAGCCCCACGGCGGCCGGAGCGTGATCCTCGCCGCCCCGCCCGCAGGGCGCTTTGGGGCCGAGCGGGCGAGGGAGCGGGGCGGAGCGCCGGGCGGGTCAGCGGTTGACGGTGAAGACCCGCTCGCCCTTGATGCCGGTGGTGCTGATCTTGCCGGTCATGGAGACGACGCGGCTGGTGAGGTTGCAGGCCACGGAGGTGGTCTGGCCGACCGGTCCGGCGTAGGTGGGGAAGGTGATGCCGCCCTGGTTGATCGGGTTCACGCGGAGGGTGAAGTTGCCGGTGGCGGAGGTGACCTCGGTCGGGGAGATCTTGATCTCGATGTTCACCAGCGTCGAGTTCGGGTTGACGGGCGTGATGGTGATGTCCCGGTCCGGCAGCCCGTCCTGGGCCAAGCTGATCTTGCCGGTGAAGGCGGTGTCCGCGATCAGCGGGCCGGTGTAGTCGGACACCTTGGTGCCGCAGGGTGCGGGTGCGGCGGCTTGGGCGGGCGCGGTGGCTACTCCGCCGAGGGCCCCGGTCAGCGTGAGGGCGAGGAGAGTGGCGGGCAGGGCGCGGGTGGCGGTGCGCATGAGAGCTCCTGGGATTGCGGGGGGAGGGGACGGTCAGTGTGCGGTGAAGCTGACCGAGCGGAACTCGAAGCCGTCCTGCTTCTTGCCGGGGCCGTAGTCGTTGTAGTCGCCTCCGCATTCCGGCTCGGGATAGACGAACACGCTTCTGTCCGTGCGGTTGTAGAACCAGTTCGCCGGCTTCGTGGACTCGATGTCCTTGACCTCCGGGATGTCGATGCACTCGTCGTCCTTGGGGTCCGTGAGCACGGCGTAGGCAGCAGTGCCGTCGGGGGCCGTGTACCTGTACTCGAATTCGCCGGTGGCGGCCGCAGCCGGCGTGGGGACGGTCACCAGCAGGGCCAGGGCGCCGAGGGCGGCGACGCCGGTGTTGCGCATGCGCATGGAGGTCCTTCAGGGAGAGGGGTGGCGGCTGGGTCCCGGCCGCCCGACAGGATGCGGAGGTCACCCTTCCGCACACCGCCTCCGCCCCGTCCGTACCGCCACGAGCCGAATCGTTCCCTCGCACCCGGACGGGTCAGCGCGGTACCCACCCGTCAGCCGACGGCCGCACGCTGTGCCCGCCGCGCTTGCGTGGAGATCGTCGGCCTGGGGTCCGTGGTGCTGGTCAACTGCTTCTTCGAGAAGGCAAATTCACACCATGAGGCCGAGGTGTGACGCAGGTCATGTGAAGGGTGTCTCGCGATGCGGTATCGCGACCCGCGTGTGTGGTGCATGTGGTGCTCTCGCGGGCCTCCGGACAGGGCATTCCTGCGAGTTGGGGCACGCGGAGGGCACGACAGGGGCTGAGAGGTCTAGACAACGACGAAGGCCCAGGTCGCTGACCTGGGCCTTCGTTGAAGAGCGGATGACGGGAATCGAACCCGCGCTATAAGCTTGGGAAGCTCATGTTCTACCATTAAACTACATCCGCAGAGTGGTCCAGTTGCCTGGATCCCTACCGTTGCACACTGTACCCCATGATCGACCCCCGGTGAATCCGCCCGTGGAGTCGCCTGCTTCCGGGTGGGGCACCAGGCGTCACGGGTGCGGGAGTTGGGGCGTACCTTTGGGGTGCGGAGCGGCGGCTGGAGTGGGTCTTGTTCATCCCCTAATGTGGCGATTCATCGCAGTACGGCTCGTTGGGGAAAGGGACTCGATGGAGCGCACAGTCGTCCGTTGTGCCGAAGGGCACGTTTTCAGCACCGCCTCCTTCCCGCTGCAGCACCTCGGTGCCGGCCGGATCGGACCCGGGCGGCTGCTGCGGTGCCCGCGGTGCGCGCGGCTGAGGCACGCGGTGCCCGTGGGCGGCGTCAAGCGGTAGGGCCGTCCCAGGCGGCTTCAGGGGCGCGCGGGCCCGCTCTCGATTGGGGGCGGCCCGTGCGCTCTGCGTATCCTCGGGACGTGCTTCTCTCCGACAAAGACATCCGGGCCGAGATCGACAGCGGACGGGTTCGCATTGACCCCTTCGACGAGTCGATGGTGCAGCCCTCCAGCATCGACGTACGCCTCGACCGGTTCTTCCGGGTCTTCGAGAACCACCGCTACGCGCACATCGACCCCGCCATCGAGCAGCCCGACCTGACCCGCATGGTCGAGCCCGAGGGGGACGAGGCGTTCATCCTGCATCCGGGTGAGTTCGTCCTGGCGTCGACGTACGAGGTCATCTCGCTCCCCGAGGACATCGCCTCCAGACTGGAGGGGAAGTCCAGCCTGGGCCGCCTGGGCCTGGTGACGCATTCGACGGCCGGGTTCATCGACCCCGGGTTCTCGGGCCACGTGACCCTGGAGCTGTCGAACCTCGCCACCCTGCCGATCAAGCTCTGGCCGGGCATGAAGATCGGGCAGCTGTGCATGTTCCGCCTCAGCTCGCCCGCGGAGTTCCCGTACGGCAGCGAGCGGTACGGCTCCAGGTACCAGGGGCAGCGCGGGCCGACCGCCTCGCGCTCCTTCCAGAACTTCCACCGCACCCAGGTGAGGCACGAGGCATGAGCGACGTACGCGAGACCCTGACCTACGAGGCGTTCGGCAGCGCCGTCCGCGAGCTGGCGCAGACCATCGCCGCCGACGGGTACGAGCCGGACATCATCCTCAGCATCGCCCGGGGCGGGGTGTTCGTCGCCGGCGGTCTGGCCTACGCGCTGGACTGCAAGAACATCCACCTCGTGAACGTCGAGTTCTACACCGGCGTGGGCACCACGCTGGAGATGCCGGTCATGCTGGCGCCCGTGCCCGAGGCGATCGACTTCACCGACAAGAAGGTCCTCATCGCCGATGACGTGGCCGACACCGGGAAGACGCTCAAGCTCGTCCACGACTTCTGCCTCGGCCACGTCGCCGAGGTGCGTTCCGCGGTGATCTACGAGAAGTCGCACTCGCTCGTGAAGTGCGAGTACGTGTGGAAGAAGACCGACGACTGGATCGAGTTCCCGTGGTCGACGGAGCCGCCGGTCGTCAAGCGCGAGGGCCAGATCCTCGACGCCTGAGACCCGGAACACGAGGAGGGGCCCGTCGCGCTCGGTGCGCGACGGGCCCCTTCCCGTGTCCGGGGGTTCGCCCGGTCAGAGCATGCCGAGCTTGATCATCGACAGCAGTGCGACCAGCTGGATCGCGGACGCGCCCAGCGCCTTCTGCCAGGGCAGGTCGTGCGACTTGCTGACCATCGAGGTGAACAGCGCGCCGGCCGCCAGCCAGGTCAGCCAGCCCAGGATCTGCACGACCATGTTGTCGCCGCTCAGGAACACCGCCACCAGCAGGCGCGGCGCGTCCGTGATGGACATGACCAGCATCGACAGGCCCACGGTCGGCTGCCAGGCCCCGTCGCCGCCGAGCTGGCGGGCCAGGGTGTGGGTGACCGCGCCCAGGATCAGGCCGCAGACGACGAAGGCCACGCCGGTGCTCAGGACGATCGGGATGACCTGGGTGAGGGTCGCCTTGATCGCGTCCTCACGGGCCTTGTCGAAGCCGAAGACGGCGAGCATGCCGTAGACGAAGGTCACGATGAGCGCGGGACCCCAGACGGCGTAGTCGCGCATCTGGAGGAAGGTCGGCCCGGGCCGCAGCACGATGCCGCGCAGCAGGTCCTTCCAGTGCAGGCGCGGCCCGGCCGGGGCGCCGGCCGCGGGGCCCGCGTGGTAGGTCGCGGCCTGGCCGTACGGGTCCTCGCCGAGGGAGAAGGCCTGGGTGTGGCCCGGGTTGTCGGCGTACGCGGGCTCGTGCGGGGCGTGCGCGTGCGGCTGCTGGTGGTGGCCGCCGCCGTAGGGGTCGAAGTACTCCGGCTCCCCGTGACCGCCGCCCGCGCCGCCGCCCGCCTGGGGCCAGTGCTGCTGGGGCGGCGGGCCGCCCGCGGGCGGGTACGGCTGATGGCCGTACGGCGCCTGCGCCTGGGGCGCCTGCTGCTGGCCGTACGGCTGCTGCCGGGGCATGTGCGGGGGTTGTTGCGGGGGGCGGTTGTCGTCCCGGCCCCGTCCGATCCTGAATCCAGCCACGTGATCGAAAGTACCCGCTCCCGAGGGTGGTCGTGGCCGAGCCGGTGGAAACGGGGCCTTTGCGGCTGAGCTGTGACATCCCCTAGGGGGAGTGGGGGTGGGGTGTATGGGTCGTATGCGCCGTTTGGCTGGTTTAGGGGATTTACCGGGCTGCCGGGGTTTTTGCGGGTGTTCGTTACCTTGCCGACGGAATGCCGATGGACGGGGCTCGTAGCTTCGGAAGCGTCCTCGACGAGCAGGGCAAGTGAGTGTCTCCCGAGCAAGGAAAGAGCCCCGCCATGCGCCGCACCACCCCCGTCCTCCGTACCGCCGTCGTCCTGACCGGCGCCGCCGCCGTACTGGCGCTGCCCGTGGGCTCCGCCTTCGCGGACTCGCCGGAGGGGCCGGAGCCGCAGGTCCTGCCGGGGGTGGAGCGGCCCGCGGTGGACCCGGAGCCGTCGGTGGATCCGGAGCCGTCCGTGGATCCGAAGCCGTCGGTGGATCCGAAGCCGTCCGTTGATCCGAAGCCCTCGGTGGATCCGAAGCCGTCGGTGGGGAAGCGGGTGTACGTCACCACCGTGAAGCTGGCCGACGGGTCGGTCGCGAAGGTCTACAAGCTCGGCCCCGACCACTTCGAGGCGGACGTCCTCGCCGGTGGCACGAAGCTGGACACCCTGGTCAGCAAGGGCGGCAAGCCGGCGTACGGGCAGAACAACGGGCTGCACGTCGTCCTCCAGCCGAACGGCACCGTCACCTCGTGGGTCGAGGGCGGCGGCAAGCCGAAGCCGAAGCCGGACACGAAGCCGGACACCAAGCCGGAGCGCAAGGACGAGGGCCGTAAGGGCGCCCCGGTCCGGATCACCATGCCGGACGGGCGGATCGCGAAGCTGATCGACGGCGGACCGAAGAACAAGCGGGTCGAGATCTCCATGCCGAACGGGAACGTGCTCGGCACGATCGACCTGAAGAACCCGAGCGTCGTGAACGACGGCTGGACGTACAAGCTGGTCCGGGACGGGGAGCGGGTGAAGTTCGTCGTCATCGACGGCAAGGGCGGCGGGGACAGCTGGGTGTACGACTTCGCCACCGGGAAGCTGATCGAGCGGTACGAGGCCGGGAAGCGGGGGCGGGTCGTTCCGAAGGGCGGGGTGAAGGCCGGGGCGGAGGGGGTCGCCGACGCGCCGAAGGCGGATACGCCGGTGCTGCTCGCGGCGGGTGGGGGGATGGCCGCGATCGGCGCGGCGGGGCTGGGCTTCGCGGTCCTGCGGGACCGTCCTCGCGGCTGACCGGGGTTTTCGCCCCCCGGACGTACGGAAGCGGCCGGCCCCCTGAAGGGGACCGGCCGCTTCCGTCGTGCCGTAGGCGTCCTACTTGGCGCCGTCGGCCTTGGCCTCGGACTCCGGCTTGGCCGGGGCCTTCGCGGCGTCGGCGTCAGCCTCCGCCTTCGGCTCCTCGGCGGCCGGCTCGTCCTTCACCACAGCCTCGGCGGCCTCGGGCTTCGCCTCCACCTCAGCGGCCACCTCGGCGCCGGCGACGGCCTCCGACTCGGTGCCGGCCTCGGAGGCGGCGTCCGCGTCGGTCTTGGCCTCGGCCTTGGCGTCGGCCTTGGCGTCGGCGTCGGCCTTGGCGTCGGCGTCGGCCTTGGCGTTCGTGTCGGTCTTGGCCTCGGTCGTGGCCTCCGGCTCGGCCTGGGAGTCCGCCTCGGCACCGGCCGCAGCCTCGGTCTTCGCCTCGGTGTCGGCCTTCGCGTCAGCGTCAGGCTTCGCGTCAGCCGCAGCCTCGGTCTTCGCCTCAGTGTCGGCCTTGGCGTCAGCGTCCGGCTCCGCCTCCGCCTCCGCCTCCGCCTCCGTGACCTCCGCCTCTTCGGCTGCCTCGGCCTCGGGCTTCGCCTCAGCGGCAGCCTCCGCTTCAGCGTCCGCCTTGACCTTCGCTTCCGCCTCCGCCTTGGCTTCCGCCTCCGCCTTGGCCTTGGCTTCCGCCTCCGCCTTGGCCTTCGCCTCAACGGCGGCCTTCGCCTCCGCCTCCGCCTTCGCCGCGGCTTCCGCCTCGGCCGCTGCCGCCGCCAGTTCCTCCTCCGTCGGTTCCGGGGCCTTCACCGACTCCAGGAGGAGCTGGGCCACGTCCACGACCTGGACGGATTCCTTCGCCTGGCCGTCGTTCTTCTTGCCGTTGACCGAGTCCGTCAGCATCACCAGGCAGAACGGGCAGGCCGTCGAGACGATGTCCGGGTTCAGGGACAGGGCCTCGTCCACGCGCTCGTTGTTGATGCGCTTGCCGATCCGCTCCTCCATCCACATCCGCGCGCCACCCGCGCCACAGCAGAAGCCGCGCTCCTTGTGGCGGTGCATCTCCTGCTGGCGCAGGCCCGGGACGGCGGACATGATCTCGCGGGGCGGCGTGTAGACCTTGTTGTGACGGCCCAGGTAGCACGGGTCGTGGTACGTGATCAGGCCCTCGACCGGCGTCACCGGCGTCAGCCGGCCCTCGTCGATCAGGTGCTGGAGCAGCTGCGTGTGGTGGATGACCTCGTACTCGCCGCCCAGCTGCGGGTACTCGTTCGCGATGGTGTTGAAGCAGTGCGGGCAGGTCGAGACGATCCGCTTCGCCGACTTCGGCTTCTTCGTCGACTCGTCCTCGTCGTCCTCGCCGAACGCCATGTTCAGCATCGCGACGTTCTCCTGGCCCAGCTGCTGGAACAGCGGCTCGTTGCCCAGGCGGCGCGGGGAGTCACCCGTGCACTTCTCCTCGCCGCCCATGATCGCGAACTTGACGCCCGCGATGTTCAGCAGCTCGGCGAAGGCCTTCGTGGTCTTCTTCGCGCGGTCCTCCAGGGCGCCTGCGCAGCCGACCCAGTACAGGTAGTCGAACTCGGAGAGGTCCTCCGCGTCCTTCCCGATGATCGGGACCTCGAAGTCGACCTCCTTCGTCCACTCCACGCGCTGCTTCTTGGCCAGGCCCCAGGGGTTGCCCTTCTTCTCCAGGTTCTTGAGCATCGTGCCCGCCTCCGACGGGAACGCGCTCTCGATCATCACCTGGTAGCGGCGCATGTCGACGATGTGGTCGATGTGCTCGATGTCGACCGGGCACTGCTCCACGCACGCACCGCAGGTGGTGCAGGACCACAGCACGTCCGGGTCGATGACGCCGTTCTCCTCGGCGGTGCCGATCAGCGGGCGCTCCGCCTCCGCGAGGGCGGTGGCCGGGACGCCGGCGAGCTGCTCGGCGGAGGCCTTCTCCTCGCCCTCCATCGTCTTGCCGCCACCCGCGAGCAGGTAGGGGGCCTTGGCGTGCGCGTGGTCGCGCAGCGACATGATGAGGAGCTTGGGGGAGAGGGGCTTGCCCGTGTTCCAGGCGGGGCACTGCGACTGGCAGCGGCCGCACTCGGTGCAGGTGGAGAAGTCGAGGATGCCCTTCCAGGAGAACTGCTCGACCTGGGAGACGCCGAAGACGTCGTCCTCGCCCGGGTCCTCGAAGTCGATCTCCTTGCCGCCGCTCGTCATCGGCTGGAGGGCGCCGAGCGCCGTCGCGCCGTCGGCGTTCCGCTTGAACCAGATGTTCGGGAAGCCGAGGAAGCGGTGCCAGGCCACACCCATGTTGGTGTTGAGCGAGACCGTGATCATCCAGATGAAGGAAACGCTGATCTTGACCATCGCGGTGAAGTAGATCGCGTTCTGCATGCCGGCGGCGCCGAGCCCCTTGAAGGCCAGGACCAGGGGGTACGAGGCGAAGTACGCGGGCTCGTACGACTCCACGCCGTGGATCGCGCCTTCCAGGCCGCGCAGGCACAGGATCGCGACGCCGATGGTGAGGATGACCCACTCGACGAAGTACGCCTGCCAGGCCTTCGAGCCCGCGAAGCGGGACTTGCGACCGGCGCGCGAGGGAAGGTTGAGCAGGCGGATCACCATCAGGACGGCGATGCCGAGGACCGTCATCACGCCGATGAACTCGGTGTAGAGCTCGAAGGGCAGCCAGTCGCCGACGATCGGCAGCAGCCAGTCCGCCTGGAAGAGCTGGCCGAAGGCCTGCACCAGGGTCGGCGGCAGCGTCAGGAAGCCGATCGCGACGAACCAGTGCGCGAAGCCGACGATGCCCCAGCGGTTCATCCGGGTGTGGCCCAGGAACTCCCTGACCAGGGTGATCGTCCGTTCCTTCGGACGGTCGGTGCGGCTGCCCGCCGGTACGGGCTGGCCGAGTTTCACGAACCGGTAGATCTGCGCCACGGCTCGGGCGAGCAGCGCGACGCCGACCACAGACAGGACCAGCGACACGATGATCGCGGCGAGTTGCATGGGAGGGCTCCTCGGGCGGGACTTACTAAGCGGTAACTTATTGAGTCAAGGCTTGAGGTTACCCATTTCCCGCGCCGCACTGTAGGTGAGTGAGCGGTGATCTGTGTCGCTCAGGCACGCCTGTGTTGGAAGGCTGCCCGAGGGGTCTTCGCGAGGATCGCGAGGTCCGTCCCCAGCCAATGGCTCTCCACATAGTGCCGGTCCAGCAGGGCCATCTCCTCCCAGGGGAGGTCGGAACGCTCGCTGACCTGCCACAATCCGGTCATTCCGGGACGTACGAGCAGGCGTTCGGGGTGGTCCGTACGGCTCTCGGGGCGCGGCCCGACCAGCGACATCTCCCCGCGCAGCACGTTGAGCAGCTGTGGCAGCGCGTCGAGGGCGCACCGCCGCACCCATGCGCCGGGGCGCCCGGCGCCGTCGGTGCGCAGCCGCCAGGTGCGGAAGGGGCGGCCGGCCAGGCCGAGCGCGGGCTCCCGTACGAGGACGCCCGCGCGCGTGGTGCCGTACAGCGCGGCGGCCGCCAGCAGGAGCGGGACGGCGTACAGCAGCGCCAGGGGGACCGCGCCGATCAGGTCGCAGACCCGCTTGGCCGGGGGCCTGGCCGGCCAGTGCATCCGGAGCCGGGGTGGCCGTAGCCGTAGCCGTAGCCGGAGCGGCCGTGGCCATGCCGGACGCCGGGCGGTCGGGGCGAGCCGGGTGAGCCGGGTGAGCCGGGCGGGCAGGGGCGGCATCAGGGGCATGCCGGGAACGCTGCCGGACCCCGGCCCCGCCCCCGGTGCGCCGCGCGGCCGCAGCCCGTGCCGGGAACCCGTTCGGCTGCGGCGCCGCCGCTGGGGCTCCGCCCCA